>JACQSQ010000089.1 GCA_016211245.1 Candidatus Woesearchaeota archaeon
GTACTTCATCAGCTTTCGGCTTCGTTACTTCTACCAAACTTGAGTATGGATGTTCTAGCGCCTAAACGCCGAAACACTATCCCGTTTGGCCGCTCCGGCATCCCCGCGTTAGTGATTAGATTCTGAAGAATTTTAAAAAGTTAACTGTTTTTAGAAACATTTAAATATGTATTATATAAAGATACAATCTTATGCAAAAATCATTGATTGTTGCTTTTGTAATTGCTTTTTTCTTTATGTCCACCATAATTTTTGATATGACAATCGATAAGTTCTATCCTCCAGAGAGGGACAATTACTTAAGCTCATATCTCGGTTCGTCCCAACCTTCGGAATTTCCTGCGAGAAACATAGTTTTATTCTTTATTCACTTGGCTATTGGATTTACTTTAATTGTTTTGAGCTTTCAAACTATTCATTCACCTATTATGGCAAACCTATTTGCATGGACTGGATTGTATTTTGTGACACTGAGCAACTATACGCTTCGTTATGCTTCAGTCTATGGATGGTTCGGAGGTTCTTCAACACCTCCTGGCTGGACTTTAATTGTACAATGGATTGCTCTCATTGCTCTTATTTATTTGGGCTATAAATTACAAGATTTTGATAAGAAATAATAATAAGATAAAAATATTTGCTGACAAATAAAATTAAACGAGAACGACCTCTGGAAGTAAAAGTGATTGAGGTGACCCGTTGATTGATTGTTTTTATGACATAAATAGGCGAGGCTTGAGCGACTGGCAACCGAGCGAAAGCCGAGCACTAACTATTGTGAGCGAAGCGAACGGATTTAAAAATTAAGAAGCTCAATAAAAAATATCAATTAAAAACTTCTAACTAAAACTCTTCAGCTTGCCTTCAATCGCGCTCAACTCCGCCTCTAGCCTTTCAAGTTCTGACTTTTCTTTTTTTGGCTGCGAATCTTCCTTTTTTCTTGCCGCCCTTTTCGCCTGCCTTGCCTCTTTTTTGGGGGCAACGCCTTTCAGGCTTGTCTGCGGCAGCTTTCCCTTCAGCTCGCCCATTAGCTTGTTAGTGTCCCTCATTAAGACTCTTAGCTTCTGGATCTTCACAAGCTTTTCATGCCTGATATGCTTGAATTTCTCAAACCTTTGAAGCAGCTCAAGTATCTCTTTAAGGCTTTCAAGAATGCTTCTCCTGACTTCAGAAGGCTCTTTTACCTGAACAAAAAAAAGTTCATTGCCCTGCTGCTCTTTTGTATTTTTTCCCATGTCATTCCATTTCGAACATCATCTTGTCTATATCCTCAATTTTTTTCTCTATGTCGTCTATCGTGCTGTTCCACATTGAAACTTCTGCATCTTCCTCGCCCCTAAGCTCGTTTATTCCCGATAATGTGTCTCGTATCTCCCCTATTTTGCCTTTCACCATGTCGAGCACGTCAAGAATCTCCTTGTACTCGTCAACCTTGACAAACACAGGGGCTCCTACCCTTTCTTTCATGTTAACCACCTTTGAATAAAGTCCTGTCTATGAATATCAGTTTTCTCTGCAAATCCTCAAGAGATGCCCTAACCTTGTCAAAAGACCTGTCCTTTGAATTTTTTATATTTTCAAGCCTCATCAGGGCTTCATCAGATTTTCTCACGCTCGCCTTGATAAGGCTTATGCCGTCAAGAATCCCCTTGAACTTATCCACTCTCACGTAAACTTCTTTCCTAGATGGCCTCTCCCAGGATTTTCTCTCGTGGTGAAACAATCTTCTTGCCTTCTGCATATGCTCCGGCTCGCTCTTCATAGCCTCGTTTTGCTCAGGGGGCGGAACAGGCTGCGCATCTGGAGCCGGCAAAGGCTGCACTAACTCAGGCTCTGAAGCGCCCGGCATATCATCTGCCTCGCCGGATTCCTGGAAATCAGGGGAGAATTTGCTTTTTGCCTCTTGAGACTGCTGCTCGTAGCTGCCTGCTTTCCCAAAATCCTGAATGTCCAATTTTGACAAGTCAAGGTCATCAGCTTTGATTTCCGGAAAATCAGGAAACTCATGATTGTCCCCAAAGCCTTCCAAAGGAGGCGGCTCAGGCGGCAAGTCTAACTCATTCGCGTCCTGCCTTTTTTCCTTCTTTAAGAACTTGAAAAAACCCACTCTTACACCCAAGGCAGTATATTAAGCGGTATTTATTAAAACTTTTGTTAGCATTATCAGATAGTGATTCAATATAAAACCATATAATTAAATAAAGACATTTCTATGCTGCTCAAATGAGGCTTGTTTTCGCAGTCATAGCTATTCTATTGTTTCTGCCACACGCTTCCTTCGCGGAAGAATGCGACTACAAGGTGCAAATACTGATTGAATCACCCGAGTTTACAAAAGAAAACTTCAAGTGGAGAATGAAAGCTGAGAGGATAAGCGGCAAGCCAACGAACATAACTGCAATTGCCAGGATTGAGGACTCAAGCGGCAATGAGGTAAAAAGCTATAATCCATGGACATCTCTCCCAATTTCAAGGCAAAAAACCTCAAACAAGTATAGCCCCAATCTGGCAGAAGGCGATTACAAGATAATCTCTGAAATAAATATGGGGTGTGATGACACGAACAAGACTAATAATCTGGATATTAAGCCGGTAAGAATAAAGTCAGGCAACAATGAAAATAAAACTAACCTTGCAACTGATGACAAAGATAAGCTAACGGAGAGCAATAAAGAATACGAAAATACGATTAACTTATTAACCCAAGCCAAAGGAGGAAACGTGCCATTAGCAGGCATAGCCGATGATACAAATAAAAAATACGAATACATTTCAAGCAATGAAAAAGCCAAAAACCTGGCAATCTATTCTCTTTTGGGAATATCTATCATTTTAGGTATAATCCTTATCGGAAAAGGCAAACATCAATTATAAAACTTTATAAATACAGCGGCTTTCTGGAAAGGCATGGCAGACGAGAAAGGGCAGCATGCCCATATAAGGTGCAGAACCATAATAGAGGTTCTTGGCAAGCCAAAAGAGCATGTTGAAAATTCAATAAAAGAGTATGTGGATCACATAAAGGAGGATCCCGAGCTTGTGGTTTTAAGCGAGGACTATTCCGGGCTTAGGGAGCAGGGCAAGCTCTGGAGCCAGTTTGTCGAGCTTGATTTGGTGATCAAAGGAACTTCCAAGCTCATAAGCTTTTGCTTTGAATACATGCCGTCCTCCTTGGAAGTTATGAAGCCAGAAAGCCTGTCATTGTCAAGCACAGAAACTTCCAGATTCCTGAATGATCTGCAGGCAAGGCTTCATGGCGTTGACATGGTTGTCAAGCAGCTGAAGGCCGAAAATGACTTTTTAAGAATCAACATGAACGCGGTTATACACAATGCCGTGCTTATATGCCTGAAGGTGAGCAAACTGACATTGGAGCAGCTTTCTCAGATTACCGGCGTGGATATTAAAGAACTTGAGATTTTTGTTGAAAAGCTCCTGAAAGAGAATAAGATTAAAAAAGAGAATGAATTGTATTGCCTGGCATAATGGCAGATAAAAAAGCGAGCGCGAAAAGCAAGGTAGAAGCCATCTTATTTTCCGTAGGGCACAAAATAAGCCTTGACGAGGTAAGCAGGCTGAGCAGAGCAAGAAAAGAGGAAGTTCTGGCTGCATTGAAGGAACTGCAGGCTGAATATGACCAAAAGCAGTCCAGCCTCATGCTTGTTGATGAAGGTGATCTATGGAAATTTACCGTGAGAGACCATCTGATTTCTGTTGTGAGAAAAATAGTCACAGAGACGGAACTTACAAAAAGCGTTATGGAGACTCTTGCTGTAATTGCCTTCAAATACCCAATACTGCAGTCAGACATGATAAAGCTTAGGACTAATAAGGCATATGATCATCTTGTAGAGCTGGAAAAGGCAGGCTACATCTCAAGGCAGAAATTCGGCAGAACTAACCTGATCAAGCTTACCGAGAAATTCTTCAAGTACTTTGACCTGACTGAAGATCAGCTTAGGGAGCAATTTAAGGATTTTGACAGCATAGCAATGGCAATAAAGGATAAAGAGTCGGAAGTTGAGCAAATAAAGGAAGGGCAAAGGAAAAAAGCAGAGGAATTGAAGCAGCAGGACGAAAAAATCAGGCAGGAGATAAAATCATTGGACAAGGTGGATGAGGAATTCAGCATACCTTTGGAAAAATATGACTCGATACCACAAGAAGCAAAAGAAAACATCGAATTAAAACAAAAAGAAACAATTGAAAATTTAGAAATAGTGAATATCCCAAAAGAGGAGCGCAAGGAAGAAGCAAGGCAGGAAAAAACCGAGTCAGAAAAAGAGACAGAAGAAAACAAAATTGAAAAAGAAACTAAAACCGAAAAAGAAGCGGAAAAAACAGTGCAGGCCAAGGCAGAGAAAGAAGATTCCAAAATGGGCAATAAAATCATCATGGCAAAAAAAGCGCGAAAGAAAAGCAAAGGCATCCAGGTAACCAAGGATATGGAAAAAAAGATAGACGAAAGAGTGCAGCAGATTGTGCAGGGCGAAAAAGATGACAGCAACCAATTTCTAAATAACCAAAATATCTAAGAACAGAAATATCAATTTTTGTAAGCATACATAAAAAATTAAACAAATGTGAAACTCCAAAATCTAAAATGTTCATTCTGCAATGCCCAAAGTGCAAAAATACTATGAAATACCAGAATAAAGACATTTATATTTCTAAAAAGAAAAAGAAGTGTGTTTATTGTAATTTTAGCATAAGCGTGAACAAAGCAATAATCAAGAAAATATAATATCTTTTCCATATAGTAGATAATTCAAAAACATAACCCTTATAAAGCGATAAAATAA
>JACQSQ010000093.1 GCA_016211245.1 Candidatus Woesearchaeota archaeon
ACGGGCTTGACTCCGGGCCTGCACATAAATCTGGTTGCGTTGATTTTGTTAAGCGTTTCTCCTGTTTTATTGGGTTATACAAATGTCATAGCAGTCGCTTCTTTCATAATCGCGATGTCAATAACGCATACTTTTACAGATTTCATAAGCGCTACCTACCTCGGCGCTCCAAGCGATGACACGGCAATGGCAGTTATGCCTGCGCACAAATTATTGCTGCAGGGGATGGGGCATGAAGCAATAAGATTGGCCACAATAGGCAGCTTATTATGCTTGATTTTAACTATTGCAATAGCGCCATTATTGGTCATTGCAGTTCCATTCATTTTTTCCTCAGTAAAAAATTATGTCGGCTGGATTTTATTGGCTGTCGTAATATTCATGATTTCAAGGGAAGAAAATTGGAATAAAAAATTCTGGGCATTTGCTGTTGTAATGCTGTCCGGCATTTTGGGATTGATTGTTTTTAACATTCCAAATCTAAAAGATCCATTGCTTCCCATGCTGTCTGGATTGTTTGGAATTAGCGTCTTGCTGCTGAGCTTGAATCAAAAAGTGGTTTTGCCAGCGCAGCATATAACAGAAACTATAGGAGTAAAAGCAAGAGACACTGCAAAATCGCTTACAAGCGGCGTGCTATCAGGCTCATTAGTGTCGATTTTTCCTGGATTGGGACCTGCGCAAGCCGCAGTCATTTCAGGGCAGTTTGTCAAGAGAACCGACACAAACAGCTATTTGATTTTAGTAGGAGGGATTAATACAGTCTCAATGATCTTGTCTCTTATTACCTTATTCACAATAGAAAAGGCAAGAAACGGCTCTATAATCGTCGTGCAGCAGCTGATGCAGAATATTGACATGAATGTCTTAATTTTGTTTTTATCCGTTGCATTAGTTGCAGGAGGGATTGCAACATTTTTGACAATGTACACGAGCAGGATATTTTCAAAGGTGATGAACAAAGTTAATTATTCTATTTTGAGCTTGGCGATTATTGCTTTCGTCGGATTAATGGTTTTATATTTTTCAGGCTTTATCGGATTCCTGATTTTGATTACAGCAACTGCGATTGGAATTGTGCCGAACATAACTGACATTTCAAGAAGCAACTCAATGGCTTGCTTATTAATTCCAATTATTTTGGTGAATTTGCTGTAAAGATTTATTTATCTTCTCTCCAAAATATACACTTCAGCAGTTTGTTTGACATCTCCTAAGGTTGGATACATTTGATAAGTAACTCCTATGCTTTTTAAGAACTCTTCAAATCTTGAACGACTATACCAATTATTGTAAAACCCTCTTCTATCAAAAATGGTAATATCAAAAGGTATTGGAAGTAATTTGTGGAAAAAATTAATAATTACTTGACCTTCTGCTACTCTGAGCGCCTCAATAACTGCCTTGCGATACTCAGGTAAATGTTCCAATAAATGCTTTAATAAAACTATATCAAATGTATTATTATTGAAGGGCATCTTTATGACATCTCCCATAACAAAATGTCCATTAATGTGCCTACTTCTTGCAATTTCAAGCATGCGTGAACTTAAATCTAATCCTGTATAAGAAACATCTACGCCGTCTTTAATATAACCTGTTAATTCGGTTGCTGGACCACATGCTACATCCAAAACAGTTCTCGGCTTTTTCCGACGTAAAAATTTCTCTTATTAAAATTCTTTCATCGTCTTCTGTATTTGAAAGTCTTTCTACTAAAGTATTAAGTTCTGCGGGCTCTGCAGTTTCCCAATAAAATTTAGAGGTGTCAATTCCATTTGCATTAGCTACTGAATGCATTAATAACAACAAATCCCTTATTATTATACTCGAATAACCTTGTTTATAATTAAAATCTTTCTATAATATTTTCCAAAACACAAACATTTTTAAAACAGAATATTATCCAAAAAACCATATGGAAGGCACAATAGTTCATTTCAGGGGCTCAAGAAGGGTAAAAAGGACAAATCAGATGATACTGCAGGTTCCCGGAGTTGACAACAAGGAAAAGGCTTCAAAGATGGTAGGCAGAAAAGTCGTCTGGAAGACTTCTGCTGGCAAGCAATTAACAGGGCAAATCACAAACATCCACGGCAATTCTGGCGCTTTAAGGGCAAGGTTTGACACTGGAATGCCAGGGCAGAGCATTGGAAGCAAAGTTGTGATTGAATAAAGATTAATAAATTATTTACAGTAATTGCTTTATCTTCTCAGAAT
>JACQSQ010000090.1 GCA_016211245.1 Candidatus Woesearchaeota archaeon
GTTTTTCCTTTATACACATGCGTTGCAATATTGGGTTCTACTTTATTTTTATTAAATGTGTAAATTTTTAGTGGTTGTTTCAGTTGAATTAATGTTTCACTTCCGTTTGACTCCACTATCTTATTGTATTTATCAGCAAAACCTGAATCGTATAATTTTTTAATTTCAACTAATTTGTCATTTATAAAAATTAGAGTATCCCCTGTGACACATTTTCCCGCTCCAAAGGGCCCGGGTATGGCAGCTACCCCTCCTTTTGCCAAAGGGAACAAGGCATCAAAAATCCTCTGCCCGGTTATCAAAGGGGCTTCCGGCTTTAACTTGGATGAAACAGGCCTCGGAACTCTCACAGGCCAATTATGCTTTAATTTTAATTCGTATCCATTGTCCAATTTTCCGATCACGTCGTTAACTGTGAATTTCCCGGGCTTTATTTCTGCAATCTTTCCCTTTTGTATCGGGGGAACCAGAATTTTATGGATTATGCCGGGGCTTTCTTCAACCTCCCCCAAAACAGAGCCGGCAGAAACTTCCTCTCCTTTTTTGACAGCAGTTTTGAAGTCCCATTTCTTTTCATAATCCAGTCCAGGAGCATCAACTCCCCTTTTGATGAAATCGCCCATTTGCTTAATCAAAACAGGCAATGGCCTTTGAATGCCGTCATAGATCGAGCCCAGCAATCCCGGACCTAGCTCGACTTTTAGCGGCTCCCCCGTGTTTACTACTGGCTCACCCGGCTTAATGCCGGAGGTGTCCTCATAAACCTGGATTATTACTTTGTCCTCTTCAATTTGAATCACTTCACCCATTAATTTTTCATTTCCAACCCTGCAAACATCGTACATCCTCGGCTTGATGCCCTTGGCTACTACAACAGGGCCTGCAATCCGGTATAACACTCCTTGCTCCATTATTTCACCTTAATTCATTTCCACAAATCTACTCCTACTGATTTTTTGATTAGCCTTTTCAAGCTGTCCTGCTCGGCTCTTGTTGAAACGGGTATAAAGACAGGATTAACTGACGCCTCTATCTCAATCCTTTGATGCAAGTCCAGGACTTCCATAATCGCCTCGTCAACCACAATAACTCCAAAATCCTTTTTTGACTTTAGGCTTTTAAGCTCATTGAATGATGCTTTTCCGAGCTCGAAAGTGTCCTTTACGCCAGCCAGCTGGAACCCTACAACAAACTCGTTGCTTCCTGCAGCTGCTATTTTTACCATTTTTAATCCGATTTTTTATTTTGATTATTCATATATCAGCTGATTTTCTATAAACTGCTCCGGCAATCCCAGCTGCTTCCCTTTGACAAGCATTTTTAGGTTCCTGACCTCAATATCCTTGGCAAACATATAGCCAAGTATGGTGTCAACAGACAACGGGTGCTGGTGCACGAACAAAACCGAGCGCTTGAGCAGGTGCTTGTAGAGACTTATTTCAAACCCAATCAGCGAATTTGTCCTATTGAATTCTTCTATGCCTTTGGCAACCACATCCTTATATTCCGTCCTGTTGAATGTTTTTGAAAGCTGTTCCAAGCCGTCTGCCGAAGCCAGCTCCAATATCCATGCGTCTCTGGACTTGTTTCCAGAGCTGATTATAAAAATTTTTACTGAATCCTTTTTGAACTGGGCTTTTTTAAGTCTCAGCAGCGTAAGAATATTCAAAATCTCGACTTCCTTAAGCAGGAAATCCCTGAATAAAGCGCCTTCTTTCGGCAGCGCATTTGAAAATTTAATCATGTCTTTGTAGTAATACTGGTCAAGGGTGTTTTCTATATCCACCAAGCTCTTTTTCTCATTCATTGACCTTATCCCCTCCTTGAATAATGAAAAATTGACCAGTTTGTTGTGCTTCAATATTTCTTCCACCGACTCCTTATTCAACAGCGAAACCAAAAAATCATAGCTTAAAGTGCCTGCCGCGGTCAGGGACTTTTCAACCGCTTTTCGATCGGCATTCGTGAATTTTCCCCTCAATATTGTCTTCAAGTCCTCTATGTCTTTTCTTTTGGCATACTCCTTTACCAGCAATGCAAGCTCAGGAGATGCTATCCTAGTCAATTTTCTGAAGGATTTGGCAAGATTCCTGTTCATGGCCAGCTCAATCAGGTCTGCTCCCGAATGCTGATTTGCGAATTCATTGATTTCGTCCTTGTAATGGGATTCCTGCAGAAATTTTGCAATTTCATTAAATGACATCTTTAGCATTTTTATATAATCATCCCTTTTGAAAAGAACCGATCTCATCACCACCGTCCTCACATAAGTGTAGGGGTAGAAACCGAGCTTAATCCTTTCCGGCTCCTCCATCTCAAGCTTTAGTCGTGCCATTTAACCAAACAAAATCCTGTTTATGCTTTGCAATTCCGAATCTTTTATGCCCTCAAGAATTGTTTCAAAGCTGTAATCAATCCTTATCGTCTTGTCCTTGTTTTCCGCTATCAGGCCGCCAAGTATACCTATAGTTTCCACATTGAAAGCTTTGACAAATTTTGCGTCTTTCTTGCTGCAATGCACATAGGCAACCTCAAGCTCTTTTGAAGACCTGTCAATCAGACTTTTCATGTACTGCTCTCTCTTTTTGTCATCCAACTCCTCCAATTTTTTTTTAACTTCAGCAAAAACGCCTTCTATTACTTGCTTTTTGGCTTCGAGGACCATTTTCCTGCTTTCCATGTCTGCCGAAGCCAGTGCCTGCTTTTTTATAGATTCTGTCGCTTTTTTTGTTTCCGCTTCGCTTTTTGCTTTCAGCCCTTCAGCTTTCAACTCTGCCTCTTTCATCATCCTTGCAGCTTCCTTTCTAGCCTCGGCGAGCATGGCAGATTCCTGCAGCTTCGCATTTCTAATTATCTCTTCCTTTACAGCTTCCAGTCCCATTTTAGCTTAAATTCTATCCGCCCGCTAATCGCAGTATAAGGACAGCACCCAAAATCCCAAATAATATTAAAGTTTCAGGGATTACAGTAAGGATCAGCCCCTTACCAAAGAGCTCTTCCTTTTCCGCCATAGCTCCTACCGCGGCTACTCCGATTTCTTTTTCAGCCAAAGCGGCTGCAACCGCACTTAAACCAACAGCTGCGCCAGCTGCCAAAGCAATCAATCCTGTTCCCAAATCCGCTGCCATTTTTACCTCCGAGTTCTACGAGGAGGTTCCGAAAATATTTAATTCTCGATGCCTCCTTAGTTTATTGAATTTTTTATTTAATAATCCTTAATCCCGAATGGATGGTATTTCTTTGCTCCGCCTGTATAAAATTTTGAAAAAAACTCAACATAGTGCAGCCTTAATGAATGCAAAAAGCTACCCAACCATCCAATTAAAATATTCATCACATGCCCTACGACCAAAATTAAAACCCCTGCCAATATAAAAAAGCCACCTTTATGAAAGAATTCTGCCGCTGATTCATTTATTATCAACGCCAATATCACTGAGGTAAGCCCGATTGCGGCCAGTCTTACATAAGATACAATGTTTGCAAAAATGCTTGGAATTTCTATGATTCCCCTAAACCCTTCGCCTTTAAGCAGCATAAGAATGGAAGCTCCTAAGAATGCTGCTCCAATCCAAGGCGTGATTAAAATTTTTTCAAGAACAGACAACGCCAGCAGCGCTAAACCTATTTCCAATATAATCCAACTTGCTTTGGCATAAACTGCATGAATAAGCCCATGTGATTTAAGCTCGTTAACAAATCCGATAATTAGCCCAATATTGACGTGGATAACTCCAATTCCAACCGCTATAAACATCAGAGTGAACATATCATGTTCCCTGCTGACAACAGGATGGTAAATCTCCAAGCCGAAAAATTCGCCGAAAAAGAAGCCGAAAAAAATAGTAACAAACGAAGCAACCATTAAAACATTCAATAAATTCCTTGCCTTGGGCATTTTTCTTTTAAGGAGCCAGAAAACAGCCAAGCTTACAAGGCCGTATCCAATGTCGCCGAGCATCATGCCGAAGAAGATTGGGAATGTAAGAAAAACAAAGAATGTAGGGTCAATCTCCCTGTAAGAGGGCATGCTGTACATGTCCATAAAAAACTCGAATGGCTTTGCAATTTTTGGGTTTTTGAGCTTTACCGGCACTTTGTCTTTTTTTTTTGGCGGCTCGAACTGAATATAGATATTGCCCTTTCCTGCCTTATTGAGCTTCTCAATCGAGCTATGCAGATTGTTTGTGGGGATCCACCCTTTGACCAGGAAGCTTGACCGGGTTGATGCAAATTTTAATGGAGCTTCTGCCTTCTCAAGCTGCTCTGCCAAAAAGCTTTCAGCCGCAAGCAGGAAATCCTTGTTCTGCTGCGCCGTCAATTCAATTTTTCTATTAGTTTCTTCTTTTGACTTTTGAAGCCTTTTTATGTCCTCCTCAATCTTTTTTAGGTTTTGGGCAGCGCTTCCCTTGAGGTTGCTTATGTTGGCAAAATTTATGCCTGAAAATCCGTTGCTCTTCAGAATCATATCGGCATTATCTTTTGCTTTTGAATCCACAAACAAAACAATAAACGGCTTTTTTTTAGCAATTGACTCAAGAAGCATAAAATTTTTTGTTGCTGCTGAAAGCCCAGATTTGATATTTGACAGGGACTGCTCATTTTTGGCATAGCCTGTAAAATAAGACAATGACCTGTAAGGCGCAAAGTATTCGAGCGGAACATCTATCTCCTTGAGGGTTTCAAGCTCCTGCCTTGCTAGATAATACCTTGAAAGCTGCACTTCTATATTTTTCAATTCCTCGAGATGTTTGTTCAGTTCGCTGCTTATTTTTACAGTGGACTGCCCTATTTCCAAAAGCCCTGCCTTAAACTCGAATTTGTTTTCCTCTTTTTTTATGCCCAGAGAGGAAATCAAGGCCCTTATTTTCACAAGAATTTCCGAGAGTTTGATGGCACTCTCAAATGGAGCCCCTATGTCTGCCAGCTCGCTTTTTGAATGCTCGATAATGTGAATGACTTTAAGGCGATGCAGCTCTTCTATAACCTCCTGCTGGACGCTTTTTGAGCCCGTTATTATGACGCTTGACATCTCATAAGGGCTTAGCATTTAAATCATCTCTTCAAATTTTTTAAGCACAAAATCAACCGCTTTTTGCATATTTTTCTCGGATTTTGATTTTGCCTGCTTGGCTGACAACTTGCCTTCGGCAAGCTTTTCCTCGCTGAGCAGCCTTGCCTTGTCCCGAAAATCCATTATTTTTTTCTCCTGGGATTTTTTAAGCTCCTCTTCCTTTGACAGAAGCAGCTTTGAAGCGCCGGATCTTGCCTCCTGAATAATCCTGTCTTTCTCAAGCCTCCCCTTCTCAATAATTTCATCTGCCTTTTTCTCGGCTTCCCTTATTTCGCCAAGTATGGCTGATTCCGCATTGGTTGTATGCTCTTCTGCAACTAAATGGCTCATAAATACCCCACTTTTTCAAGTTTCTCTAGGCAGCCTTAATAACATAAGCTAAATAGTATATAAAAAATATGTGTATATAGCTTATTTGAATCATTTATTATAAATGTTTTGTATTTTTTTATTTTTTGAAAGCAATTATTTTTCTATCTCCTTGGTTATCGCCCAGTCTGTAATGACTTCCGCTATGTTTGTCAATGACAGCCTGATTCTTTCCTTGTCATAGCTCTTGATGTCCTTTACCTCGAAGTTTTTTATCCTGGTGGTTTTTTTGATGAATTGCAATGCTGTTTTGTGGTTCAAGTTGGCTCCCTCAAGTATGCTCTGCAAGTGGTCTATAACCTCGTAAACCCAGTTTAGGAACTCCAGGTCTTTATTGCTTACCTGTATGAGGTGGTCTACCATCCTTTCCAGGTCTTTCGATATTAAGGAAATATAGTAAAGGTCTATTGTTTTCAATTTTGTTGTTCTTTCATACGCCAGCGAGCTTATTATCGACTTGTCTATCAGCATCTTGCTTCTGTCAATCTCGTCCTCATATCTTCCTATCAGCTCCTTGTCGTAGCTGGCCTGCATAACCATGATCATGTTCTTTATTTTCCTTGCCATTGTTTTGAGCAAAGACTCTGGGTCGCTCACGGAGATTGCACCCTGGCACGTTATCTGCTTCTTGTCTATCTCGACCGACTCTAAGCTTATCAGCCTTTTTTGGTTGAGAAGCTTTGTGAAATCCATCTCTTTCTCAAGATTTATCTCAAAAGAGGCTATAGGGTTTATGTAGCATGCAACCACCAGCTTATGTATTATTTCTTGGTCGTCCTCAGATATGTTGAATTTTAGGTGCTTTGGCTTTTTTTCCGTTATTTGTGGCGAAACGGTTAAAGTTCCGTCGCTGGACTGCTCGATGCTTACCTTTGATTTCGAGCCTATTTTGTGCTCCCTGCACCACGAAGTGGGCAGGTACAGGTAGTGCATGTCGCCTGTCTTCTGAATATTCCTTATTTCCATATATTTAGTAAGTAAATAGCAGGTATATATAAAGTTTATTATCCTAAAATTTGAAGAAAAAACTGCTTTCTCAGCTTCAGATAACTCTCTTCATACTGCGTAAAGCAGTACTACTCCATGGGTTCCTCATCAGCTACTGA
>JACQSQ010000091.1 GCA_016211245.1 Candidatus Woesearchaeota archaeon
CTATATAATAGTAAAAATAAAAACATTTATAAAGCCGACAAAATTGTTTTATTGTTTATGTACTCGCCAAAATCATACAAAAATGATTTTTTGTGGGAGTTAAGGGCCAGAAAACTTGGCTTGAGGCACTCTAACACAGACTTTAATTCTGCAAGCGTAGGAAGCCCTATGGAAGTTGCATCAGCAGGCATGAGGCATTACCGAAGAGATAAGGTAAGTGCTTTAGGCTTACTAAGAGAAGAAGCAGAGGCAACAAGAACGCTGGTTGCAGAGATTCTAAACACAAATTCTTCCAATATTTACTTCCATGAAAATACAACTTATGCTATGAAGGATATTCTCGGTACGATAAGATTCCAAGAAGGTGATAGAATAATAACCACCTCTGATGAATATGGGAGCATAAGCCACACGATAGATGTTGCAACTAGACATGGCAGAGTAGAAGTTAATATAATAGGGACAGGCTGCGATCTCGCTTCAAGAATAAGGCAGGAAATCAATGAAAGGACCAGGCTTATTGTGACCAGCCACATTACACACGATACCTGTAAAGTTCTGCCGGTAGCAGACATATCTTACATAGCAAGAGAAGGGGGTATCCCTTATTTTGTAGATGCAGCCCAATCAATCGGGCATATTCCAGTCGATGCACAGCAAATAGACCCAGACGCTCTTGTTGGTTGTGGGCATAAATGGCTCAGAGGCGAAACCACAACTGGTATTCTATATCTCTCCGATCGAATGCCAGAAATGCCTTTCATGCACGTCCCTTTCGGCGCACCCATCCAAAAAAGAGATACCGAAGTGGAGAAGGATATGCTAGATTACAATGGGCCAGTATGTGCTTATGCCATCGCCCATCTTGGCATGGCGCTCAGGCAGCATAGAAAATTTGGATGGAATAATAAATTTAGAAGGGTAGAGTATCTTGGAAACATTGTAAGGGAAGAGCTTGCGAAGGTTCCGGGGGTAGAATTAATTCAATATACAAACAGCGCTCCGGGCATGGTTGTATTCAGAGTCTCAAGATTTCAAAATCAAGCAAATGCCCAGGAAAGGCTAGAAAAGGAATTTAATATTGTTGTGGGATTTAAAGATAAACTAAATATTTTAAGAGTTTCAACTTCTCCGTTCAACACAATATGGCAGATAAGAAGGTTAAGGAAGGCACTAGAATCCATAGCTCAATAATCTATAACGAAGAACCTAAATTTTTAATAATATTTCGTTCTTCATTATATTCGCCGAACATAACTATTATTTATTAATTACTTATGTTCGGCATTATATTTCTTCCCTTCTTTTTTCTTGAACTTTCCCTTTACTTTCCCAACAGCTTTCTTTATCATCTCTCCGGTTTGCGTAACTCCTCTCTTCACGTAAGGGCTCCACATTCCTATTCCGGTTTTGGTAGGCTCTATCCTTCCCCACCATTTCTCGAAGAACATGTAATGCTCTATCCTGTATTTTGGCGGCATTTCAGGGGCTTCATCGGCATATCCTATCGTGACAACAGCATGGACATCTATATGCTCTGGAAAATTGCATAATCTCCTTATCTCTTCTTCATCGAAAGCCCCTACCCAGCAGGCTCCCAATCCAAGCGAATGGGCTGTGAGCAGCATGTTCTCGATTGCAGCAGCAATCCCTTGTATTGAGTAAAGCCTTACTCCTCTTGTGCCATAATACCTTTCTATCTTTTCGGGCTCTGAAACAACAACAATATGTATAGGCGCATCCTGCATCCAATACTGCTGTGAGCAGGCTTCTGCAATAGCCTTTCTCTTGCCTTCATTCTTTACCACAACAAGCTTGAGATTCATTACATTGCCGGCAAAAGGCGCGTATTTCGCGGACTGCATTATTTCGACAACATTGTCCCAGGGGATGTCCTTTTTTTTGTACTTCCTTATGCTTCTTCTTGTCCTGATGCAGTCTGCGATATCCATAAAATTATCCTTGATAAGGATATTTAAATAGTTAACTAAAAATGATTTAATCAATAAAATTAATAAACCCTGTTCCATAAATGCTCATTATGGATTACTCTCGGCTGGTTGAGGTTTACGAGGAATTAAGCAGGACAACTAAAAGGCTGGAAAAAACCCACATTATCTCGGAATTCCTGAGAGAAACAAGCCTGGAGGATATCGAGCATGTCATTCTTCTTCTTGAAGGAAGGGTTTTCCCAAATTACGATTCAAGGGAAATTGGTGTTGCCGCTAGGCTTATGCTTAAATCGTTAAGCACGGCAACAGGCATAAGCATCGATAAAATAGAGAATGAATGGAAGAAGCAAGGCGACCTTGGCTTGGTTGCCGAAGTCATCATAAAGACAAAGAAGCAATCAACCCTTCATTCAGCAAAGCTCACGGCAAAAAAGGTTTTTGACAACTTAAGAAAACTCGCGGAATTGCAGGGGGAAGGGACTGTTGGCAGGAAAACCCAGCTCATAGCGGAGCTTCTTACATCAGCGAAGCCCATGGAGTCAAAGTATATAGTAAAAACAATCTTGATGGAGATGCGCCTTGGGGTTGGGGAAGGCGTCATCCGAGACGCAATTGTATGGTCTTTCTTTGGCAGGCAGCTCGGCATTAAATACGCAAAAGAAGGCAACGACATAGAAGTTGGCGACAGGGAAATATACAATAAGTATGCTGATGCCGTCCAAAGCGCTTATGACGTTACAAACGAATTTGCCGAAGTTGCAAAAGCAGCAAAAAAAGGGCTCTCTGCGCTTGAAGGCATGGGCATGAAAGTTGGCATTCCTATACAAGTTATGCTCTCTTTGAAAGTTGACACTGTTGAGGAGGGCTTTGAGACCGTTGGAAAGCCATGCGCTGTTGAATTCAAGTATGACGGATTTCGAATAAGCGCGCATAAAAATGAAAGCGGGAGGATTTGGCTGTTTACTAGGCGCTTAGAAGATGTAACAAACCAGTTTCCAGACGTTGCCGAACATGTTAGGAAAAATGTCAAAGCAAAAACCTTCATTATTGACTCAGAGGCCGTTGGTTATGACAAAAAAACAGGAAAATACTTCCCTTTCCAGAATATTTCCCAGCGGATAAAAAGAAAGCATGACATTGAGAAGATGTCCGCGGATTTTCCAGTTGAGCTGAATGTTTTTGATGTGATATATTCTGACGGGAAAAGCATGATCAAGGAGCCCTTTGAAAAAAGGAGGAAACTTCTCGAGAAAATAATAAAACAGGAGCCCAAAAAAATAGTTTTGTCAAGGATGAAAATAACTTCAGAGGCAAAAGACGTCGAGAAATTCTTCAAGGAAGCAGTGAATGCGGGAAATGAAGGATTGATGTTTAAGGCCCTCAATGCCCCTTACAAGCCCGGCGCAAGAGTCGGCTACATGGTCAAGTTCAAGGCGATGATGGAAACTCTTGACTTGGTGATAGTGGGCGCTGAATGGGGCGAGGGAAAAAGGTCAAAATGGCTCAGCAGCTATACTATTGCCTGTTTGGACGAAAACGATAATTTCGTTGAAATCGGCAAGGCAAGCACCGGATTGAAGGAAAAGGAGGAGGAAGGGCTGAGCTTCATGGAAATGACAAGATTGCTGAAGCCCTTGATTATTTCCGAGAAGGGGAAAGAAGTAAAAGTAAAGCCCAAGATTATGATTGAGGTTGGGTATGACGAGATACAGAAAAGCCCGTCTTATAGCTCTGGATTCGCGCTTAGGTTTCCGAGAATTATTCAAAGAAGATTAGACAAAGGCCCGGAAGAAGCATCTAGCTTGGATTATGTTAAAAAATTGTATGAAGGTCAGAAGAAGAGATAAATATTAAATATAATTATCATGAAAAATAATAAAGAGAAGATAAAGATAAATGAGATAGAAATAGAACAAATTAATGAATCACATAAATCAGTTATTTCTACATTTAAATCGTACGAAAAGGAACTCGTTGATTTTCTAGTTGAAGATGCTCTCGATAATCAGAAAAAGCAAATGTCCACAACTTATTTATGGTTTTTGAAATCAAAAAGAGAGCTGGTTGCATATGTGACTGTTTTGTCTGACGCAATCAGCCTTCAAGGCGAATTGAAAGAGCATTTCAGGCAGCAAGGCATACTATACAAATCTCTGCCTGCGCTAAAAATCGGTAGATTATGCGTTTCTGACGAATATTTAGGTAGAAGCACTGGCACTTTAATGATTGAGTTTACTATGGTGTTAGCCCAAAGAATCAGTAAGGAGATTGGATTAAGATTTATAACCACAGATGCAAAAAGAAATCCAGACCCTAGAAAAGATTCAGTTCATTTCTATAAAAAATTTGGATTTGAAATTTTAAGACAAAGAGAAAAAGGCACTTTGCCTATGTACAAAGATTTAATCAAGGAATGACTCAAAATATTCCCTATGCTTCTCTACATTTGCATAAAGTTTCCTATCTACTTCAGACATTGGAGAATTCTCTCTTTTCTCCATAAGCTTTAAGAATTTCCTTGCTTCCTCTCCTCTTAAAGTAGGAGTTTCTCTTATTGGTTTTGCCATATTACAATTAAAAAAACAAATATCTTTATAAATGTTTATGTGATTGAGTATATAATCGTATGAAGGGTGAAAAAGCACAATAAATGATCAATCGCTGGAAAGGTGGCTAGGATTTAGAAGCAGAAGTGAAAGGGGATAAATTGGTTATTGATAAGGATGATTAATGGATAAATCACTAAAAAAGTCTATTAGAAATGGTATATACGGTTGGTTTATTTTTTCATTAATTTATTTTTTCTATTTTGTTTTATATACAAAAGACGATTTAATAGATAAAACTTATAGTGTTGGAAGCATTGTTTTAGGTTTTCTTAATTCAGTGAGTCACACTATAGGTTGGTTTTTTATTGTTTTTACATACTCTATGATTCATTTTTATATAAAAAGCAAGAAAAAATTAAAATAATTTTTTTAATATTTAGGTGACGCTAACCTAACAGCTCAAATTTTTGTCACAAACCTTTAAATACTCTTTTCAAATCCTTCTTTTCATGATAGTCGGCTTTAGCTTCACCAAATTAAGCGCTGAGAAAGGCCAAACTGCAAAAGGCAAGATTGACATAAGCAACAACGTCAGCATCAAGGACATACAAGAAGATGATTTCTCTTTAGGCAAAGACAAGAAGCAGAACGTTCTAAGGTTTGTTTTCGAGTTCACTTCAAAATACGAGCCTGATGTCGGCAGCATTTTGTTTGAAGGCGAGCTTCTTTACATGGAGGAGCTGAAAAAGTCAAGGGAAATCCTTTCAGACTGGAAGAAAGACAAGAAGTTGCCAAAAGAGCTGATGGAGGGGCTTCTTAACACGGTACTTACCAAATGCAATGTGCAGGCGCTCATTCTAAGCCAGCAAGTCAACCTGCCTCCGCCAATACCCCTCCCAAAAGTGCAGGTAAACGCGCCTGCCGACAAGAATTATATAGGTTAGATGATTCTATGAATTTCCAAAACATTTATATAACTTATACTCCTATCTAATAGTCATAAAATGCCGGAAAAAGAACTTAAATTAAAAGTTGCGGAAGCGATACAAGATGACGTGAACAAGGGCATAGTCAGGATAGACTCCGGCTACTTGTCTGAAGTAGACATAAAGCCAGGAGATATTGTAGAGATAGAAGGCGAGAGAAAAACAGTTGCAATTGCAGATCGCTCTTACCCCGGAGATATAGGCCTTAATATCATAAGGATGGATGGCATTATAAGGAAGAATTCTAAGACCGGAATAGGGGAATTAGTCAAAGTCAGGAAAGCTTTGGTTAAGGAAGCAAAGAAAATAATAATTGCGCCTGCGAGAAAGGGCATTGTCATAAGGGCTTCCCCTGAAATATTCAAGCAGGGCTTGCTGGGAAGGGCTGTTGTAAAAGGGGACATAGTTTCTTTGGGCGGGGCCAAAAGAAGAAAATCAACCATGATGGGCAACCCATTCTTTGACGAGGACATATTCAGCATTCTGGATGAAAGCATGATGGGCATAGGATTTGGCGACATAAAATTTGTTGTTATTGACACAAACCCAAAGCAAGCGGTTATAATTCTTGATTCTACAGAGATAGAATTCCGCTCGGAGGCAGTTGAAATAGAAGAAGAAAGGGTTCCAGACATAACTTATGAAGATGTTGGCGGCTTGGACGATGAGATAAAAAAGGTAAGGGAAATGGTTGAATTGCCGCTAAAGCATCCGGAAATTTTTGAAAGGCTTGGTATAGAGGCCCCTAAGGGGGTTTTGCTTCACGGGCCGCCTGGAACAGGTAAAACTTTGCTTGCGAAAGCAGTCGCAAATGAAACAAACTCGCACTTCATTTTGATAAACGGGCCTGAAGTAATGTCAAAATATTATGGCCAGTCGGAGGAAAACTTAAGAAAGAAATTCGAGGAGGCCGAAAAAAACGCGCCTTCAATAATTTTTATTGATGAGGTTGATGCAATAGCTTCCAAGAGGGAAGAGACAAGAGGCGAAGTGGAGAGAAGGGTCGTAGCGCAATTGCTGGCCTTGATGGATGGGCTGCAGTCAAGAGGCAAGGTGGTTGTTATTGCTGCATCAAACGTCCCTAATATTCTGGACCCTGCCTTGAGAAGGCCTGGAAGGTTTGACAGGGAGATAGAAATAGGGGTTCCAAGCAAGGAAGGCAGGCTGAACATATTGAAGATTCACACAAGAAACATGCCTCTGTACACAAAGGAGAACCTTGTCAGGGAAAGCGAATTCGAGCCCGAATACAAGGAAGCGATAATAAACCTGATCAGGTACAAGGACGCCAACTCCAGGAGCCTGGAAAAAACCATCAACAAGTATCTTGGCGAAAATCCTGAAAAAAATGAATTGTTCAAGAGGATTGAGATATCAAAGCTGAAAAAATACATGGAAAAAATAAGCTATGACTTAAAGATAACGCACTTGAAAGAGCTTGCAGAGATTACCCACGGCTTTGTCGGGGCTGATTTGTCATCATTGGCAAAAGAAGCCGCTATGATTGTTTTAAGGAGGGTGTTGCCTGACATAAAATTGAAGGAAGACGAGCCTTTGCCGAAAGAATTGCTCGAAAAGCTGGTAATAACGCAGCAGGATTTTAAGGAGGCATTGAAGGTGGTTAGGCCCTCTGCTTTGAGGGAAGTGCTTGTTGAAATACCAAATGTCAAATGGGTTGATATTGGCGGATTGGAAAATATAAAGCAGGAATTGATTGAAGCTGTTGAATGGCCCTTGAAGCACCCCGAATCATTCAAGAGGCTTGGGGTAAGGCCTCCAAGGGGCATTTTGCTTTATGGATCTCCGGGCTCTGGAAAGACATTGCTTGCTAAAGCTGTTGCTAATGAAAGCGAAGCAAATTTTATCAGCATTAAAGGGCCTGAATTGTTAAGTATGTACGTTGGGGAAAGCGAAAAGGCAGTTAGGCAAATATTCAAAAAAGCAAGGCAAGTAAGCCCGTGCATAATTTTCTTTGACGAGGTTGACGCATTGGCGCCAAGAAGGGGAGCTTCAAGCGACAGCCATGTAAGCGAGAGGGTTGTAAACCAGTTATTGACAGAGATTGATGGTTTGGAAGACTTGCATGATGTTGTTGTAATTGCAGCAACAAACAGGCCGGATATAGTTGACACTGCATTGCTAAGGCCGGGAAGGTTTGACAGGATGATTTTAACACCGATACCGGATGAAAGATCAAGACTTGAAATCTTTAAAGTCCATACAAAAGGAATGCCTATATCTATTGAAGGAGAACAAGTAAAGCAGAAGAAAATGGTAGCTGTAAAATCCATGACGGGCTCCTCAAGCGAAATTGAAAATGATTCAAGACGATCAAATAAATTAGCAAGCAGGATGGCAGTAGACGAACCAGTCACATCAAGAGACTTCAAGAGCCATAAAACTATAGTTGAATTAGATGAAGTGAAGACAAAAGACGACTTGCTGATGCAGCTTGCAAAGAAGACAGAGGGCTATGTCGGGGCAGATATTGAGGCAGTCTGCAGGGAAGCAGCAATTCTCACCTTAAGGGAAGACATAAACTCAAGAGACATCTTGCCAAGGCATTTTGAGAAAGCGCTTGACAAGGTAAGGCCTTCAGTCACAAAAGATGTTGAGAAATACTATGAGGAGCTGCAGGAGCAGCTGACAGCAGCAAGGGCAAAACAGATGCTGGACGAAAAGCCCGGCTATATGGGGTAAAAGGATATACTATGATTTCTGACGATCTTCAATTTATTTTTCTTATCTCTATATCTGTTTCTATTGCACATAATTTGGAAGAATACATAGCGAGGCACTATGAGATTGATGTTGCCTCTAAACTGATCTCTAAATATCTTAAGATTTCCGTCCCTCAAGGAACACACCATCTTTTCCAAATCATATTTTGGATACTATTAGCCATTTTCTTTTTAATTTTTGTTGATAAGTGGCCATTATGGTTTATGCCGGTATTCGGGACTATTTATATTTTCGAAATGCACCATTTCTTGAAAAGTTTTACTTCTTGGAAATATAGTCCGGGTTTAATAACCGCATTCTTTTTTCCTGTTGTTGGTTTTTTCTTTTGGAAAGCACTGATAAATAGTTTTTGAAATTAGTCGGTATGAATATTTTGTCGTCAGCCATTGTTACCGTATTTATTACTCGGTCTATGAGTTTTTTAGCAATATATTATTCCACCTAGATTTACTTTGATAGCTTATATAATCTTTACTATGGGTTGATTTTATTTTTTCTAATTTTTAATATTTTAACTTAGGATTCAAACACGGATTTTGAGTCAATTGTGAGCGAGTTCGTGTGACTTGCGAAAGCTCGTGTGACTTGTGAGAGCTCATCTCTCATTCTCTCATTCACCCGCTCGCTTATTTACCACGCTCACTCGCATGTCACACAAAATCCTATTCGCAAAAGATTTTTCAGAACTGCGTAACTGAAAAATCTTCTGCACTCGATTTTCATCTACTTTTCCGCAATCTTTAAATAAACTTATCATATCTTCTTGGTATGAAACCTGAGCCCGGAGACATTGTAAAAGTGCATACAAAAGAGGAAGTTTATGAAGGAAGCCTCATGCCCAGGCCTGATATTTTTGAAAAGGGTTATTTTGTTGTGAAGCTTGAAAACGGCTACAACATAGGGATTGATGAAAAGAGAATAATAAAATTGGAACTTGTCAGCGAATACCAGCCAAGCCATCCCCAAGAAAGAAAACAAGCGCACAGAAAAGGGCTTCCTACAGTTTCCATCCTGTCTTTTGGAGGCACAATCTCCTCAAAAATTGATTACAGGACAGGTGGCGTATACGCCTCGTACTCGGCAGAGGATTTTGTGCAGATGATTCCTGAATTGGAGAATGTCGCTAATTTAAGAGCCGAGCAGGTGATGAAAATCATGAGCGAGGACATGGCTCCTGAGCATTGGCAGGCAATGGCGGAGAGCATTGCATCAGAATTAAATAACGATGAGGTTGCAGGCGTTGTCGTGACTCAGGGAACAGATACCTTGCATTTCTCTACAGCGACAATATCTTTTTTCCTTAGGAATTTAAACAAGCCTGTCGTTTTTACAGCAGCGCAAAGGAGCATTGACAGGGGTTCCTCAGATGCTTTTTCAAATTTGCTGTGCGCAATTCAAGCTGCTGCAAAGTTTGACGGCGCTGCTGTTGTAACTTGCTTGCATGGCACTAGCAACGATGATTACTGCATTTTAAACAGAGGAAGCCGTGTTCGTAAAATGCACACTAGCAGGAGAGACGCTTTCCGCCCGATAAATGAATTGCCTCTTGCCAAGGTCTATGAAAAAGGGGATATTGAAATTTTAAATAATAATTATGAAAGGCGAAATAATGAAAAAGTCAAAGTCGATAATAAATTTGAAAAGAAGACTGCTTTGGTTTATGTTTATCCGGGAATTGATCCCGATATTTTTGACTATTATTTGGAAAAAAAATACAAAGGCATTGTAATAGCTGCAACTGCGCTTGGGCATGTTCCTGTCACCGACCCTGAGCATTCTTTGATGAAGAAATTCAAGAAATTGATTGACAAAGGCATTCCAATAATAATCGCAACACAGGCAATCTACGGCAGAGTTCATCCTTACGTTTATACCAATCTGAGAAAATTATCAATTGAGCTTGACTGCATCTTTGTTGAAGACATGCTGCCGGAAGTGGCTTATGTAAAACTGGGCTGGGTTCTGGGCCATACAACAAAGCATGAAGAAGTAAAGAAGATGATGCTTACAAATTATGCCGGGGAGATTAATGAAAGGATAGGGGAGAAGGGGTTTTTGTATTGAATCACACTTCTTTTAATATAATTGATGTTTGCGTTTTATCGACACCCACAACATTTCTCAGTTTTTCTGTAACAAAAGTATTCAGTTCTGTTATATCCTTTACCAAAACCTTGACTAGAATATCTGAACCGCCTGTTAAAATATAAACCTCATAAACTCCTTCAATTTTTTTTATCTGATTTGCAATATCTGTCTGATTGATTTTCTTGCCAGGAACAGTATAATTAATTGTAACCCCAATATATGCCGGAACCGGTCTTCCAAGAAGGTTGTGGTCCAGATTAACAGTGTAATTGATTATAACGCCCGTCTTGATTAGTTTTTTGATTCTATTATGGATAGTTGTAATTGGAATGTTTAGCTTCTTACTTAGCTGGCTGGTTGTCTGCCTACTGTCCCTAACCAACTCTTCTATTATCCTTCTATCCTTATTATCGACCACAACCATAGTTGTAGACGGGTTTTATTTAAATTTTTCTATTTATGCCTAAAATAATGGAATATTTTTCCATTTTTCTTTCTAAAAATGAACTTTTTGGAATATATTTCCATGAATTTTGGAATAAATTAATATATCGCATCCATATGACTACTAAATAGAGACAAAATGCCTGAAATAGTTTATCTGATGAGAGACTTAAATGCGCTTAGATTTAGCCCTAGTGTAAATAAATTTTCCAGAGACAGAATAGACTCTTCTGAATCATTTTCCCAAATTGAAAGAAATATCGCCAGAGAATATGGGCAATATTTGAATGTAACGCACTTGCTTTTAGATGTTAAATTTCCACTTATAAGGGAATTTTATTTCCGAAACGGAGAAAGGAGAAGAGACCTTCCTAGAGATGATCCCGATTGGATAAATTTACCTTATTGGGGCGGTGGCACTTACGACGAACGATTAAAATTAACTGTATTCGATGAAATAGATAGATATAGAACAATTATACTTTGTGAGGATAGAACTAAAGGGAATATTCTCGGGTACAGTGCTAAAATTGATAGAGCAGAAAAATTGGCAAAAATGGTAAGAGTATACATTGGGAGAGGAGAATATGAAGGAAGAGGATTCAAGCCACCATTTTTTGCGCTAACAAGCGAACCTATTACCGAATTAAAAACGGCTTTTGAAAATGGTGGATTGGAAGTTAAGTTAGTTAATCTGATAGAATGGCCACCGACTGCAATTAACTCTAGTCATTTAGACTCCACCGGTGCACAGACTGAAATTAGAGATGTTACACAATCATCATATCAAAATCCAATTTTTGATGGACTGCAAGCAAGAGTAATTAGACAACAAGAGCGATTAACTCAAACTGATTTAGCAAAATTGCTGGGAGTTTCTCAAGCCGCCATTTCAAGTTTTGAAAAAGGAACCCGAAAACCAAGTTTTACTACGAGATCAAAATTTGTTAATCAGTATCTAACTTGGCTAAAAGAACATGGTTACGATCCTTACAGAATAAAATAAATTAATATTCCAATAAGAATATTTTAAACAATTATATATTAATATAAGAATATAAATCCAAAAAGCAAAATGGCACAAGAAGACACAATACCTTTTAACGCAAAACCTGTAAGCGCTCCATTTGTGAAATCTTTGGACTCTTCAGTAGAGTCCAATGAAGTTTATCGCAAATTTATTGATGAACAAATACCCGAACCAACAATTGTAGTAGATTGGATGGGCAAGGAGAAGAAGCCTAGAATTCTGGTTTTGTATACTGGTGGGACTTTGGGCATGAAATACGTTGTCAACCCAGATACAGGAGAGAAAGAATTAGTTCCACAATTGACTCTCGAGGAATTGCTGATAAAATGCGATTACATATGCAACATAAAAGAGCGCTACAACATACTTGGATACAAGGTTTCCCATATTGACAGCACTGAAATCAACATTAAAGTCTGGCAGAATTTGGCACATCTAGTAAATAAGCATTATGAAGAATTTGATGGTGTGGTTGTTGCGCATGGTACAGACACAATGGAATATTCGGCTGCGGCAATGGCATTCGCGATAAGAAATCCCTACATCCCAATTATTTTTACTGGGGCACAAATAATTTTGGAGCGTGATGGCACTGATGTAATCACTAATCTTACTGGGGCATTAGCATTGGCTAAATCAAGATTAGCTGAGGTTGCAGTTTTGTTTAATGGGGAAATATATAAGGGTACAAGAGTTAATAAAAAACATGATTCATGGCTGGATGGTTTTAATTCACCAATATATGGACTTATTGGTCACTTAGGTGCGCATGGTGTTGAGCTTGATCCTCGTGCTGTGCTAAGAGGCACTTATACTCCAAATGATTTAGTATACAATCCTGAATTTGCAACAAGTGTTCTTGAAATAGTTCTCGCTCCAGGCTTGAGTCCAAAAGTTGTCGAAGCAGCCATTACAGAGTCTGAATGCAAGGCGTTAGTAATCAGATCCTATGGTCCTGGGAATCTCCCAAGATGGTATTACCCTTTGATTGAGCAAAAATCTAAGGAAGGATTTCCTATTTTCATTTCATCACAATGCGCAGGAAGCGGAATTTCTTTGGGCGGAAGTGAATATGCAGGCGGAAAAGGCGCAATAAGAGCAGGCGCAGTGCCAATCGGTGATATGTCACCTGCAGCAACAACTGTAAAACTCATGAATATCATGGCCAGAACAAATAAGCTTGCGGATATACAAAGGGAAATGATTGGAAATGTATACGCAAGCGAGATTACAAGATGGAAATGAGATGGCAAAAGAAAAATCGCAACGAAAAATCGAATCTCCTTTGGAATACTTTATCAGAAAATCTGAGCAGAATGGAGTTGGTCACAGGATCAGGAGCAGATGTAGAGCTTATTTTGATCTTCCATACAATTTTAAAAGGGAGTATAGTACAAACCCTATCGTCCATAGCGGCATAAAATTTGACCAAGTAAGAATAAATCCTAACGACCTAAAAAGGAATCCAAGATTAGATATCGTCTGCAAAGTAATATATTTTTCTGATATATCAAATAAAGGCATCGTAATATATTCTGGTGAAGGTGTGCAGTCAGGAATTGCTCTTGCAGGCTCGCAGGAAAGAATTGATTTGAGAGATCCTATCAAATTGTTCTATTTTGGAATAACTGGACTAAGCCAACCATCCTTTCCGGATGTGGAATTCGTAGTCAAAGATGCTAAAATAAAAAATTCTACTGTTTGGAGCAAAGCTGACGTCCCTAGAGAACTTTTGCAGACGAGCAAAGATTATAAAGCGGCAGTAGATTGGCTGCTTGCTGAATACACTAAACTACCTGTTAATGAAATTACCACTACATGGCAAAGAATGCTTAAATGGTGTTTTTAATATTCTAGATGTAAAATGCCAAACTCTACAATCCAAATGCTAAACTGCAGAATTCCAGTTGTAAATAGATATACTAAAAATGTTTATTCTCCAACAGAAGGAGCAAAACACCCTATAACTCTATTAAGAAATGTGCGATTAAGAGTTGCTGCAGAATTTCCTGATTGGTACAACAGAAAAATCCACGGACAAATCCTTGATGAAGATAGAATAACTGCGCTTGAATTTCACGGTGGCGATACAAGACATGTTGATTTTCCCGACCGCAAATGGTTTGAAGGTTCTAGAGAGCTTCATTTAGTCGATCTTGTTGAAGAGGTTGAAAGAGAAACAAAGATAGACGCATTGCTTGGATGCAACCTAACACCTGAAGACATAGGAAGAAACGACTTGATATACATTGTTTATAATAACTTGAATATTGCGCCATTTGATGAGCCAAAAGAAGGCGGAAAAATTGATATGTTGATTTTTCCCGAGTTTAGAGGTGGAGGTTATTTCTCCGTTCGCGGTGTAAAATATTCAATACCAAGATTGGGCGAAGATACGAGAATTTTGAGTTAATAAGAAAATGAATTCAACTTATCGCCATATAAAATTCGAGCAGAGAATAGAGCAACAGAGAGATGGAAATACTAAGAAAGTCCGTGCTCTAATGTCTCCTTTGGAAGAAATTTGCGAAAGTTTAAGCGGATGCAGATTGTATACATCAATTCCAGAATCAACAAAAGAGCCAGGATACCATTTTAGTGTTTTTGATATTCCTATAATCGATGCAAATAACCAATATTTAGTCGGTGCCACTTGGGTAAGAAATGAAGTTTCTATAATTGAAGGTGTAAGGCTAACTCTTCTTACGTTTTTGGAAGAGCATGCTAACCAAAAATTGATCGATAGATTAAAGGAACTTTACGGAGAAGATAATATGCGTTCTCATACGGGCACAGTACAAGTTAGAGAATAACAATCTTAACCAATAACACCAATAATTTACTTGTCCACAATCTACTAATTTTGTTTAATGTAGTCCACAATGGATGGATAATATATTAATTAAAAAACTACTCTTTAACTTCCCTCTTCAGCCTCTCAGCCAATTTAATCGCATTATCAATATTATCTCTTGGAAGCCTTTCAATTGAGAAAACTCCCTTAAAGGCGTCTCTGAAATTGTCGCTTTTGAAATATGAAAGCAGCCTATTCAAATTCTCCTGCATATTCTTAGCGCTTCCAGTCTGCACAAATTTTTTAACAAACTCAAAATCTATATCGTGGCATAAGGCAACAATGTCCCTTGCATCTGTCATTCTTGCCGCATGCAGCTTCAGGGCAATAAGCACTTCTTTAACGGGAATTCTTACATTGATTTCTTCCTCTATTCCAGTAACCTTTTTAGTGATTGAATTATTGAATAGCTGGGTAAAGCTTACAGAGCCATTCGTCTGGCTGCTTGCAACGCTCCCAATCATCAGATCAACTGTTACCGGCAGTTTAGTCTTTTTAACATAGCATTCAAATTCGCCTTTATATGTATCTTCTAAAATTCTTCGCTTAACGAATTCAAAATGTTTTCCCTTTAGTATATTTTGAAAAGAGTGCAGGTCTTTTTTGTTTATACAAATATCTGCATCTACTGAAAATCTGCGCATATAAGCTGAGACTGCATAGCCTCCAATTAAAACATACTCAAGTTCGGCTTTGTTGAAACTCTCTAGAATGTCAAATATTTCATTTTCCCTTTCTATGAATGTCTTCATCATGTTTCAGCGTAATTAAGTTCAATGTTTAAATCATACATTTCATCCAACATTTCCAATGCCGGCTGGAAATTAAAGCTGTATCTTTTAGCCCATTCGACAGTTTTAGCTAAAGGCAAGACTGGATTTCCCTCACAATACTCTTTTTCAATGCTCTTGCTTAATGAAATCACAAAGTAAATTTCTTTTTTTCTTTCATTCTTAAATGTGTATCTTATGTTCCATTTGGAGAAAAATTCTTCCCATAAATTTTGGTCACTTTCCAAAACTTCTATAAATATTGGATATGAATCTTTGCTTCTTCCGATGTTGTAGCCGCCTTTTGTCCATATAAAGACAGCATCTGTTTCAGTAAAAATATACTCTAACGATGCTAAATTTGGCAATAAATAGGCATCGCTTAAGCTTAAGTTATCCCTTAATGAGGCTTTTATTAATCTGGTTATTTCTTTGTAGAATTTGCTGCTTCTGTCCATGCAAATTTCTTGTTTTTTTCTTTTTATAACTCCAATCTGCTCCAATTCCAATATCCATCTGTAGGTCCATCCGTATGACCCATTTATTTTTTTGGAGATTTGCCTAATTGAATCCCCATCCTTTGCTGATATTACAATCTTTGCTACATAAGGGTTTATTAAAGCTAACATATTATCATTATAATGATAACTTATATATAAATCTTGCTATTCTTTTATAAAAACATATAATACATTACCTTAAACATCATTGTTTATGCTCCCCATCCGCCACCTCATAAACAAAATCAAATGGGACAAAAGGGAAAAACCGGAAGAGTACAAGATCTATTATTTCGATAGAATTTTAAACAAACTAATTTCTATTCCTTATACTAAGATAAAAAGGCTTGACGGATAGTTTATGGTTTTAGACAATGTTGACGAAACAAATATTCCGCTACACAGAATCAAAAAAGTCGCAAAAAATAATGTTGCTGTTTGGGAAAGAAAATAAAATCTTAGGTTTCCGATAGTTTTATATACCAATTGATATTTTTATCTATCAAATGATAGAAAAATCTACCAGAGAAAAGGTATCGGAGTTCTTTTTCAGGAATCCGTCCAAAGAAACTCATTTAAGAGGATTATCTAGGTTATTGAAGCTTTCAATGCCTACTATCATATCAGTAACAGATGATTTGGCAAAGGAAAATTTTATAATTAAAATCAAAAGCGGATTTATAACCCAAGTGCAGGCGAACAGAGAAAGCATCAAATTCATTAGAAAAAAGCGCATTTATAATCTTGCAATTGTATTCGAATCAGGAATTGTCGAGCATTTAGTTAAGATTTATAACCATCCTCAATCAATCATACTATTTGGAAGCTTTTCAAGAGGCGATGACATAGAAAAATCCGATGTTGATATAGCTGTAATAACTAAGAAAAAAGTTGATTTTGATGCAAGGCAATATGAAAAATCTTTAGGCAGGAACATTAGCATACATGAAATAGATTTAAATGACGTAAGCAAAGAATTTAGATTGAATTTGGCAAACGGAATAGTTTTAGAGGGTTCATGGTAAAGGAATTCGAGTATTTTATAAGGAAAGGGGATGTAAAGGTACAAAAGCCCGACATCAACTTGTCAAAAGCTGCTTTTAGGGAAAGCATGGACAGGCTCGAATTTGCCAAGAATATTTCAAAATTAAAAATATCTAAATATATATTGGAAAATGCTTATGAATCAATGAGGGAAGCCGCAGATTCCTTGTTATACCTTGATGGTTTTAAGTCATTTTCTCATGAAGCATCTATAGTTTACTTGGCAAAGAAGGATTTGGCGAAAGCGATATAATGGAACTTGACAGATTCAGAAAGATAAGGAATGGAATAAAATATTATGGCGAGAATTGTGGGGATTCAGACGCACAACTTGCGCTTGAAATGGCAGAAAAGATAATCTATAAGATAAAAAACTTGCTGAATAATAAATGAAAATGGAAATAAACTATCAAGAATTGGGATTTAAGTGTGGCTTAGAGATTCATCAACAAATTTCTGGCAAAAAGCTTTTCTGCGATTGCCCTACTCTGAATTCAGACAAAGAGGCAAATGTAAGGATAGAACGAAAACTGAGGGCAGTTGCCGGCGAAACTGGAGAAATTGACATTGCGGCAGAATTTGAAATGCTGAAAAATAAAAAAATAATTTATGAGGGCAATTCTGAAGACGTATGCATAGTGGAAACAGATGAAGAGCCACCGCACGAATTGAACAAGCAGGCTCTTGAAATAGCCTTGAAAGTAGCCCTGCTGTTAAATACAAAAATTGTCGATGAAATCCAGGTCATGAGAAAAACGGTCATCGACGGCTCAAATGTTTCAGGATTCCAGAGAACTGCTTTGATTGCCATGGACGGCCGCATTGACTCTTCTTTAGGCAAAATCTCTATCCCAACAATCTGCATTGAAGAGGAAGCATGCCAAAAAATAGAGGAAGGCAATGGTTTTGTAAGGTACAGGCTGGACAGATTGGGAATACCATTGATAGAAATCGCCACAGGCACAGAGATAAAAAGCCCGGAGCATGCGAAGGAAGCCGCATCGCATCTGGGGATGGTTCTAAGAAGCGTTGAGGGAGTAAAGAGGGGTCTTGGAACAATACGGCAGGATGTCAACATTTCAATTAAGGAAGGCGCAAGGACAGAAGTGAAAGGCTTCCAGGACTTGAAAAGCATTCCTAAAGTCATTGAATATGAGGTAAGAAGGCAATTGGAAGCCCTAAATCAAGGAAAAAAATTGAACAAGGAAGTCAGGAAGGCAGAGCCGGATTTCACAACATCTTTTTTGAGGCCGCTGCCCGGAGCTGCGCGTCTTTACCCAGAGACGGACGTTTTGCCAGTCAGGATAGGGCAACCTTATATAAACAAGCTCAAGAAACAATTGCCTAAACTGATAGCGCATAAAATAGGAGATTTCGAGAAAAAATACAAATTGCCGCGCCAGTTTGCAAAAGAACTGATAGATGATTTAAGATTTGAGTCATACGTTAATAAATTCAAAAAAATAGACCCGTTAATCATTGCAAACACTTTGGTCAGCATGCCAAAAGAAATAAAGGCAAGGTTTGATTTGGATCCGTCAAAACTAAAAGATGAGAATTATACAGAAGTTTTATCCTATCTTGACGAGGGAAAAATAACCAAAGAGGCGGTTATTGAACTATTAGTAAAAAAAATAAAAAATGAGAAAATTGATTTAAGCCAATTTGAAGCAATTTCCGATAAGGAACTTGAAAATGAAATTAAAAAGCTAATGAAGGAAAAACCTAACCTCAATATAGGGGCTTACATGGGGTTGTTGATGCCAAGGCACAGGGGCAAGGTTGAAGGGAAGAAGATAATGGATTTGCTGAAGAAGCATGTAAAGTGATCATATCATCAGATTAAAAACATTTAAAACATATACTATCTTTCTGTAGATTGGTGAAGCAATAATGGCATTCGGAAAATTTGATAAGAGCTTAGACAAGGAAATATTTTCAGAAGTAATTCAGTTTGAAACATCAAGAATTACCGTTGGCGTTTTCTCCTACAATGACGGCGAAAAGAAACTGCAGATTTCAAGGGAAAACATGAACCAGGACGGCGAATGGTCATTTGCAAAGCTTGGAAGGATGTTCAAGGACGAAGCTGAGAAAGTATTGCCGGTTATGGAAAAAGCGCTGAAGCATATGTAATTAGGAGTTCCATAAAATATTAAAGTAGTTAAGATGCGATTTTGATATTTCTTTATTGTTTATTTTTATTGCAATCGGCTCATCTGACCATTGAATAAATACGCAGTTATCCCCATAAATGATAGTTGTAGTGGGATTCGTAAATTTATTGTCAACAAACCTGTATTCTAAGAATTTCCTATTTTCCAGTTTATCTTTAACTTTTAAAGGAAAAATACTCCTTTGTAAAATATTTCTTTCAATCCTTTCCTTATGCCATAATTCAAAATAAGGCCCAAAGTAATCCTTGAATTGCAGCTGGGCGGCTATTAAAGAAATAGGCTTTCTGGTTTCCAAAATATCTTCAAAAATCATTCTTAATCCTTTTTTATCGGAGAAAATAGTTGCTTCAAGCGGCTTTTTATCCGATTTAATTAAATTTAATCTCTTTATTTCTTCCAATATACTTGTTTTAGTGGTTTTGAACTCATCTTCTTTCTCTTTAATTAATGATAGCAAGGAGTCTGGATTTTTTGCTTCAAACCACTTTACCTTGTTTTTTATAATGAAAGATGTGACACCCTTTGACACTAATCTATACAATGCTTCATAAACATTAGTTCTGTTTAATTTTGTATCTGCACTAATCCTATTTGGATAGCTGCTTCCATTCTTCGCTAGATGCAAATAGATTTTAATTTCAGACGGGCTGAATCCTAGTTTGGATAGGTTTTCTTCCAACATTTTCATTGGTAATCTATCTTTCTTTATAAGTGTTGTGGTATAAGACAACAACTAAATTTTAAATTGGTAATTGTGATACTATCAATGGGTGGGTCAAAATGAAAATAGGTTATAAATTTTTATTAGGATTTATACTATTATTTGCAATAGGGGTGGCATCCGTACTCTATTCACTGCAAGAACCAACAGGATTAGTCCTGCAGGAGCAGATGACCATGAAAGTTGGCTACCTGCCCGTTGTGGTGAACCTTCCTTTGTTTGTAGCTCTTGAGAATGGTTATTTCGAAAAATACAATTTGCAACTAAATGCGATTGAAGCTGAAAATCCTAACCATATTGTAGAAGCTTTAGTGTCAGGCAATCTCGATGGCGCTGGCGTTCTAGCTTACCCTATACTTTTTGTAGCTGAAGCAAGATACCCTAGCTCAATAAAAATTTTTAATTCTGGAGACGAAACAGAAAATAACTACGTAGCATCGATTATAGTCCGAAATGATTCAAAAATTTATTCAATTGAAGACATGAAGGGCAAGAAAGTAGGCGTGTACACTGGACTCGTTCAAGTGCTCTTTTTAAAAGGTATTATGAGGGGTGCAGGGCTAGATCCTGAGAAAGATATTGAGATTATACAGATTGCCCCAAATATGCAGTTGCAGGGGTTGCAAGCCGGGCAATATGACGCCTTATCTACAGTTGAACCGTTCACCACAATTGCAGAAAGCAAGGGCATCGGCAAAATATTGGTAAAAAATCCTCGTGTTATCTATATACAAAACCCATTCCCTTCTGTAGCTACGCCATTGTCAAAAAAATTTATTGAGCAAAATCCAGAAGCGGCACAGGCATACATTCTTGCAATGAATGATGCAGTAGACTTCATAAGGAAAAATCCATCGGAATCGAAGAAGTTTCTTGCCAAATACACTCCAGTATCAGAACAGTACGCCCAAAAAGTTGTATTGCCGGTGTTCAACAAATTTGGGGAAGAAGACCGAAATGCTATTCAAAAAAACGCAGACTGGTTTTTTGAAAATAAGCTGCTTGAAAAAAAAGTGAATGTCAATGATATGTTTGGCAATTCTTCGTATTTTGTTGGCTCCTGAAGATGGATTCTGTTGTGCTTTCAGGGGTTAGCAAATCATATAATGGAAGATTCATTTTAAAAGATGTTAATCTAAGTGTGGACAAAGGAGATTTTATAACAGTGTTCGGACCCAATGGAAGCGGAAAATCTACTCTGCTTAACATCATTGCAGGCATTATCAAGCCGGACAAAGGAAAAATATTGATTGAGGGAAGACCTTCAAAAGAGCAAATCATTGGATATGCGTTTCAAAATTACAGGGATTCCCTGTTGCCTTGGAGAACAAATCTTGAAAATATAGGATTTCCTCTTGAAATAAAAGGAGTTTCAAAGCTCAAGATAGAGAATGAAGTCAAAAAATTTCTAAAGCGGCTTAATGTTAGGTTACCATTAGACAAATACCCCTATCAAAGCAGCGGAGGGGAGCAGCAACTTGTTGCCATACTCAGAGAAGTCATATCATGCCCAAAAATTATTCTTATGGATGAGCCATTTTCAGCAATAGATATGGAGGGCAGGGCTTACATTCGAATCAAAATCCAGGAAATATGGTGTGAGATGGGAATAGCCATTATTTTTGTCACGCATGATATTTCAGAAGCGATTCAATTGGGAAGCAAATTATTGATTATTGACGGGAAAACATTAGGTATAAAGGAAACGGTAAGCATAAATTTCAAAAGGCCAAGGACAGAAGACCTGCTCCTCTCCTCTTCTTTTGTGAAATTTCGAAAGAATTTAATATGGAAAATGAGGAATTAAATGAGAAAAATACATTTTGCTTCGGTATCTATTGCCATAGTTATCTGGTGGGCAATTGCCGAATATGGTAGTATAGCAAAAGTTTTGCTTCCGTCACCTGGTGAGGTTTTTAATTCACTTAAAACAATATTATTATCAGATTCGGGATTTAAGCATACGAGCTTTACGTTATACAGAACAATTGTAAGTTTTTCTATTGGAATTATTATTGCGATCCCACTAGGCATTTTTTTTGGGATTCAAAAAAAACTGTATGGATTTTTTGAATGGATTATTGAATTTTTTAGATGCGTACCTGCATCTGCGATGTATCCCATTTTTCTTATTTTCCTAGGATTTGGTGATGGCGCAAAAATTGCAATGGGCGCTTGGGGCGGCGGCTTGGTGGTTTTTATAAATACTATTCATGGTGTCAATAATGCAAAAAACAGCCGAAAGGTAATGGCAATGACAAAGCATGCAAGCTTTTGGCAGATATTAAGAAAAATAACATTTTTTGAAGCATTACCATTTATATTTGTCGGCCTAAGGACAGGAATAGCATGGAATATGATAGTCATAATAGTAGCGGAAATGCTTATAGGCACTAAATACGGTCTTGGTCGGCTTATTTATGACGCAAGCATAATATTTGATACAGCTTCTGTAATATCCGGCATATTCTTGATAGGATTAATTGGTTACTCCATAAATAAAATAATAGTTTATTTTGAAACAAGAATGATACATTGGAAGGGTCACTAACCCTATTGACATTTATAGGACAAGTTTTTTAAAAGCCTAAATTTTCTATTTCTATAATGCGCCGGTAGCTCAGCTTGGAGAGGCTAGCGAGCACTCGCTATGCTTCGTGCAAATAGAGCGAAAGGTTCCTAACGATAAGCGTTTTACGCTAACCGATGGAATTACCTTTAGGCCCGGGGTTCGAATCCTCGCCGGCGCGTATTCAACTTAATGACTGCCTCAGTAGCTGATGAGGAACCCATGGAGTAGTACTGCTTTACGCAGTATGAAGAG
>JACQSQ010000097.1 GCA_016211245.1 Candidatus Woesearchaeota archaeon
AGAAACAATTGTTGCTGCTGATATTGCAGGAGCAGATAAAATTTTCAAAATTGGCGGTGTGCAGGCAATAGCAGCAATGGCGTATGGTACAAAACAAATTCCTAAAGTTGATAAAATAGTTGGTCCCGGAAATGTTTATGTTACCGCCGCTAAAAAAGCAGTTTATGGGGATTGTGGAATTGACTTTTTGGCAGGTCCTAGTGAAGTTATGATTATAGCGGATGAAAAAGCTGACTATAGCCTTATTGCAATTGACTTATTGGCACAGCTTGAGCACGATGCTAATGCCAAAGCATTTTTGGTAACTAATTCAAAATTGCTAATAAAAAAAGTAAAAAGTGAAATTAAGAAATTGATGGTAGATTTACCTACAAAAAGGATCGTGCAACAATCAATTAAAAATCTTAAAATAATTTTTATCAGGAAGATTAATGATGCTATTCCAATAGCTAATAATCTAGCTCCTGAACACTTGGAATTGCAAATAAAAAATCCTGAAAAGTATTTGGATAAGCTTGCTAATTATGGCTCATTGTTCTTAGGCAAATATTCAGCAGAAGCATTTGGTGACTATTGTAGTGGTACCAATCACGTTTTGCCTACAAATGGGGGAGCAAGGTTTACAAGCGGATTAAGTGTAAGAGATTTTGTTAAATTGCAAACTTATCAGAGAATTAGCCCTAAAGGTGCAAGAAAATTGGCAGCCGCAGCATTGAAATTAAGCAAAATAGAGGGACTGGGTGCTCACAACAAGTCAATCCAAATTAGACTAAGCAAAACTATTTAAACCAAAATAAAAATAGAAACTAATATGGAACTACAGCTTCCAAAAGGAACTCAGGATTTTTCGCCTGAAGAGAAGATATTAAGGGACAGGATAGTCAGCACTCTAAAGGAAGTCTTTGAGTTATTTGGGTATGCTCCCTTGGAAACCCCCGTCTTTGAAAGGTATGAGGTTCTGGCGTCAAAATACGCCGGCGGCTCAGAAATACTGAAAGAAACTTTCAGGCTTAAGGACCAGGGAAATAGGGATCTAGGATTAAGGTATGATCTGACAGTTCCAATGTGCAGGTACATTGCAATGAACCCTAATATAAAAATGCCATTCAAGCGCTATCAAATAGGTGAAGTCTTCAGGGACGGTCCAGTGGCTTCTGCAAGGTACAGGCAGTTTTTGCAGTGCGATGTCGACGTAATCGGCTCTTCGTCAATGGCAACTGATGCAGAGATTGTTTCATTGGCTTACATGGCTTTCTGCAAATTAAATCTGGAAGTTGCTATCAAAGTAAACAGCAGAAAATTGTTGAACGACATTCTAGACTATTGTGGTATTGAAAAAGAAAAGCAGGAAGCAGTTATTTTGTCTATTGACAAGCTGGAAAAGTTTGGCATGGATGTTGTGAAAACTGAGTTAAGAGAGCAAAGAATCGACGACAAGAAAACGGGCACCATACTGAGCCTGATAAGCATCAAGGGAAGCAATGACGAAAAAATATCACAACTGAAAAAATTCCTGAAAAATTCCGAAGGATTAAAAGAAATTGAAGAAATGCTTTCCTACCTTAAAAATGTAAATCTTGAAGCTGATTTTGATGTTTCCCTGGCAAGGGGCTTGGCTTACTACACAGGAACTGTTTTTGAAGCAATCCTGAAAAACAGCAAAGTCAAAAGCTCTGCTGCAGGCGGAGGCAGATATGACAACATGATTGGCGCTTTCTTGGGCAAGGGAAGCTATCCTGCTGTTGGGATAAGCTTTGGAGTAGACAGGATTTACGACGCTTTAATGGAGAAAGAAAAGATATCGATAAAGACAAATACTAAAGTCTATGTTATCCCAATAAAAACGCTTAATGAAAGCATGAAGATAGCCCAGCAATTAAGGGATGCAGGAATTAATACAGATATAGATTCGTCTGACAGAGGCCCAAGCAAGAATCTTGAATACACCAATTCTTTGGGAATACCTTTTGTTTTGTTTGTCGGCAAAAAGGAGCTGCAGGAAAACAAATTAAAATTGAGGGATATGAAGAGTGGGAAGGAAGAGATGATGGGGTTTGAGGAAATTATTGAAAAGATAAAATTATAATCAAATTTTAAAATCCTTAATGCTTTTTCTTTCTAATTCTTTCACAGAATCAAAATCAGCATCGTCTGACACTATAATTTTTATATCTTTATGCATGGCGCAGGCAGCATGTATGGCATCTCTTGGCCTTAATCTATATTTTTTGATTAGATCCTGCGCCAATTTAACTGTTTCATATGCTATCTCGATAAAATTCAAATGCCCCATATTCAGGAAATCATCGCCGGCTATGATGGAATTCTCAAAGCTTCTTAATTTTCTTACTGCAAAGGCCAATTCGTCAAATGTTAATGCAGAGGTATAGCCTTCAAATGAATTTTTTTGTATTGCATCAATAATATTTCTAGATTTTTCCCCATTGACCCCTGTATCAAGAGCCGACACCACAAAAACTGAAGTGTCTAAGTACGCCTCAGTGATTTTTTCCACCTTTCCTCCAATTCTTCCTCATATAGGTGGGGATCGATTTTTCCGACGGGTTTGCCGCTTTCAGCAATTCTTTTGAAGTCTGCAACAATATCCATTTTCGGTTTCTCTATCAAAATTCCCCTGTCGCTTAGCTCTATAAAAAGTTCGTCGTCGGGCATTATATTTTCCCTTTCTCTTATCTCTTTTGGTATCACTACCTGCCCTTTGGGGCCGACTTTCATCTTCATTTTCAGTATAACCATGAGTATTACTAAGTATAACTTATATTTATACTTTATGGTTTGGAAGAATTGTAAGAAGGAAAGTTAAAGTTGAGGGATATGGATACAGGAAAGGAAGAGATGATGGGATTTGAAGAAGTTTTAAGCAGATTAAAGTCGTAATTCTTCAATGCTTTTTCTTTCAATCTCTTTTATCACGCACATAAATTTATTCTGTTAAAGCCTTTAGAGATGCTGGAGTATCCAGTATTCTGTACTCTCTAAAAGGTAATGTTAGCTCATGTTTTCTTAGAAAATTAACAAATCTTTTATATTCTCTACGTTCCATACCAAAGTAGCTAGTTAATAAGGTATAGTTCCCTTTTGTGTATTCTAGCCCTTTGTCAATCAATTGTCGAACATCTGACTTTGTAAGATTTCTGGCCATATATGGGTCCCAAACAACCTTCCAGAAAGATTCTCTTCCGGTAACCATGCGATCATACATTTCTTCCAGCTCATACCTTATAGGTGGAGGCGCACCTCCATTAACTGTAGGTGCATCAACATTCCCTAATCTGTTTGCAATAACTGAAAGTAATGCCATTACCCTGTTGCCTTGGGGAGTATTCCCTATCATTTCTAATGACGGTTGAATTGGAGGAGCATGCCCGTTTGGTTCCTTCTTCAGCAATACTTCAACCTCTTCACGGGTCATATCATGAACAAGCAGCGGTTTGTCGCTGTCCTGAGCATTCCCATTTTGCCCATACGTTATCACAGCTCGCTCTATCACGTTTCGAAGTTGTCTTACATTACCGGGCCAATGATACCCCATTAGTGGAATCGTAGCTTCTTCATCCAAATGAATTGCAAGTTTATATTGCCTATAAAATGCAGTTATGAAATCTCTCACTAATTCTGGAATATCCGCTTTCCTATCGCGCAAAGGCGGAATAGTTATCGGCATAACATTTAATCTATAGAATAAATCCTCCCTAAATAATCCTGCTCTAATCATCTCTTCTAAATTTCTGTTTGTCGAAGCGATTAATCTTATATCTATTGGAACATGCTCATTAAACCCTAGAACGATTACTTCCCTTTCTTCCAACACTCTCAAAAGTTTGGCTTGAAGATAAACATCCATTTCCCCGATTTCATCCAAGAAGAAAGTGCCTTTATTTGCATACACCATCTGCCCTGGTTTATCCCTATTGGCACCAGTAAATGCACCTCGTTTATATCCAAAAAGCTCGCTTTCAAGAAGTTCTCGAGGTATACCTGCGCAGTTTATCCCGGTAAATCTATTTTCACTCCTATGGCTTAATGTGTGAATTGCTTTGGCAAACAATTCCTTGCCAGTGCCAGATTCCCCACGAAGCAGAACAGTTGCATTAGTCGTAGCAACACGCTCAATTTCTGAATACACTGGATCTAATACTTTTGCAGAACCATATTTTCTCAGATTAAAAGGCCTATGTGAACTGGTTAATTGGATACTAGACATGCCTACCCCTCATAAATAGCATATTCTGCTGACTTTTATTTAAAGTTTTCTACTGTTGTTTTTAAGTTATATAAATTAATCAATCTGCTCTAAAATATAATGAAAGCTCCAATGATTCATAGCCTCCATCAAAATTCTGTCAGATATATTCAAATTCTTTGCTATTAATCCAGCATCCCCTTTGAACTTGGCACATCTTATTGCTACCAGCGCAGCCAGAATTTCATTTAATGGTCTTGTAGCTAGATGAGATTTTTCATCAATTTTAGGCAAATCTTTCGTTTTTCTGGATTTTTTTGGCTTGCCAAAGTTCGGAATGGAAAAATTTTTAAGTAATGACTTTCCTTATCAAGTTGGTAGTGCCTTATTGATGAGATAGAGCGTCAGGGAAGACACATTAGTGTGATTGATGAGGCTGTAAGAGTTGACTATGGTTCTATTCCTCAACTCGCCGGGCGCTTTAAGGAGGACGATACAATTCCTTTTTTAAGAACAATCAGGGATAAGCCGCGCTTTTTGCTGCTTCAGTTGCATACGCCTTTTGAAGTGACTGATCAAAGACATCGCATATATCAAAAAGGAGCGGTGCCTGATGGAGCATGTTACAATTTTGAAGGGCCTGAACTTGTATCAAGACTTTCATATCCAGGCGCTGTGCAGATAATTTATTCAGGCAGTGCGCTTAAATTGATTTATTACCTGGATGCAGAAAATTTCACAAATACTTTTGCAGAATATCACATACTTCTTACACCAAAACGTCCGAGTGCTCCCCAGTATTTTATATTCGGTGCAGATTCCTGCATCAAACAACTGGAAGAATGGGGTATCAGGGTGTCTGATATTGGCGAATTGGCTCAATTGCTTATGATAGACAGAAGAAACCTTCCAGCAGTTTCTTCTCCATTAATACATATGCCCCATGAAGCAGAGATAGCCATGGCACACCAACATAGGTGATTTTAGCTAGAAAAATTAAATTTTGGTCGACACAACCACTTCCCCATCCTCATCAATCAGAATAGAATGCTCTGCCTGAGCAACAATTCCCTTGCTGGTTTCGACCAAAGGAGGAAATTGGTGGATTATTCCAAACTGGTTCAGTTCTCTTAATGCAAAAGTTGATTTAGCCCCGAATTTTCTCTGAAGCCATCTTTCTGCAAACGGCAATCCATCATAAGATGCAATTTCCTTTAAAACTTCCCTTGTTATCGGGCTTCTCACCGGCTTTGGATGCTCGACCATAAATACAGTTGAATGGCCCTTTTCTCCGACAACTCCAGAGCCTGTTGTGGCAAACGGCTCTATGGCAAAAGTCATATCTTTAGTCAATTTTGTTTTGTCGCCATTGTCAAAATTTGGCAGTGTCGGGCTTGTGTGGATGTCGTACAATCCCAAACCGTGGCCTGATAAATTTCTTACCGGATTAAAACCGTAACTTTTGACTGTATCTTGAATTGTTTTTCCAATTTCCCTCAGTTCAGTTCCAACAGCAACAATCTTTAATGCTTCTTCCAAAGCTTTTTGCGCCGCTTTAACTAAATCAGAATATTTGCCAGACAAATCAATTGTATAAGCGGTGTCGCCGATTGCGCCGTTTACATGAACCCCCAAATCCAGACAAACGACTTGATTTTCTAAAATCGTTGCATCATCTTCCACCGCGCAGAAATGAGCGGCAATATCGTCGCATGAAATCTGAACTGGAAAAGCAGGCTTTCCGCCTAACTCAAAAATCTTTTTTTCAATCAATTCAGTCGCTTCCAATAATGAATTTCCTTTCTTAATCAGAGATTTTCCATATTCTAAAACTTCAGCAGAGATTCTGCCGGCTTTAATGAAGTCTTGTTTTGTGGATTCGTCCATTAAGTGAAAGTTTTAGAAAGAATTATTTAAAGGTTATGAAAATTTATATAGGAAAATAAGCATAAAGTTCGCCATAACATTGTTAGGCAAGAAGTTTTTGAGCTGCCGCTGGTAGCGTTTAACCGAAAGTCCTTTACGTTGGTGGCTTCGCATAATCTCTGTAGATTATACAAAATTTATTTGAATATGAGTAAATCATTTACCTATATAATATTCAATTTTAACTGATTCTTCAGTATTGAAGTAATAATGAACTCTTGTTTCGGCTAGGCCAATTAATCCAAAAGTTGCTCCATCATCTAGCTTTACTTCTTTATTAAATCCAAGATTCACAATTGTTTGATTATTTATCTTTAGTGATGTAGTTCGCTTTGCTGGATTGATATTGAAAACTTGAACCATATATTTACTATTTTCATCTCCCGGGATTAATATATCACTTCGAGCAGATCCTGCGCTTTGACCCCTTATAATGAAATGAGAATACAACTTACGATTCTCACTTATACTAACAAATTCTTTCCTTTCAAAATTTTCATCGAAATAGGCTTCAGCTTTTCGGCTTTCATATTGGGTAAAACAGCTGCATCTGAATAAATTAGCATTGTCATTAAATTCCATATACGAACTTCTAAAATTTAACTTTAAACAATAATTTCTACAACTTTTATCAAGCTCATCCGAAGGCCATATCATTCTATCCTCATGGTCTAACTTAGTATTATAAGAAGTTGCAACTGCTAATAAGATTACTACCACTATAAAAGCGATTTTTTTACTAGCGCCTATATTTTTTATGATAGCGTAAATGTAATAAACCAATATACCCAGTAGAGCATACACAAGAATCAGCAATAGACTCTCGGGCAAGCTGAAAATGCCAGAAACTTTTTGAAAAATTATATCTGGAAATCCGATCGTTCCTTTTGTAATTAATCTAACCCAATAAAAGACACCACCAGAAGTTAAACTATCAATAGAGAAAAAATCTACAATCATAAACATTAGAAAGTGAGTCACATAATTTAGCAAAAACCATACAAAGCCTATAAGTGGCCCTTTCCAATACGACTTTATTTTTCCCAACCAAGAGTTCAAGGTTTTTATTTTCCAAAGGATAAGACCGATAAATGCACCAATTGCAGAATAAATTAAAATTGCTAAAATTAGAGCAAGAGTCTCGTTAATGTTGTATCCATCTGCCAACCCAAACCAGATCCCATAGGTAAGCATAATTAAGAAATAAGGAATAAAATCGAATACTCCAGGCAGATTAATCGGGAATCTCCAAGAAAGGATAAAAAGAAAAGCTGCAATAATTCCATAAACAAATCCTAATATTGCTCCCCTTTGCCAATAACTTCTTTTTTTCCATATAAGTTTAATCAATTTATCTAAATTCATGTGAGTCATTTTTAGAATTATACTACTGATATAT
>JACQSQ010000092.1 GCA_016211245.1 Candidatus Woesearchaeota archaeon
AAGCTAAGCATCACGGTTTAGCTTGAATTTCCCGACTCGGGATACTGCGTGGCTTTAGCCCGCAGAGGAGGTCATTTTATGCTTACGGATTGCTGTTTATATTGATAATAGGAAAATAAAAGATAAAATATTATTGGCACAGTTACATTTAAGACTGACAAAGATTTCTGATAAGCGTTGTAAGGGGGACAGCAACCATCTGGATTCGCACATTTTATGACGATACAGATAGTTTGTGAAAGAGTATAGATTGCAAAAATAATGAAGATAATTAAGGTTAAGATTACCTTCCAAAGTGTTGGTTTTAATATTTTTCCAAATTCCAATTTATTTGATATTTCTTTTTTCATAACATTTGGTTTTTTTGATGTCATTTTTAATTTGAAACATTTATATAATGGAATGGTATAATTGCTTATTGTCGTTGGGACATTATTGCCGGGCTAAGGAACCCGTTTTTATTTTATTTTTATTGTAGTTTGTTTTCATCTGCAACGCACTTATTATCTTCACATCTGGGATTTATTTCCTCTATAAATTCATTACATTCAACATAAGGAGATTTTCTTAGATTTTCAGCTTCTTTCTTTTCGTCATAATTATATTTATTAATTACATAAGAGCCACAAGCATCCAGCATTATTACACAATCTGAATTTTTTTCGCAATAAAAAGGGTCGTTGTAATATCGATTATTTAAAGCACAACTGCTGACAAAAATAACAAATACAAAAAATATTGTTACAATAATTTTTTTGATTACCATCTCATTCCAGCGCCTCCACAAACCCTGTCGTCCAGGCTTCCCTTAAGCTTGAAATAGGCAAATCGATTATTTTTTTGTTGTTTTTTGATATCACTAATTTATCTCCTTTTGTCTTGCCCACTTCGGTAAGGGGAACCTTGTAAAACTTAAACAATGTCCTCAATTTCTCCAGATTTTTATCTTCAGCCTCAAAAACAAACCCGGAGCTTTCTGAGAACAGCGACTTGTCAGCCCTTAGATTGGCAAAGTCAAGGCTTATCTCAGCCCCAATTTCGCCATCAGAATCCCCGCCCAAAATCATTTCCGAAATTGCTGTTGCCATCCCCCCATCTGAAATGTCGTGGCATGACAATAACAAACCTGCATTTATTGCATCTACCACAACATAAATCATATTTCTTTCTTTATCAAAATCAATTATTGGAACGACAGCGCCCAATTCGTCATGAATACCATAATAAACCGAGCCGCCCAGCTCATCTTTCCTGTCGCCAATCAGGAATAAAGTTGAATTTTCTTTTTTGAACTTCATCGTTATTGCCTTGCTGTAGTCCTTCAAAACGCCGATGCAGGCAACAACAGGAGAAGGGTCGACTGCCTTGCCAGAAGTTGGTTCGTTATAGAAGCTTACATTCCCGGAAATTACAGGCACAGGATGCTTTGTGCCCTTATAGCATAAATTTTTTGCAGCGTCTGCTATTCCTCTGACTCCTTCATAAAAATCATAGAACGCCTCGGGCTTTTCGGGATTTCCATAGTTCAGGCAGTCTGTCAGCGCAGAAGGAACAGCCCCTACGGCAGCAACATTCCTCATTGACTCTGCCACCGCGTTAACCGCGCCCCAGTAAGGGTCTATCCTGCAATATCTTGGATTGCAGTCTGCTTTTAGGGCCACTGCAAAAGAAGAATCGTCAGTGCATTTCATCACTCCGGCATCAGCATAGCCTGTTTCAATTATTGCGTTGCCCATAACAGAGGTATCATAATGCTTGTAAGCCTTGGCCTTATTTGCAACGTTTGGGTGCTTCAGGATGGAAAGCAAAACTTTGTTGCAGTCTGCAGGCTCTTTAAGGTTTGGTTCCCTGAATTCGCGCCTTGGCGCTTTTTTCTGCCTGTCATACCTTATTCCCTCAGTTACAATCTTTATTGGAACGCTGCAGACTATCTGGCCGTTGTGCCTTAGAATATAATCTTGCTCCTTGGTCACTCTGCCAATAACAAAAGCGCCCGCGCCCAGGCTTATCTGCGGCAGCTCAAAATCCTCGTTATAAATTTTCAGCAGCTTTTTTGTGAAATCCTGCGGGCATACCCAAGTAAACCTTTCCTGGGTTTCAGAACAAGCAACCATATAAGGGGGAATCTGCATCGAGACATTCACTTTGCCCAATTCTATATCCGCGCCAAAGCCAGAGTCAGAGCAAAGCTCTGAAGTGCTGCACATTATGCCGCCTGCGCCCATGTCCTTGAATCCAAGCTCAATTTTATCTTTTCTTGCCTCTTCAAAAACAGCATATGTTGCCCTGATTATAACATTCTTGAGGAAAGGGTCAGGAACCTGTACAGCGCCCCTGTTGCTTTCCCTGTCCTTCTCGTCTAATATTAAAGATGCGAAAGCCGCGCCCCCAAATCCGGAATTGTCCGTTGCTTTTCCTACAATCACTATATCGTATCCTTCAGCATTTTTAGGGGCATAGCTGTGTATGATGTCTTTTTCCTTCACAATTCCAAGGCAAACAACATTAACAATGCAATTGTCATCGAATGAGTCATTAAAATAAGTATCGCCGCAAATGTTAGGTATTCCCACAGCATCCCCATAGCCAGCAATCCCGTTTACGACTTCATTTGCAATGTATTTGACCCTGTTCCTGTTCTTTCCATTTGGATTTCCGAATCTCAAATGGTCTGCTGTAGCTATCACTTTTGCCCCCATGCATAAAACGTCTCTAATAATCCCTCCAACTCCTGTCGCAGCGCCCTCATAAGGAACAACCTGGCTTGGATGGTTATGGCTTTCATGGCTCACTACGATTCCGTATCTCTCGCCATTGATGTATCCTAATTCGACAACACCGGAGTCCTCTACAGGGCCCAATATCACATTAGGGGCCTGAGTCGGCAATAACGCCTTTAAAACCGGCCTGCTGCTCTTGTAAGAGCTGTGCTCGCTCCATTGAGTGTTAAAAATATAAAGCTCGGTTATCGTGGGGTTTCTGCCAATCAGCTCAACAACTCTTCTTGCTTCAAAAATACTTAGAGAGATGGCATTTTTCTTTAGAAATTCAGAAAGCTGTGAATCAGGCATTCCTTTTACATCAATTAAATCAACATCAACAGCCCCCATTTTCTCACAATGTTTTGATAATAACAGTGATTTAAATAGATTGTGGTGGGGGATTACATAACCTCCCCAACCATGTAGATAGAGCCCGTAACAACAGCCAAATCGCGCTCTCCAGCAATCTTCTTGGCATATTTTAATGCTTTCTTTGGGTTATTGATTATTTTTGTTTGAATTTCTTTGTTTTTATTGATTTTATTGAAAGTTCTAAGTAATCTTACTGGTTCTGACGCCTTTGGGTTATTGGATTTTGTAAAAATTATTTTAGACATCAAGTGATTTATAGTTTTTAGCATTGTTTCAATTTTTTTATCATTTTGTATCCCAATAACAAAAATAAAATTTTCCGCATTCCTGCTGTTCTTGATTAATTTTAATTCTTTTGCAAGGACTTTGAACCCATCAGGGTTATGAGCGGCGTCAACCAGGACATTTTTTGAAATAAACTGCATTCTTGCAGGCCATTTTGTTTTTTTAAGTCCTCTTATTATTTTATTTTTATTTATTTTTATTTCATGAAATTTTCTTAATGTATCGATTGTGTTTAGTGCAATGTCTTTATTTAGCTGCTGAAAGCTTCCATTCAGATATTTTAATTCGATTTTTGGGTATCTTTTAGAGATAAATAATGGCGCATTCCTTCCGTCTGCAATATTCTTGATGATTTTTAATACCCCTCCTTTTGTCCCGGTAACAATTGGAACATTCTTCTTTATAATTCCAGATTTCTCAAAGGCTATTTTTTCAACAGCTTTTCCCAACAGGTCCGTATGCTCAAGTCCTATATTGGTGATAACAGAAACAAGAGGTGTCACGACATTTGTCGCGTCTAATCTTCCCCCTAATCCAACTTCCAAAATAATAAAGTCTGCTTTTTTCTCATGAAAATAAAGAAAAGCCATTGCTGTCGTTATCTCAAAGAAACTTTGGTTCGCAATGTAAGGCTTTATCTTCAGAAAATAATCTACAATCTCCCTATCGCTTATTAATGTGTCACCTATCCTTATCCTTTCATTGAATCTCTTCAGGTGCGGGCTTGTATACATTCCGACTTTATAGCCCGATTCCATAAGGACAGATTGCAGCATGGCGCAAACGCTCCCTTTTCCATTAGTCCCGGCCACGTGGATGAATCTCAGACTTTTCTCCGGATTCCCAATTCTGTCAAGAAGCTGCTGCACTCTCCCAAGCCCGAGCTTTATTTTCGGGCTTTCAAGGCTGTACAGGTAAGCAAGTATCTGTTTGTAGCCCATAAAAAACCTTAATTCAAATAAATTAATAAACTTTGTTGAATTCAAGCAAGAAATGGCGGCCAAGACAAAAGACAATAGGCTTAAGAATATTATAACTCTTATCGGCAGCTTAATCCTGATAATTCTTTTTATGAGGCACAAGGCCCAGCATACTGAGTTTATTTTTGACATTACAGCCTCAATACTGATAGTTGCCGTATTTTACAAATTTTACAATAAGCTGCACCAGGATTACATAAGCTTTTTTTTTCTTATATTGACCCTGATAGTTCATAACATGGGGCTTTATGCCGCAACTCCCCTTGGAATAAGGTTTGACCATTACATGCACTTTCTGGGTGGATTCTCTTTGGCGCTCATAGGCGACAGGATGTTTTGCGAAAGATTTGGCAAGCCGAAAAGATTTTTTCTCCTTATGATATTTGCGCTTGGCATCGGGGCCATAGGCGAAGTTTTGGAATGGGTTGGATACGGGGTTCTCGGGGAAGGCGACGGGTTTTTCTTTTACGGCATTGGAGACGAGGGAGAATGGAGAAACTCCATGCTTGACCTGGCATTCAATTTTTTTGGGGCCGTAATACTTTCTTCAATAATGGTTTTTAGGAATAAGCAATAAGTATAAAAATAAAGTTAATTTAGCAACGTCATGGAATTTGCAAAAAAGCGGCATAAAAAATTTAAAATAGGGGACTTTGAATATTTCATATTAGGCGGCGACATAGGCGGAACAAATTGCAGCCTTGGGATTTTTGGGATAAAGGGAGATTTTCCAAGCCTTCTGTATTCTTTCCGTTTCAAGAGCAAAATGCTAAGAAACCTCTATGAGCCGGTTTTGAAAGCTTTGGGCTGCTTTAGAAAAGAGCATGGCATAAAAATATCAAAAGCCTCTTTGGGGGTGGCAGGCGTTGTTTCAAACCAAAGGCAATATGTCCATTTGACTAATGCAAGCCTGGACTTGAGAGCTGATGAATTAAAGCGCAAGGCCGGCCTGACAAAAGTTTTCTTGATGAATGATTTCGAGGCTATTGGCTACGCTATAGATAACCTAAGCAATAAAGACATAAAAACCATAAAAAAAGCTCCAAAAATGCCAAAAGCGCCAATTGCCATAATCGGGGCAGGGACAGGGCTCGGAAAGACGCTGCTGGTATATGACGAGAAAAAAGGCGTCTACAATCCATTGCCTTCCGAAGCGCATCACAGCGATTTTGCAGCACAGGCAAAGCTTGAGCTTGAATTAGTAAAGTTCGTAATAAAAAAGAGAAAATTAAGGGCAAGGGTGACAAATGGCGACATTTTGTCCGGGAATGGGCTTGAGGATATATACCTGTTCTTGAGCGGAAGGGAAAAATTTAAATCGGCAAGGCGCTCAGAAGAGATATTAAGGCATGAGGATAAGCCTAAAATTATTTCAAGGTTCAGGAAAACAGATGCTGTATGCAGGCTTGCTTTTGATATTTTTAAGGAAGCGTACGCAAGATTCGCAAAGGACTGCGCAATAGATGCATTGGCCTATGGGGGAGTATATATTGCAGGTGGAATTGCGCAGAAAAATCCGGACATTTTCGACAGAAAGTTTGTGAAAGTTTTCGGGGAAAGCGATAAAATGAAGGATGTCTTGAAAAAAATCCCGGTTTGCCTCATAACAAACCCTGATGCAGGCTTGCTCGGGGCAGGATTTGCAGGAGTTAAGATGCTAAGATGAAGGAATGCAATTGCGTATTTTTAATATTCGGGGCTACTGGTGACCTGGCGCACAGAAAATTGCTGCCTGCTTTTTACTTCATGGAGCGGGAAAATCAGCTCAAGGACAGCTTAAGCATTGTATGCATAGCCAGAAAGGAAAAAACAACTGAACAGTACAGGAAAGAGGCAAGCGATTCCATAAGAAAATTCTCGAGGATAAAGGTTGATGAAAGGCTTCTAGAAAAGTTAGTGTCAAGAATATATTATCATAGGCTTGAGTTCTCTGACAAAAAAGGATATGCTGGATTAAGCCGGTTTATAGAAAAAATTTCGGGGCAAAAAAGCGGCAATTGCGAGAGAATATTCTGCCTTGCCGTTCCTTACTCGCTGATAAGCCATGTGCTTGGCAGCCTTAAAAATGCCGGGCTTGCTGAAAGACAAAAAAAAGGCAAGCCATACTGCAGGATTATGTTTGAGAAGCCTTTTGGGCATGACCTTAAATCTGCCAAAGAGCTAAACAGCTCAATAATGAATGTCCTGGACGAGAAGCAGATATACAGGATTGACCATTACATGGCAAAAGAGCTTGTCCAAAACTTATTAGTGTTGAGGTTTGCCAACAGCATTTTTGAGCCGCTGTGGAACAGGGATTATATAGACCATATTCAAATCACGGTTGCAGAGACTCTTGGAGTCGAGAGCAGGGGGGAGTATTATGACAAGGCTGGAGCCTTAAGGGATGTAATGCAAAACCACATGATGCAGCTCCTTAGCCTGGTTGCAATGGGCGCTCCAAAATCCATTGACGCTGATGATGTGAAAAATGAAAAAGTAAAGGTGCTTAAATCCATAGCAAAATCAGGATTTTCAGGCAACATGGCTATTGGCCAGTATGGGGAAGGGATTGTCGAAGGCAAAAAAGTTGCAGCTTACGCCAGCGAGCCTGAAATAAGAAAAAATTCAGGCACAGAAACTTATGCGGCTCTTAAGCTCGGGATAGCAAGCAAGATGTGGAAAAATGTTCCATTCTACCTCAGAACAGGAAAAAGGCTGAAAGACAAGTCTACAGAAATCATAATAGTGTATAAACATACTCCATTCGGCTTGTTTTCAAAAGCAAGCCCTGAAAAAAACATGATGGTCATCAGGGTGCAGCCTTATGAGGGGATAACCCTCCAGTTTAATGCAAAAGTTCCAGGCAACAAGGTTATTATAGACAATGTTGAGATGGATTTCTGCCACGAGTGCAAGTTCGGCCCCAATTCGCCGGAAGCGTATGAAAGATTGCTGTATGATGTAATGGCTGGTGACCAAACACTTTTCACAAGATGGGATGAAGTTGAGAATGCATGGAAAATTGTCGATGTCATATTAAAAAATATTAAAAAATTAAAACTGCACATTTACGAAGCCGGAACTTGGGGGCCAAAAGAAGCTGATAAATTGATTGCAAAAGACGGCAGGAAGTGGGTGGAGCCGAAAAGGCCGGCTTATGCTGAGCAATTGGGGAAATAAAATGAAAATCTATGATATCTCAAGGGAAATCTCAGAAGAAATGGTTATCTACAAGAACAGGAAGGAGAATAGCCCGAAGATTTCAGCAACAAGAAAGTTGGAAGAAGGAGCTAACGAGTCTAAAATAGATATGCACTTGCATACTGGCACGCATGTTGATGCGCCATGCCATATTTTGGAAAAAGGGGCTGCAATAGAAAGGATGAGTTTGGAAAGGTTTATGGGCAAGACAATTGTTCTTGATTTCACAAAAACGAAAAACTCAATAACAAAAACGCATTTAACAGCTTCAAAAATAAAAATAAATAAAAATGAGATAGTCCTTTTAAAAACAAAAAATAAGCTTGAAAAAGAATTTGATTTTAATTTTGCTTATCTCGAAAAAACCGGAGCAGAATACCTTGCCTCAAAAAAAATCAAGGCTGTCGGGATTGATTCTTTGGGCATTGAGAGAAACCAGCCAGGCCATGACACTCATAAGATTCTTTTGGGAAAAAACATCCCGATATTCGAAGGACTTGACTTAAGCAAAATAAAGCAGGGAAAGTACTTCTTTCACGGGCTGCCTCTGAAGATTAAGAAAGGAGATGGAAGCCCTGTGAGGGCTGTGCTGATTGGGTAATAATTAAGCTGCCCTATCAAATTTGTAATCCCTTGAGATGACCGTTATCCCGCCTGGAACAATGGTAAACCCTCTTGCACGGTCTTCGTCCTCATAGAACCCGATTTCTATGCCATTAGGTATGTGTACATTTTTGTCTACTATCACCCTGTTGAGCCTGGCCCTGTTGCCTACAGTAGCATGCCCCAAAAATATAGATTTGGTTATAACCGCTCTTTCGCCAATTTTTACATAATAAGATAGGGATGACTCCTCTACAACGCTTTTACCTATAACAACGCCTTCTGCCAACATAGACTCCAAAACTTTTGCTGAAGTATTAATTTGGGGCTCTGCACGGGATTCTCTAAAGGTCCTGACTGGCCAATCAGGCAAATCCAACCTTATTGCAGGATTATTGCCCATCATGTCCCTGTGTACTTTGTAGAAATCTATAAGTTTCCCTATGTCACGCCAATATGGCACTGCAGGCGCTCCAACTATACGATTATTGGCAAAATTATACACAAATATCCTTTTTCCATCTTTTCTCATGGCAGGTATGAGGTTGTATCCAAAATCATGCAAAGAGTAGAGCTGTGGATTGGACCTGACAATTTCTAAAACCTCGTCAGGCTCCCCTTCCGGCTTGATTTTTTTTGCGTCCGCGGCTAGATATCCGAGCGCTTGGTTGGGGTTAAAATTATATATCCCCATTGAAGCCAAGCAATATCCCGGATTTCCTGGTATTGGCTTTGGATTTGCTGGTTTTTCTTCAAAACCTATAACCTGCCCTTTTTCATTTACTTCCAAGATTCCAAATTTTTTGCCTTCTTCTAATGTAACGGGAATCGCCGCTATGGTCAAATCTGCCCCGTTATCAAGATGAAATTGGTTCATCTGAGAAACGTCCATAAGGTAGATGTGGTCACCGCCAAAAACATTTACAACATCTGGTTTTATTTCGCCTATCAAACCCCGATTCTGGTATACAGCATCGGCAGTTCCATCATATTTATGGTCCGGCTTTACAATTTGGACTCTAATGCCCCCCTGGTTCCATGAATTGTCTACATGCCTGATTAAGGAATCCGGTTTATACTGAACAAGAAGGTATACATTTATACCTCCAGAATTTATGATATTGCTCAATACAGGATCTATTACCCTATATCTGGCTCCAACAGGCACAGCCGGTTTTGCCCTCTTCCCGGTTAATGGAAAAAGACGACCGCCCTCGCCACCGCCAAGTACTATATCCAGTGTTACAATTTTCCCCATGAACAAAACTTTAATTTCATTAATATAAAAACCTTTCTGTTTATAACTACTATAAAGAAATAACAATAAAAAATAGGTCAAACAACAAACTATTTAAATTTCAATATTATCAATTTTCTCCATGAAACTCGGCTTCATAGGTCTTGGAAAGATGGGATTTAATTTGGTGCTCAATCTCAAAGACCATAAGATTGATGTTGTTGCCTACAACAGAAGCCCTGAGCCGGTAAAAGAAATCAAAAAGAAAAAAATTGATGTTGCTTTTTCTATTGAAGAATTGATGAAAAAACTTCCAAAACAAAAAATAATCTGGATTATGGTGACGGCTGGCAAGCCTGTTGATGCTGTGATAAAGGAAGCACTCCCTTATTTAAAAAAAGGCGATATAATCATTGACGGCGGCAATTCATTCTACAGGGATTCAATCAGAAGATATAATTATCTAAAAAGCAAAAAAATAAATTTTCTTGACATCGGAACAAGCGGCGGTTTGTCAGGGGCAAGGCACGGGGCTTCTTTGATGGTTGGCGGAGATAAAAAAATTTTCAGAAAAATTGAGCAGATTTGCAGAGCAGCTTCTGTAAAAAACGGCTATGCCTATACTGGCCCTTCAGGCGCGGGACATTTTGTGAAGATGGTGCATAATGGTATTGAATATGCATGGCTCCAGGCTGCAGGAGAAGGGTTTGAATTATTGTCAAAAGGCCCTTACAAGCTTGATTTTGAGAAAATAGCGAGAGTATGGAAGAACGGCTCTATAATCCAGTCAAAAATGATGGAATGGGCGGAAGACGCATTCAGGAAAGATTCCAAATTAAGCAGGATGCAAGGCGTTGTCGGCGGCGGTGAAACCGGCAGGTGGGCTTTAAACACTGCAAAAGAATACAAAGTTCCTTTTGAAACATTGAATCTTGCGCTTAAGTCGCGAAAAAAATCCCGGAAAAAGCCAAGATTCGCAGGAAAAGTTATTGCTGCCATAAGATACGAGTTCGGCGGGCATGAAGTTATTAAGAAATGAAAAAGAAATTCAGAAGAACTCTTTCTTAAAGACTGCTTTTTCCAAGCTGGCTTTTTTAGCGCCATACGCCAATGTGGCTATGAATGCAAGCATGAACAGAAGAGCAGGCATTCCCATGTTAACTGCAGGATTCCATCCGGAAACGCTGGCATGGCCCATATAATATGCTACAATCATCTCGACAATGCCAAAGGCAGATGCAAGCCGCACCAAGACGCCTGTTACGAAAGAAAGCCCAATCAGCAGTTCGGCAGCGCCGGGCATACCATATCAAGGTTCCAAATGCCGCAACTCCTCCGGGCATGCCCCACAACCCAAACAATTTCATGACTCCAAGCGCAAAAAACAACGCCCCTATGCCTATGCGAAAAATAACATACAAATAATCTTCATGTTTTGTTTCAAAGTAAGCCATTATGTTCTACCCCTTGTATCTTAAAAGTAGGATAGGATATATAAATGTTAGGGGTTATTTATGTGCAAATACCATATAAAAATGTGCAAAACTTAATTAATGTGCAAAGCCCAAAAAACCGATACATTTATATAGAACCAGATATATACCATTTTAGCTAATTTTAAAATAAATTCGATAAAACTAAAACGTGGAGGTAGAGTTAAAAATGGCACAGCAGGTACAACCGATATTTATTCTGCCGGAAGGCACGCAGAGATCTGTAGGAAGAGACGCGCAAAGGACAAACATAATGGCCGCGAAGATTGTCGCAGAGACAGTCAGGACGACTTTGGGCCCGAAGGGAATGGACAAGATGATTGTTGATTCTTTGGGAGATGTCACGGTCACAAACGATGGAGTTACAATTCTTGAAGAGATGCAGATTGAGCATCCGTCTGCAAAAATGATTGTTGAAGTC
>JACQSQ010000096.1 GCA_016211245.1 Candidatus Woesearchaeota archaeon
AATATAATAACAGTTTCCACAGGAAATAGTGGGGTTGCCCGAATAAAGAAAATGTTTAAATACCTACATTTCATCTGGAAAATGTATGGAACGGGGGTTAGATAGGTTTTTTGATGTATTTTTAAAAAAGGAAAGTGTCTTTTTTGACAAAAAGACACTACAATCTACTTATACACCAGAAACAATCCTTTATAGGTGGGAACAGACAAAACAGATTGCTAATATCGTGGCTCCAGCATTAAAGGGGGACAAACCCTCTAATATATTTGTTTATGGAAAAACCGGTACAGGAAAAACACTAACACTCAAGTATACCACACAACAGCTAGTTGAAGCAGCAAATAGGGAAAATATCAATTTAAAAGTTATATATATAAACTGCAAGTTGAAAAGAAGCGCAGACACAGAGTATCGGCTCATAGCACAGCTTGCCAGGGAGTTGGGCAAGTCTATACCCCCAACAGGACTACCGACAGAAGAGGTTTATCGGGCTTTTTTTAAAGCACTAAATAAACAAAAGCAAAACTATATTTTTGTCCTCGACGAAATTGACCAGTTGGTAGAAAAAACGGGAGACGGCGCCCTGTACAACCTAACCAGGATAAATGAAGAAGACACAAACTCACAAATATCAGTTATTGGAATCTCAAACAATATTATGTTTGTGGATAACCTGGACCCGAGGGTAAGGTCATCATTATCTGAAGAAGGGGTTGTTTTTCCACCCTATAACGCACTGCAAATACAGGGAATATTGAGGCAAAGGGCCGAAATTGCCTTCAAAGCCGGAGCCATAGGGGGTGGTGTTATAGAAAAATGTGCAGCCTATGCCGCCAGAGACCACGGAGATGCAAGGAGGGCCCTCGAATTGCTCAGGGTAGCTGGTGAAGTCGCAGACAGAAAAAACACAAATAAAATTACCATTGAGCATATTGACGAAGCGGAACAGAAAATAGACAGGGACAGGATGATAGATGTGGTGGCAACCCAGCCAAAACAATACCATTTGGTTCTTTACTCCATAATCTCGCTGCAGCCGCAAAGGAACAACAACATATTTACCGGCGAAGTTTATGAAGTATACAGATCTTTATGCAATAAAACCAACACCAGCGTGCTAACCCAGCGCAGGGTCTCCGATATAATTTCAGAATTTGACATGCTTGGTATAGTTAATGCAAAAGTAATATCGAAAGGAAGATATGGCAGAACAAGAGACATTTCTGTAGAAATTCCACAAAACATCATGCCAAGAATAAAAACCATGCTGGAAGACAGCATCCACATCTAAAATGCAGCAAGAAATAATAAACAGAAAGAGGGAAATCATAGAAATTTGTCTTAAAAAAGGGATACTCATAAGCCCGGAAGCCCTTAAGAGAATAGACGACGAGCAGAAAATATTAAAAATTTTTGAAATACTGAAGCAAAAGAAAGTTGAAGCACCCCCAGATGCAGAAATAAACTTTGACAACCTGATAAGGGAAAATCGCCAGACACAAACAAAAGAAATAGGGGAAAAAATAATAAAAAAAGAAGATAAAATAAAGATAGTTTATTCATATCAAGATGAGCCAAAAAAGAGAGACCCACAGGATTTTGTGGATTATTTCAATAACCGGTACAGGTCACTTGAAAGGATACTCAAGCAAAGGCAAGAACTTAAAAATCCAATTTCTATAGGTAAAATATCAAACAAAAAAGAAAAGGAGGAATTATCAATAATCGGGATGGTTAATAATAAACACACAACAAAAAACGGCAACCTGATGATTATTCTTGAAGACCCCACTGGTATGCGAAAGGTCATAATAAACAAAAACAAGCCGGCGCTTTTTAACGAAGCAAAAGACATAGTTCTTGATGAAGTGATCGGGGCAGTGGGGGTCAATACAGAATCCGTAATTTTCGCAAATAACATTATTTGGCCAGAAGTCCCAACCAACAAGGAGCTTAAAAAATCCGAAGATGAAAAATATATATTGTTTCTATCAGATTTGCACGTCGGTTCATCAAAATTTTTGCCGGAAGATTTTGAAAAATTTCTTAGATGGGTAAATTGTGAGATGGGGAACGAACAGCAGAAGCACATAGCAAAAAACATAGAATGCATCTTCATAGCTGGAGACTTGGTGGACGGGTGCGGCATTTACCCTGAGCAGGACAAGGAGCTCTCTACAAAAGACATATACCAACAATACAAAGACTGCGCAAGTTTGCTGAAGCAAATACCGGAGCACATACCTTTGATAATATGCCCTGGGAACCACGATGCATTGAGAATTTCGGAGCCGCAGCCAAGATTATCCACAGAGTACGCAAAGCCGCTTTATGAAATGAACAATACAATAATGGTTTCAAATCCCTCAATGATTAACATAAACTCCACTAGCAATTTTCCAGGCTTTGACGTCATGATGTACCACGGCTACTCTTTTGACTATTTTGTGGCTCACGTGGACTCCCTAAGGAGCATGGGGGGTTATGATAGGGTAGATTTGATCATGAAATTCTTGCTTAAAAGAAGGCATCTTGCCCCAACACACACTTCAACATTATACATACCAGACACAAAAAAAGACCCATTAGTAATAGAAAAAATACCAGATTTTTTCCTTAGCGGGCACATACACAAATCAGCAACTGCAAATTACCGCAATACAACCCTGATTTGTGGCAGTTGCTGGCAGTCAAAAACAATCTTTCAGGAAAAAGTCGGCCACAATCCAGAGCCAAGCAGGGTCCCGATAGTAAACTTGAAGACAAGGGACGTTAAAATATTGAAATTTGGGCAATAAAATGATTACTGAAAATTATGCAAAGAGCTTGATGGAAAGCATAGAATGTGGATACAAAATAGCAAATTTAGCGAGAGCTAAGGGATACGATCCGGAAGAAACGGTCGGCATACCCCTCGCAAAAAACATGGCAGAAAGAGTTGAAGGATTGGTCAGCGTAGTAACCCCCCAAATCCTAAACAAAGGAATACCTCGAAGGATAAAGGAATTAGAGGACATTTACGGGAAGCTGGACTGGAGGGTGGCTTTAACTATTTCTTTGGAAATTACCCAAGAGGCATTCTGTAAATTTAATTCGGGTAAAGAGGCGATAGAAACCGGGATAAGGGTTGGGCTGGCTTACCTGACTTTGGGGGTAGTGGCATCCCCATTGGAGGGATTTGTTGAATTAAACATCAAAAAAAGAAAGGATGGTAAGGAATATTTTGCCCTGATGTACGCTGGGCCTATAAGGAGTGCGGGAGGGACGGCCGGAGCGCTGAGCGTGGTAATAGCGGATTACATAAGAAAAAAAATGGGATATGGTGTTTATGATCCCTCAGAAAAAGAAATAAGAAGAATGGTCACGGAGCTTTATGATTACCACGAAAGAATAACCAATCTACAATATTTGCCGAGCGAAAAGGAAATTAGGTTTTTAGTCAACAATCTACCTGTAGAGATTGACGGCGACCCTTCCGAGGAGATAGAAGTTTCCAACCACAAAGATGTAGAGAGGATAAAAACAAACAGGATCAGGAGCGGGCCATGCCTTGTCCTGGGAGAGTGTGTTGCACAGAAATCCGCAAAACTATGGTCACAAATCCGAAAATGGAAATCGGACTTTGACTTGGAGCATTGGGAGTTCCTTCAGGATTTTATACACCTACAAAAAGAAATCAAGGCGAAGGAAAAATTTTCAGCCAAAAGCATAAGCCCAATCTACACATATATCCAGGACTTGGTCGCAGGACGCCCTGTTCTCGGCCACCCTTCTGCTGTTGGTGGGTTTAGGCTTAGATATGGCAGGTGCAGAACCTCGGGCTACTCAGCAACAGCGATACATCCTGCAACAATGGAAGTTCTAAATAAATATCTGGCGATAGGAACCCAGTTGAAAGTTGAAAGGCCTGGAAAGGCGACAACAATCACCGTCTGCAATTATCTGGAAGGGCCCGTTGTGAAGCTAGCAAATAATAGTGTAGTGGCCATAACTGACGAGCACCAGGCAAGACAATTTTTAAAATCAATCAAAGAAATCCTGTTCTTGGGAGACATCTTGATCAGTTACGGGGATTTTTACAATAGGGCACACCTTTTGGTGCCGGCCGGCTATTGTGAAGAGTGGTGGGCGCTCGAGGCGGAAAAGGCAATGATCGGCATGTTTGGAGCATTGGACTACAATAAACTGTCCCAATTGTCCGGCATCGATGCCGAAACATTGGAAAACTTGATTAAAAATTATTTTTTCCAAAAACCAAGTTCCAAAACAACAATAATCATGAGTAAAATATTGAAGATACCCCTACATCCGCACTACACCCATCACTGGAAAACACTCCAAAAAGAAGAATTTATCGAGCTGCTTAAATGGATTTCAACAGGAAAAACAGAGTACGACAGAAACACAACAACAAAAATAATCATGGACAAGAACGAAGTCGGAAAAAGAATTTTGGAACTGATCGGGCTGCCGCACTTGTTTGTTAACAACGAATTCACGGTAATCGAGAGGGAAGAGGCAGAAATATTATCGGCAATATTCAACCTAGGCGAGAAGGATTTTTATGAAAAATATTTCCAATCAGAATCAGAAGACGTGTTGGATTTAATCAATATTTTTTCCGGCGTGAAATTAAGGGACAAGTCAGGAACTTTCATTGGTGCAAGAATGGGCAGGCCGGAAAAAGCAAAGGTTAGAAAAATGGAAGGGGATCCTCACACACTGTTTCCGGTAGGCAAGGAAGGCGGTAAGATGAGATCATTCCAAAGCGCCTTGGAAGGGGGATTTGTAGAAGCAGAATTCCCGACTTATATCTGCAAAAATTGCAACAAGCAAACTATCTTTTCCAAGTGCGAGCAATGTGATTCAAGAACAACCAAAACCGGCTATTGCACTTTTTGCGGCGTGACGGAAGGCACAACATGCAAACATGGCGAAACATTACAGTTCAAGCAGCAGAGGATAGAAATATGTCATTATTTTAAGAATATTCTAAAAAAAATAAACATGCAGCAATACCCGGACCTGATTAAGGGAGTAAGGGGAACATCAAATAAATTACATATACCTGAGCACTTTGCAAAGGGCATATTGAGGGCAAAATACTCCATACCTGTAAATAAAGACGGCACAACAAGATATGATATGACCCAGCTGCCAATAACCCATTTTGTGCCAAGAGAAATAGGAACATCAGCAGAGGAATTAAGAAAGCTAGGCTATGAGAAAGATATCTACGGGAACGATCTGGTTGAAGATGAACAAATTCTGGAACTCAGTCCCCAGGACATAATCCTTCCAAAATGTGAGGACGCACCAGAGATCGGAGCAGACAAAGTTCTATTTGGCGTGGCGGGATTCATAGACGAACTACTGGTTTCTTTGTATGGCTTAAATAAATTTTACAACCTTAAATCAGAAAAGAATTTAGTCGGCCAGCTCGTTGTTGCACTGGCCCCGCATACATCTGCAGCAATAGTCGGAAGGATAATTGGTTTTTCTAAGACGCAGGGGTTTTTTGCACATCCACTATTTCACGCAGCCACAAGGAGGGATTGTGATGGTGATGAGGCATCCGTAATCTTGCTTATGGATGCGTTGCTTAACTTTTCAAGACAATTCTTACCTGATACCAGGGGGGCAACTCAAGATGCGCCGCTCGTCCTGACAACCCTGCTTAATCCAAATGAAGTGGATGACATGGCATTTGATTTGGATGTCGCGCAGAGGTACACTTTGGAGCTTTATGAGGCAGCACAAAAATTTGAAATGCCATCCAACGTCAAGATAGAAAAATTGGGCGATATGCTCAAAACAAACAAAATAAAAATATCATACACACATCCTGTCGACAACATAAATTCCGGGGTTAAATGCTCTTCATACAAAACAATTTCGTCCATGGAAGACAAGCTTAAAGGGCAGATGGATTTGGCTGACAAAATAAGGGCTGTAGACGCGTCTGATGTTGCAAGGCTCGTCATAGAAAAGCACCTCTTAAGGGACATCAAAGGCAACCTAAGAAAATTCTCAACACAGGAATTCAGGTGCAGCAAATGCACAGAAAAATACAGAAGGCCGCCTTTAAGCGGGAAATGCCTTGCATGCGGAAGCAGGCTCATATTCACAGTTTCAGAGGGCTCGATAGTAAAATATTTGGAACCGGCAATTTCGCTTTCAGAAAAATACAACCTACCTCCTTACCTGAAGCAGGTATTGGAATTGACAAAGCACAGGGTTGAAGGGGTTTTCGGAAAGGACAAGGACAAGCAAGAAGGGCTAGGAAGATGGTTTGGGTAATTGTTCTAGATTAATTAGCAGCAAACTCTTTGTTAGTTGTGAAGACTTCAAAAGTTTCATCCGAAAAGTTGTGGACTAAGGTCGCTCATTTATGATTTTTATTTTATAAATTACAACAGAAGAATCAGAATAAACTCTTTCAAAACCATTTACTAGTTCCAATTTTAACATCTTATAAAATATTGAATTTTTATTTAATGTTGATCCATTAACTAATTCTGTTGGTATTCCAGTTATTTGATATAAATGATAAGCCTTACCATACTCAGAACTTGTAACTAGAACATATTTGGAATTATACTCCTTCATCAAGTTTATAGCTTCTTCAGGATTGGTAGTAGTTAAAATTAATGCAACATTTTTTATATCATTATTGTTGCTCAATTCACCATATTTTTTTGTATTATATTTTTGAGTGTCAGAAATAGATTTAGATTGGGCAAAAGATGTTTTGAATAGTGTTGGTAAATCTTGTGGTGGAAAATAATATTTTAGTATTTGACTTGTAGCAACTGAATTTAATATTTCTTCTGATGGTGTAAAAACAATAGCCTCAACATTTCCTAAACCTCTAATTATGTGACCATAATCCCACCAAGCAGAAACTATTGAATCTTTTGGTAGGTTGTTTTTAATCCATTCCATCGCTGGTTGAAGTTCAGTATACAAATAGTTTGATGTATATTTTCTTCCATCCTTTTCATATTCAAAGGTGGAATAGAATTTATCGAAAGCTACAATACATTTAGTACTCAAAGATTGATATTTAATTCCATCACATTTTTCTGAGTTTTCTGCTATAACAGCTTCACAAAATAGTTTTGAATCACTATCTTCAATGTTATTACAATATTCCAAAGGTACATTAATATTTTCTAAACGACATAGATATGTAGAAAATTTACAATCACTTAATAGATTAATCTTAAACATAATACATTGGTTTCTACTAGTTTTGTCAATGACACTCTTGCAAATATCAACATCATCATAGATAAATACTAAGGTATTATAACACAAATCTCGGATTTTTTGGTCATCTATTTTACCGCAAACAAAAATCAAGTTATTCTTTTTGTTTTCATCGTTACAATTATTTTGGGTCTTACCCTCTTTTATACAGTTTGCAAATGACGTAGTTTCAGATTTTACAATTTCTGAATAACAAGAATCTCTTTTGTACTGGTCATCAATGTTCCCGCACTGGGAATCTAATTTAACTTCTTGTTGAGAAACACATCCAGAAATAATGACTACCAACCCTAAAAATAAAATTGTGAGTTTATTCATACTTAATAGTATTTGTAAAAACACTTATTTATAACACTTTCGAAAGAATGTATACCACATTTTTTCAAATCTTCGCCTTGACAAAATTCTTTGCGCCGCAGGCAGAGCATTTCATGTATGTCAATTCCCCTTCCCTTATTATTTGGGTGTCCGGCTTGCCGCACTCAAAACATAAGACAAATTCATTTGCATACTGCCTTATTTTATCGTTAATCCTCGAAGCCGGAATTTTGGTGCCAAGAATCAAAGCGCCTGATTTTTTTATTTCCCCGGGTGTTGCAATCTCCTTGAGAACATACTTTAGAAGATGATCAACTTCCCTTCTCAAGCTTGCCGCAATTTGAAGAAAATTAGATATAACAGTCCTGTTGCCCTGTATATGACCCATAACTTTTGGTATTTCAAACCTTTCTTTTATGAACACCGCTTCAGGAAGGTTTTTCCTCACGTATTCAAGCATTTTTTTATATTCATCCATATATATAATAAATTCATGTTATTTATAAATTTAATTGCAGAACTCATTCCAAAAACTATATAAATAAAACACCCAAGTAAAACTTTATGGTAGTAGAAGCGTTGTTATTTCCCCTGAAAGCGGAAAAAAACCCCTGGCAGATGTTTTTTATCGGGTTACTCTACACGACAATTGGCATATTTATCTCTCTGTGGATTTTCAGGGACCAGGCAAGCTTGGTCATGGTGTTTATGATAACAATGGCGGCGCTGCCCATATTTTATAATACAATGAAGCTGGAAGAAAGCAAGGACATGCTAATTGACACAGAAACAGCCCTGCTAAAGGAGCACAACAAGGCAATAATCTTCTTTATTTACATGTTTATCGGCATAACTGTCGCATGCGCTGTTTGGTATTCATTGCTTCCGACACAAATGATAAACAGCCTGTTTGACAAGCAGATAGGGACAATACAGGCGATAAACAACCATGTATCGGGAAATGTAATCGCCAATTTAAGTGTATTTTGGAAAATACTCTTTAACAACATGAAGGTTTTGGCATTTTCAGTATTGTTTGCCTTGATTTACGGCGCTGGAGCAATATTCATACTAGCATGGAATGCCACAGTCATCGGCGCAGCAATAGGAAACTTCATAAGGGCAAATATAAGCAGCTATACAAGCTCCTTGGGCATGCTACAGGCAGGGAACTATTTTCATGTGGTCTCTTTAGGCTTATTAAAATATTCTCTGCACGGAATACCCGAGATAGCAGCGTATTTCTACGGGGGATTGGCTGGCGGAATACTTTCAGTCGCGCTGATAAGAAAACACTTCAGGACAGACAAATTCACAAAAGTGCTTACAGATTTCTCAGAACTTGTGCTGGTGGCGATCGGATTTTTGGTTGCGGCAGCATTTCTTGAGGTATATATAACACCAGTTTTATTCTAAAACTTTCAACCTGCCCGGCTTCACTTCAAAAACATCCCCGCTCTCGAGCAACTTATTTATCATATGCTCGGCATCAAGATTTTGGGAATTTTTTATAACATCTCCAAACTCGACACCCTCACCTTTGTCTAAATTTTTAATCAGCATATAGACATCCTCGCTCAGATTTGCAGCCCCAGCAACGGCATTTAGCACATTCCCCTCAAAATTAACATTTATTAACTCTAATTTTCTCAGGTTCACCCATCCATTATCTTCAATCTTTCTCAATATTTCCGGCAGGACATATCTTTCATTGCCGAATTCACGCACCCTGCCTATTACCAAAACAAAATCCCCGACGTCAGCTTTGGAAAAAATGTCATTGTTTTCAAATATTCTCAGACTTATCTTGCCTGTGCCGTCATCGATAATTGCATTAGCAGAATTTCCCTGCTCGGATTTGTAAACAATGTTTGCGATAACATTTACCCTTGAAACATTAAGATTCCCTAATTTAAGGTAGCCTGCTGAAGAGTCATCTTTTGCAAAATTGCTGTTCAGAATATAGGAAATCCTTACTTTATATGCTACCTGTCTTTTTTGGAATGTTTGCTCGGGCATTTTATCATAGTTTTCCAATGAAGCCGCGCTTTGGCTCGTACACGTCGCCAGAACGTTTTAGCCTCTCCAAAGCTTCCTCTACCTTATCCTCGTCCAAGCCTCTGCTTTTGGCTTCCAAGATTACAGTCTCTATCGGTATAGATTTTCCAAGCTTCAAATCAAGTTCGCTTATAATCTCTTTCAATACCATTATGTGGCTCCTTTGAGTTGCGGCAATTCCTGTCGCAATCCTGTCAATATCAATCTTGCCAGTTTCCTTGTCCAAGCCAACCTGGCTTAAGCAATATTCAATCAATTCAACCGCTTTTTTTGCGTCTTTTCTTGTGACCCTGTCGTCCAGCCTGGCTCTTGCAGATGCTTCGCTAAGCCTCACCAAGGCTTCCAGCTGCCTTGCCGATATTGGTATAGCCTTTATTCCGCTTTCGGAGCCGCCGCTCTTCCTCATAGTAAGATAAAAATCCTTTATCTCTTCCAAAGCCCCATCCGTCAATCTGGGGCTAATCTTTTGCCTTGCATAAGCAATATACTTTCTCAGCAAATTAGTGGGAATTTCAGGCTCATTGACTTCCGGGCTTTGGTGCAAAGTAAGTATATGCTTTGCCATCTTTTCGTCCCTTGTTTCTTCCGGCAAATCTTTGATCGGAAAAATCAAATCAAACCTGTTGATTAGGGTTGGAGGTAAGTCAATCTGTTCTGCAATAATACCATAAGGGTCGAATCTTCCGAATTTCGGGTTTGCTGCGGCCAATACAGTTGTCCTTGCAATCAATGTTGCCTGGATATTTGCCTTACTAATACTTACTGTTTGGTTCTCAAGTGCCTCATGCATTGCAGCCCTGTCCTCGTTGCTCATCTTGTCAAGCTCGTCAACGCAGACCAATCCGTCGCTGCTCAGAACCATGGCGCCAGCTTCCAAAGCCCAGCCCCTCAGGAACTCGTCCCTTACAACAGCGGCAGTCAAGCCTGCACCTGAAACTCCTTTGCCGCTGATGTACCTGCCCTTTGGAGCAATTGTTGTTATCCTTTTCAGAAGAGCACTTTTTCCTGCCCCGGGGTCGCCAACAAGCAAAATATGAAAGTCGCCCCTGCTTATTACATTATCACTTCTTACTTTTCTTATGCCTCCCATCAGCTGAAGGAGCAACGCTTCCTTTATCTTTTCATAACCGTAAATTGAAGGGGCAATTGAATTGACAAGCTTTTCATATCCTTTTGGATCATTGGCAATTTCAAGAATCTGCTTTTCCTCCTCTTCTGTTATGGTGATTTCATGGAAAGTGTCTTGCGTCGACTTTACATAATTCGAATCCATCATCAGGTCAAACCTTGTTGATTTGCCGCCTGTTTTTGAGATGATCGGAACTTCTTTTACTATGCCGATAACCTCGACCTTGCTTCCGGGAGAAGTCCTTTTTTCGCTTAAGGGGCTTACCAAGTCATTTGTAAGCAGCACATTGAAGCGTTTTGGTTGCTCGCCGCCCTCAAGATTTTCAGAGGCTTCCTCAAGAACTATCCCTTGCGCATCAACCAAATCCTTGTCAAGCATTATGAATTTTCCCTTTCTTCCGCAGCCGCATCTTGAAGGCTCCTTGAAAGTGCCCTCTAATTGAAGGACATTCATTATGTTGCCGCACATGGGGCATTCAAACCTTGCAGATGTAACCTGGGGCCTTACATCAGACTTTTGCCTTATCAAGCCCTGGATGCACAGAAGCTTGTTGATGTGCTTGCTTCTTATGTCCCTTATCATTATATGCTGGGTAGCCGGAAGGTTATGGAAGCGTATCCTAAAATTAATCAATCCTTCTACATCAAACTGCTCAATTGACTTCTCGATCGCCTTTATTGTCTCTTCAGGCGCGTCAAGCAGCTCGGTTGCAAGGTCAGGATCGTATTTTGAAAGCTCAGAAAAATCAATAAGGAGAAACCTGCTGCCCTTTCTTGCGGTTTCAAGCAGGGAATTATAGTAATTGCCCTCGATAAACTCCTGAAATCTCTTTATCTGCTCAATAGCATTAAGCTCCATAACAACACCATACCTTTTTTAGTTTATATATCCTGCGTCAGGGAATGTCCAGTGGTATAAAGAAAAACTAAGCTTTAACCCTTTTTAAGTTCTCAATCAGCTTGTCAAGGGCCGCATGGACTTCTTTTTCGCTTTTTGTGCCTGTGCACACGACTTTTCCGTTGCTGAAAAGCAAGAAGGTTGCTTTTGCCGCAGCAAGCTTGTAAACAAGCCCCGGAAATTGCTCCGGCTCGTATTCTGTGTTTTCAAGCTTCATAGCCAAAGTGTTCAAGTTCAAGTCCATTCCCACGCTTCCAGAAGCCACTATGTTCTGAATCTTGATTTACGGCTTTATCGTTATCTTGACATTTATTTTTTCAAGGCTCTTTATTATCTTCTTGATGGACTCTTCAACCTTGTCCATGGACCTTGCTCCCGTGCATACGACCTTGCCTGAGCTGAATATCAAGGCAGAAGTTTTAGGCTCTTTTATCCTTATTACAAGCCCCGGAAACTGCTCAGGATTGTATTCAGTATTGCTTAGGGTTGCTGCCATCTTTTCAAGCGGTATATCATGCTTTAAAGACGTAGAAACAACTATATTAACCACTTTTTTATACCTTTAAGCTTCTTTTAAGCCCATTTTTTAACCAATCACTAAAGATTTGTGATTATGTTTAAAACACCTTTTAAAAATATTATTTCAGTCACTAACCTAAAGTCAATGATGATTTATTTTCCTATATAAATCATCGACTTCTGCCTTG
>JACQSQ010000094.1 GCA_016211245.1 Candidatus Woesearchaeota archaeon
ATATAATGCGGAGGACGTGATTCGAACACGCGCACCCACTAAGGGACAAGGCTTCTGATTAATATCCTCAACCTTGCGCATTTGACCAGGCTCTGCCACCTCCGCATGAAAATGACTGGGGCTACTTTGCCTTCTTGAGCTCTTCTGCAAACTCATCAAGCTGCCCGTCAAACACATCAATTGTCGTGTTGATTATCTCCTTGCAGCTCAGCTGCCCGAATGATTCAATATAAAACACAAAGTCTGTGCTGCTTGCTGTGACTTTCACGTTCTTGTCAATCTCTGAAAAATCCAGGGACAAATCACAATCCAAAACTCTGTCCTTGTTAACAGCCAGTTTCCTGTCCTTTATCTCGAAAATATTATTGTGGTCTACCTCTATTATAGCCTCAGGATTTTTAACATCTCCAGTTATCTCGATTAGGGGCTTGTATTTATACCAAACATGGCAGGGGCTCCATTTCATATGTTCTTTTCCTCTTCCAAGAACAGCCGTGGCCTCAAGCTCCAAAGTTTGCCCCTTAAGTAGCTTTACTATCGGCATATTGGGAAAAACAGGCTTTACGGCAGGGTCCTTGCTTTTCAGCTCAGAAGCATAAACAACACCAGATCCTTTGGTAGCTTTCAAAACAAGCTTCAGCTGGCACCTGTTGCAGCCTTTGCCTTCGCATTTGCACCTGCTTGGCAAATTATATGATTTCAAATCAGTCTTTAAGGGAACAAGCCCGAGCCTGTGGGCTATCATCTCGTCGTAAAGTATCGAGTTGTTTTTCTGGAACTCCACTTCATCAATGGTCATTGTCGGCACATCGTCAACCATCAGCCTTCTTAGCGTATTGGCATAAACCGGAGTGGAATCCTTTAATATGAACGAAAGCCTGCCTTTTTCCTTGTCATTTTCCAAGATTCTTATTTCCATTTAAACCCTCCTTCCTCGCCTGCCGCCTTTTTTCCTGCACCCGTCATGAGGCAAAGGCGTGACTTCTTCTATTATTCCAATCCTAAGCCCCATTCTTGACAGCGCCCTGATGGCAGCCTGCGCCCCGGGTCCCGGCGAATTCGGTCCGTTATGGCCGCCTGGCGCTTTTATCTTAACTTGTATTCCGATTATTCCTTTGTCCATTGCGGTTTCTGCAGCTTTCTTTGCAGCAATCATGGCAGCTGTCGGGCTTCCTTCCATCCTGTCGCTTTTGACTACCATCCCGCCGCTTCCGACAGCCAGCGTTTCTGTACCGGTGATATCAGTTATATGGATTATGGTGTTGTTGTACGATGCGTAAATATGCGCAATCCCCCACCTTTGTTGCTTATACTCCATCAGGTTTCACTTCTTTCTCGTTTTTTTCCTCAGCCACGCCATCAATGTTTATTGGCTTGACAAGCCTTATCAAAGCTTCCTCCTTGACTGAAACCAAATAAGACGGCGCTGTGATTTTTTTTGCGCCGATTGCGACATACTCGTGCGTTATGAACTGCCTTGCCTGAAGCATGGTTCTCGCCAGCTGCTTTCTTGCAATCAGCGTCTGCAGCCTTCTCTCCATCAAGTTCTTTAGCGTCAAGTTCAACACATCTTCAACCCTGGAGCCTTGTTTCAGCAATCCGAGAGAGTATAGCCTGTCAAGCATTTGCTTTTTTTCAAATTCCGACTGCGTATTTCTTTGGGCGATTATTGTCTTTGCCCTATTAAGGAACTTTCTTAGAAGGGAATCCATCCTCCATATCTCATTTTTTCTTCTCAAGCCGTAATGCTTAAGCATTTCCTTTTCTTCATCAATCCTGTCCTTTTGCCACGGATGAGACGGCTTCGAATACTTTTTTTTCTGTTTTTTTATGTCTCCCATTTTTGATTAGAGCATTTCAGCCGGGCTAAACTTTGCCCGCTTTGGCCCCCTCTTTTCTTTTCACGCCAAGGACGTTTCCCTTGTTTTTCCTGAAATTGGACCTTGTCCTTTGCCCCCTTACCGGCAGCCCAAGCATGTGCCTTACTCCCTTGTATGATTTCATTTTTTTCATCATCTTTATGTCATTTTCCCGTGTGAAAGAGAGATTCGAGCCAAGCAGGTGCTTGTCTTGCCCGTCTTCAGGGTCTTTTCTTCTGTTAAAAAGCCATGATGGAATATTAAATTTTGAAGGCTCTTTTATCACTTCGTCTATCTTTGCCGCTTCACTGTCTGACAGGTAGCCTGTTTTTTTTGTGGGCTGTATCCCTGCCGTTTTAAGTATGGCGCCGGAAAGCATAAATCCTATTCCTTTTATCTTTGTGAGAGATTGCCATATTGCCTTGTTTCCGTCTAAATCAGTGTTCGCAATCCTTACGAAATACTTCAGCTCCTGCTTTGGTTGCTCTTGTGCCATTTTTTGTTGATTTTATATTAATTTGAATTTTTAATCCGTTGCTTCGCAACAATATCTAGTGTTCGGGTTTCGCTTGTGAACAGTGCGCCAAACCTCGCCCATACATGACATTAATTCAATAAAAACATGATCCCGAGAATTTAGCATAATTAACGAAAAAATATTCGCTAACCCTAAAGCGCCTGTGACCTGCTTTCAAAGAAAGCTAGCGTTCACACAAACTCGGGCAAGTTAATACTACTAGGTATATCATGTTTATTTAAAAAGCTTGCGGAAATATTTGAGTTTTCCAATAGATTTTTAAAATACCTGCATATTTATTTCCCTGATGGCTGCGGTAGTTTAATGGCAGAATAAGCGGCTGTGGAATTGTTAATAGCAATGCAATTCCCGCTTGGCGCGAGTTCGATAAACATAAAAGTTCGACAATCTCGCCCGCGGCCCTTTTTAATGTGCATTCGGGAACAATTCTGGAAAAACTTTATAAATTCTATGGGCACTGGGAAACGCATGAAACAAATGCCAAAATCAGAAGAAGAATGGAAAAAGAAATTGACTGCTGACCAATACAATGTGCTTAGGGAGAAGGGCACAGAAGCCCCCTTTACTGGCAAGTATGTTCATCACAAGGAGAAGGGAATTTATACATGCGCAGCTTGCGGCGCTGAATTATTCGATTCGGGTGCAAAATTTGATTCCGGGACAGGCTGGCCGAGCTTTGACGAGCCTAAAAATCTCGAAAATATCGAATTAAACAAGGATTTCTCCCGTGGCATGATAAGGGCGGAAGTAATTTGCAAAAAATGCCATGGGCATTTGGGGCATGTATTCAACGACGGCCCTACAGAAACAGGGAAAAGATTCTGCATAAACTCATGCGCATTGGAATTTAAGAAAAAGGAATAGCAAACAGGTTACCTCTTGAGCATGGCAGCGCAGGTCGTTTGAGGATTGGTTAATCTTGATTCGTTAATATATTGCGATTTTTGACAAATAATTTATTCCTTTGCGTAATACCCTATCTTCAAAACAAACCTCTGCACAAAATAAGGCAGCGCAAAGGAAACGGCATAAGCCAGCCCGGCAAGCAAAGGCGAGTTTATGTTATGCAATCCCAATTTCTCCGCAAAGTCGTTGGACAATCCCGCTATCAGGAAGATATTGGCCAGCGCAATCACGGGAATCAACAGCATTAATGCAAAGTGGTGCTTGTCCTGCAGGTGCTCTATGGTCCTTATGACCAATTCAAAGGCCAGCCCGAAGACAATCCCCAGGGTGATTATAATAAAATACAATGCAAAGCCGTTCAATGTCACAAGCAACGGCATCAGTGCCACAGAAACTGCAAAATTCGCAACTGTAATCACTACAATCAAAATCCAGAAAATCCTTCTTTCGAGAAATATGTTCTCTTTTGTCTTGTCCTGCTTGGCCCTTTGTATTATCCTTATTGCCCTTTCTATCTCAAGTTTCCGCCAGCCTTTTTTTTCAAGCCTCTTTTTGAGATTTTCCATTTGGGTTAATCCATTCAATCACTGGTCTTCCTTCTCCTCGTTTATTATTTTTTTCACGAGCCTGATAAAACTCTTGGTTTTTTCATAATACTCCTTGAGAATGTCTATGTCTACATGGACTATCTCGCCTTTGTCTATTGTTGCGATCATAGTTACATGCCTCCTGAACTCTTCTCTTTTTGTGTACTCGGCCTTGCTGAGCTTTCTCAAGAGCACGTAGAAATTTACGTATTCCAAAAGCTCTGCATTGTCAGGAAAAGTTTTCTTGAGCAGCTCGCACCTCAACCCCGCATTTTCAGGCACATGCGTTACAAGCTTTTTTTCCTTGGCATACTTGAGCATTGACTCAAAGCCATAGCCCATGCAGCTTATTATCCTATCAATTACATGCTTTATGACATCCACTGTTCTGGTGTACTTCAAGCTTACCCAAAACAGGTGGTCTACCCTCTTCAGTTCCTGAATGGCCAAATCATAAGCTTCTTTCATCTTTTAGAACTACCTGCTCTGGAGTCTTAATATGGCTTCGGCCAGATTTCCATTGCTTTTCTCAAGCGCCTCAATCACTTCCTCCTTTCCGCAGTGTGTTTGATCAATTACAGTGGATATGTCCTCTTCGCTGATTTCTGCCTTTGCGTCTTTTTCAATCTCCTCTATGCTTCCAGCCACCTGGAAGGTTTCCTGCCCCATCATGTTCACCCTGCTGACTTGCGGGTTCTTGATCACCAAGTCCTTGCCTGGAGTTTTGATTATTACCATCTCCGCATCTATCTCTTCCTGCTTTATGCCAAGCTTTCTCATTGCTTTATTCATTTCTCTCGGGCTTACTCCAGGAAACATTTGCTCACCCTATTCCAAGAATTCGGTTGCCATAGGCGTAAAGGAACAGCATCATGACAATGACCACGGCGCAAAGAATTATTATGTGGCCGGGCTTGAATTTTATCTTGCTCTTATATTCGTCAAAATACCTTACCAAGCCACCCATCCCGCTTGGCATTGAAATTCTGTCTTGCGCCATTTTAGTAAAAAATTAGGGTTAGCATAAGCCGCCTTTTGTAAGGCCCTTTGATGCAGCAGTGAGATGCGAAAACTTTTTTCCACGCTTTTCTCGCTGCGATAGCCTTCTTAGCATTAAACTAAGCGTCTTTAAATTAAACTTGCACCCGCCAGGGCTCACCGTTTCATCCATTCTGTTAAAAACGTCAGTCAGTTAGCTCGATTTTGTCGCCAAAACCTTCATTGACATCATCCTTGATTACAGCGGTCTCGTTTCTGAGTGGTTGCCCTCTATTGCTAGAGCTCGCTTCCGCGAGTGGCTGTTGTCAGCCTTTTATGGCTGAGGTGGGCGGACTTTCCTCAACACTTTTGTGTCGAAGCTAAGCGCTAACCCTTATGGAATAGTATAGAAATAACCTATTTAAATCTATCTGTTATTTATTGTTTTATTTGTTCGTTATTTTCTCCTTTTCAGCATCCCCTCCCTCAGCGACTTTATCTCGTCAAGCTGCTGCAGCAGAATTCCCTCTTTTATGTCCTCACCAATCGCAAGCATTATGATGAAGATGACCATCAAAAGCCAAAGAAAAATAGTCTGCAAAAAGCCCCAGCTGACCTTGTAGCCCTCGGCAGCAAAAACCCTGTTGATGAAAAAATACCCCATTAGCAGCAACAGGAAGCCCACCACTAAAAGGAGTTTCTCAAATATGCTGGTTCGCCTCTTTTTTTCCATCTTTTTCAAATTATAATTTTGGCAGTGGGTTTATATATTTTTCTTTTTGAATATGGTCATTATCAGCTGCTGCTCTCCGCTCCAGGCATACTTTTCTCCTGCCGTTTCAAAATTATGCCTCTCCGCGCATTTTTTCACAAAATCCGGAGCTTTTGTTATCAATGCCAATACCCCTGCCTTCTTCAATATATAATCACTTTGGTAAAAAAACTCGTTGTAAATCTTGCCCAGGTTTGCGTTTTTTGAGGAAGGAAGGCTTGTTACTATCCTGTCAACGCTCTCTTTCTTGAACTTTATATCAAGCCATTCCAGCTCTGTCCTGCTGAACTCTATAAGCTTGTCAACGCCCGCGATCTTCGCATTTTTTTTTGAAAAATCGACAAATTTGAACAGATAGTCAAAAGAATAGATCCTTGGTTTCGGCTTTTTTTCTGTTTTATTGTCAATTTTTTTGAAAAATTTTTCATAATCAATGCCTAATTCAAGCTTCAAGAAGGCAAACCTGTCCTTCTTGAAGTAATTCACGGGAAAATTATTAGCGTAAAATGCCGCTTCAATAGATATTATCCCATCCCTGGAGAAAGGATCGAGCAATACCTCACCTTTTTGGAATCCGCTTTCTCTTATTAAAGCATATGCTATTGTGCCCCTTAAAGAATTTGGATGCAGGTAAATCTTGTAAGCCCTCTTGTTCAGCTCAAATCCCGAAAAATCAACGCCAACATAGCAAGCATTATTTACAATGTAAACAAAGAAAATAATTTCATAGCCTCTTAAATCAAATTTTATGTTTTTATGTTTTTTATTTATAAAATTAATGAGCCTTTTTTCAGCATCTACGCTTTTAAAGTCATGGCTACCTATTCTTATGCATTCGACTTTGAATCTTTTGCACTTTTCAACACAATCCCCAAAATTGATTTTTTCAATCGCTTCTTCAAAATCCTCAATATCTTTAAACTCAAAACTGTCAATTAAATGCAGAACTATGTCAACGGACTGGGCTTTGTAGCACAGCAGGCACAAATCCCCGAATTTTTCAAAATCAAAAATGACACACGATTCTTCAATTTGGTATTTAGCTCCAATCAATTCTTTTATCTCCAAAGCTGCGGTCTCTTCCAAGCCTTTTGATGTTATGGCGAATCCTTTCATAAATATGGCATAAATCGCCTCATTTAAATAACTAACTAGAAATATTTAATCAGGTGCTACATGCCCCTCCACAACCGGGTTGTCCAGTGCATGATGGATACTGGCATGTATATCCTTGCGGGCACAATATTCCCTCTGTATCCTGCCGCATTGTGGG
>JACQSQ010000095.1 GCA_016211245.1 Candidatus Woesearchaeota archaeon
CTTTTCTAGATGCATGGAAAAAAGAATTTTTGCAGTCCTATTCATTGCTGTTTTCGCAACAATGCTGGGAATAGGCATAATAGAGCCGTTCATGGGCATTTATGCAGAAAGCCTTGGCGCAAACGGATTTTACATAGGGCTGATTTTTGGGGCATTTACACTTTCAAGGGCGATATTTACCCCGCTCATTGGAAGGTGGTCTGATTTAAGGGGAAGAAAAAATATAATGCTTATCGGTTTGGTCGGCTATACAATTCTCTCTTTTTTCTATGCAACCTCACATACTATAATCTCGCTTACCATAATCAGGTTTTTCCATGGACTGGCATCTGCAATGGTTTTGCCCATAGCGATGGCTTATATTGGCGATATTGCGCCAAAAAACCAGGAAGGAAAATATTTAGGAACTTTCACAATATCATTCTTTATGGGCATGGCTTTTGGGCCAATAATCGGGGGAGCTCTGCATGAAATCTGGCACATGAATGTCGCATTTTATGCCATGGGTGCAATAAGCTTTGTCGCGTTATTGTTTCTTGTCTTCATGCTTCCTGAAATAAATGCGCATACCAAAGTGGCTCCGTCCTCCATGAAAGCAATAATGAAAGACAAGACAATGCAGGCAATAATAATTTTCAGATTATTGAATGCTTATGGAATAGCTGCATTGATGGGTTTTTTGCCATTGCTTGCGCAGAGGCTTGGAGTCACAGTATTCCAGATAGGGTTGATGGTAAGCGCTAATTTGATATTATCTTCCATACTTCAAAGGTATTTTGGGGTTGTTGCAGATAAAAATGATAAAATAATCATGACTGTCATAGGAACGTTTTTGATGGTGCTTGCACTTGGGCTCATGCCAATAGCAACAGGGTTTTACACCTTGCTTGTGTTAAATCTCGTCATGGGAATCGGCTCTGCCGTATCAATACCTGCAGGAAGCGCTATAACGGCGAAACTTGGGAGAAAAATGGGGATGGGAAGCGTTATGGGAATTTTTAACACGGCTTTTGGGGTAGGGGCAGGAGTTGGCCCGATAATCGCAGGCATCATAATGGTTGGAACGAATCTTGCATTTGTATTTGTATCATCGGCAATAATTACTTTAATCGGAACTATAATTTTTTATTATATGATGAAAAACAATAAAGAGTACAGGACAGCGCATGTTGAGGCAGTCTCTGAATAAGATGGATATTCTTGCACATGGCCTGTGGACTTATGCAGTTTTCCATAAAAAGAAATATGTGTGGCTCGCTGCGTTATTTGGAATTCTGCCCGATATCCTGTCATTCGGCATAATATTTGCCATAAATCTAATCAATGGGAGCTTAAGAAGAGGGCCGCCTCAATTAAGCTCGTTGCCAGACTGGCTTTTTGCAGCTTACAATATGACCCACAGCTTTATAATTTTCTTTGCGGTGTTTTTATTGATGCATCTTATAACAAAGAAATGGTTCTGGCCGTTGATGGCATGGGGCTTGCACATTTTGATAGACATACCAACTCATTCGTTCAGGTTTTTCCCAACTCCGTTTTTATGGCCCTTGTCGGATTACAAGTTTGACGGCATAAGCTGGGCTACTGGGTGGTTTATGCTTCTTAATTATGGAGCTTTAATGATTGTATTTTTGGCGATTGCGCATAACAGGGTTAAGAAAAGAAAGCAAGCTTTAAAAAACACCAAAAAATACCTAGCTCATGGGCAACATAGAAAGATTAAAGGCTGAATACGAAAACAAAAAAGACAGGATAAAAGAAAGATTAAGTCAGTTTGAGAAATTCTTCAATGAGCCTTATTCATGGCATTATGTCAGCAACGAAATGAAATTGGTGCCATCTGAAAAAAATGATGATGAAAGGATATTTGAAGAGCTTTCTTTTTGTATTTGTACCGCCAATGCCAGCGCCGAGATGGGGTTAAAGTCAATCGATGCAATTAGGAATATAATCAATGCAGAAAATGCAGACAGGATATCAGAAAGATTAAAAGGGGTACATAGGTTTAACAATGCAAGGGCAGCTTACATAGTGCATACGAGGGAATACCTTAAAAATACAATAGGATTTAGACTAAAAAATAAAATTCTTTCATTCAAAGACAAACATGAGCTGAGAGATTATTTTGCATTGAACAAGGACATAAAAGGCTTGGGTATGAAAGAGGCTTCGCATTTTCTTAGGAATATCGGCTTTAAAGGCTATACGATCCTTGACAAGCATATAATAAATTCACTGCATGAATTCGGCGTTTTGAATACAAATGACAAGCCGAAAAATCCAAAGCATTATCTTGAAATAGAGCAGAAATTCATTGATTTCTCAAAGCAGGCAGGGATTGATATGAACGAATTGGATTTATTGCTTTGGTCCAGAAAAAATGGAAGGATTTTGAAATAAGATGATAAAAAACATCTCCAAAATAATCCCCCTTCTAAAAAAAGAAGTGAAAGGCTTTGAAAATCCAGTTGTTTCCAAGATTGGAGAGATACAGAAAGACCCTTTCAAAGTCCTGATTTCATGCATTCTGAGCTTAAGAACGCAGGACAAGACAACAGGCCCTGTTTCGTTAAGATTATTTGAAGTAGCAGATACTCCTCAAAAACTGGCTAAAATGCCATTAAAGAGTATACAAAAAATCATAAAGCCGGTTAATTACTACATAACAAAGTCCAAAAGAATCAAGGAAATCTCAAAAATTTTAATCAATAAATACAACGGCAAAGTTCCAGAAACTTTTGATGAATTGATGAAATTAAAGGGTGTTGGAAAAAAGACTGCAGCTATAACCATGGTTTATGGGCATCAAAAAGCAGATTACATACCGGTTGATGTGCATGTTTTTGTTGTGAGTAATAGATTAGGTTGGGTAAAAACAAAGAATGCTGAAGATACAATGGGTGAATTAATGAAAATAATCCCAAAAAAATACTGGCATGACTTGAATGACTTGTTTGTATTGCACGGGCAGAATATATGCTTTACCCACTCTCCCATTTGTTCCAAGTGTGCAGTAAGAAACTACTGCCCAAGAATAGGCGTAATAAGAAGCCGCTAAGTTTAAATATGCTAAAATCATCTTAAGCCTGAGGTGGTTTAAATGGCACAATTAGTAGTTGGGCTGCTTGGGCCTGTAGCATCCCTAGTTTTTGGAATACTTATATTGATGTTTCCAAAAATATTGAATTATCTAATAGGTATTTACTTAATAGTTGTAGGGGCTATTGGAGTACTAGATCATTTAATTTGATTTCATTATTTTTGCTTTTTTTATTTTTTTATTCAAAAGCTTAATAAATAACCTCAAAATAATCTGATTTATGTGAAAAGAATCAATTTCTGTAGTTGTATCCAAATCTGAATTAATCAAAGCCAAAGATGATGCTTTGGTTATTGGCTTCTTCAAAGACAAAGTAAACTTACCCAATGAATTGAAAAAGTTAGATAATCAATATGGGAATATGATTAGTTCCTATATAAAAGAAAACAATTTCAAAGCGGAAAAAGGCGAGGCAAAAAGCATTTTTGCCAATAAAAATGTAAAAAATGTTGTTCTGGTTGGGCTTGGAGAGGAGGAAAAATACGGTTTTGATATTTTGTCAAACACCATAGCAGATGTGGCAAAAAGGCTAAGGGACAATTCAACAGAAAGCTTCAGCATATTTTTGGAGTCTTTCAACAACGGCAATTTCAAGGATGAGGAACTGGCAGAAAAGATTGCATTAAGCATGTTAATTGGATTGTACAAATTCAGCGACTACAAAACAAAGGACAAGGACAAGATAAAATATGTAAAACAGATTACAATAATCACATCTTCCAGTAAGGATTTTCAAAATGAAATAGTCTATGCTTCCGTTGTAGCTGATGCTGTCAGCAAAACTAGGGATTTGGTGAACATACCGCCAAATGTTGCAACTCCTGAATATGTGGCTTATTATGCGAAAGAATTATCAAAAAAGCCCGGATTGAAATTCAATGTATTTGACGACAAGCAAATTGAGAAGATGAAAATGGGGTGCCTGTCGGCTGTAGGGAAGGGCAGCGCAAGCAAGCCAAGGTTGGTTGTTATTGAATACAATGGAGCAGCAAAATCCAAAAAGAAAGTTGCGCTTGTGGGTAAGGGCGTGACTTTTGACACGGGGGGATACAACTTAAAGCCTTACCCCTACATACTTAACATGAAAGATGACCTTGGAGGGGCTGCCGCATCACTCCATGTGATAGAAGCATGCGCAAAATTAAAGCTTCCTGTAAACCTGATTGTCGTGGCTCCATTGGCGGAAAACATGATTGACGGAAGCGCCTACAGGCCTGATGATGTCTTGACTGCATTCAACGGAGTGACTGTGGAAATAAAGAATACTGACGCAGAAGGAAGGCTGATAATGGCAGATGCGTTGTCCTACGCCGCAAGCCTGAAGCCGGCCGCAATAATTGACGTTGCGTCATTAACCGGGGCAAGCACTGTAGTTTTGGGCTCTGTAGGGACACCTTTCCTAAGCACCGACAATGAATTAAGGGAAAGGATAAGAAATGCATCTGAAAAAAGCCTTGAGAAAATGTGGGAGCTTCCGCTCTGGCAGGAATATGAAGACTACATAAAAAGCGACGTTGCAGACATAAAAAATATAGCGGACGAGCCTGAAGCAGGGGTCATAATAGGGGCCGTATTCCTCAAGCATTTTGTCGAAGAGCTGCCGTGGCTTCACATCGACATTGGAACTACAGTCTGGTCAAAGGCTGACAAGGGAATTCTTACAAAAGGGGGCACAGGAGCTACCGTAAGGCTAATGATGGAAATGCTGAGGGATTGGAAATAGAAGCTTTCCAACAATTTTAAATACTTAAGTCTAAATGCAATTTCATGAGCAAAATGCTTTCCTTAATCGCGCTGCCATTAAGCATTCTTATAATTCTAAAATATTTCAAGATTTACGACATAAGTTCAGTCATAGCTTATGACATAACCTTGATTGGGGCAGTTTTCCTGATAGTGATGCAGGTTCTTTCTTATATGGCAGTTCGCACTGCAAATCAGGGAACAACTTTTATGGGAAAAATAATAAAAACAATCCTGGCTGTTCCGGGCGTTATTTACATAACCAATATTTTTTATCCTTTAAGCCTGGGTTTTGACCTGGAAATTGTGATAGCCTTGTTTTTATTTACAGAGGGAATATACGGGCTGCACTGATTTTGAGAAGCTACCATAGAAACTCCAATTCTGTTAGATTCCTTCGCATTCAAAACCTTTTTAAAATATCATTTGTTTCTAAAATTCATGTATGACGTTATAATAGTTGGGGCAGGGGCTGCCGGATTGACAGCTGCAATATATACCTGCAGAAAAAAATTAAGAACAGCCATAATAAGCATTGATGTAGGGGGGCAGACCAATCTTACATCGCATATTGAAAATTATCCCGGTACAGGGCCTATGCACGGCATGGAGCTAATGCAGCGATTCCAAAACGAGGCAATTGGTTTCGGGGCAGAGCTGATAATGGGCAAGGTAAACAAGGTTGATAAAACAGAAAAAGGGTTCAAGATTGGACTGGCTAATGGCGAGGAATACGAATGCAAAGCCTTGATTCTTGCTTATGGCAAAGTGCCAAGGAGCCTGGGAATTGAAGGAGAGGAGAAATTCATGGGAAGGGGCGTAACAACCTGCGTCACATGCGATGCGCCATTGTACAAGAACAGGGAAGCTGTTGTAATTGGCGGCGGAAATTCTGCTGTTGAAGGGGCATTGGAGCTGGCTACCATAGCAAGAAAAGTTTATCTTGTCCATAGGAGAGGCACTTTTAGGGCTGATGAGATTACCGTGGAAAAGCTGAAAGAGAATAAAAACATAGAGCTTGTTCTGAACAGCGTAGTTGCAAAAATCGTTGGCGGCAAAAATGTCGAAAGTGTCGAAGTTGAAAACATCGCGACAAAAGAAAAGAAATTTTTTAAAGTGGACGGGGTTTTTATAGAAATAGGATATGTTGTGGACACTTCATTCGTGCAGCACCTGGTGAAAGTTAATGAAAGAAAAGAAATAATTGTTGATGAAAGAGGCAACACATCATGCCCGGGAATATTTGCAGCTGGCGATATTACGCCTGTGCCATACAAACAGACTGTGATAGCAGCAGGTGATGGCTCAAAAGCAGCTTTGGAATGCTACAGATGGCTGACTGGAGGCAAAGGGGCTGTTTTGGACTGGAGTTGAGCATAAATTTATGTTTTATTATATCAGATTAATTAAATTTTTAAATTGGCAAATATTCTGATTTCTAAGGTGGTATTGATGATAACTCTGAAAGAAGGCGACAAAGCTCCTGATTTTGAGCTTGAAGATGGGGAAGGAAAAAGCACAAGATTGTCTGGGTTCAAAGGCAAGAAAGTAATTTTATATTTCTATCCTAAAGATGACACGCCGGGCTGCACTAAAGAAGCCTGCGACTTCAGGGACAATTTAAGAAAGCTAAAGGTCATGAATGTTGAAGTGCTTGGAGTCAGCAATGACGACTCTGACTCCCACAAAAAATTTGCCGAAAAATACCATCTTCCATTTGCATTGCTGTGCGACACTGATAAGGCAGTTTCAAAAGTATACGGGGTTTATGGAGAAAAAGAGAAGTTTGGAAAAAAATATTTTGGCATAACAAGAAGCACATTTGTCATTGATGAAAATGGCAGACTAAAGAAAATATTTTACAAAGTTAATCCAGAGCAGCATATCGAGGAAGTACTGCATGCAGTTCAAAAGTAATTGTTATATCAGTGAAGATAAATCAATAACTTATAAATTTTAAAAATCTTTAAACGACTTTTGAATGCAAGCATGATGAAAGTGAACCGTTTCAACCGCAAAATCGGTTGACGCTTTGTGGGTTTCGCTTCGCTCAAGCCCACTTACAGAAGTATGCGGAGTACTCATTTTACTTGAGAAAGCGCATGAGTCGCAAATTGTTAACAAATTATTGATTTAGTCAAAATGCAACAACCACGGCAGATTCAGGAATTTGTATCAAAAATTATTGAAATAAAAAATGAAACGCCGACAGTTAAATCCTTTAAAGTAGAACTGCCAGAAAATGCCGATATAAAATTCTTTCCCGGCCAATTCTTCATGGTATCTTTTGTAAATGATCCTGAAATAAAGACTGCAAGGGCTTATTCCATTGCCTCATCCCCATTGGAAAATGGGTATTTGGAAATAGCGCTGAATAAAATAGCTGCCTTCACCGCAAAGATGTTTCAATTAAAAGAGGGGGATTTTCTTAAGCTAAAGGGCCCTTACGGAAAATTCTATTTTTCTGATGAAATCAAAAATAATCTTGTTTTGATTGCTGGCGGAACCGGAATAACGCCGCTGATGAGCATATTGAGGTATTGCGCCGGCAAGGGCCTGAGCAATAAAATCCAGTTGTTTTATAGCGTAAAGGTTCCTGAGGAGATAATATTCCACAACGAGATAAAAAAAGCAAAAGAGAAAAACCCGAACTTCGAATATTTCATAACAATAACTAGGGCAGAAGAGCATCATGAATGGAAAGGTAAAAGAGGAAGGATAGATCTGGAATTGCTGAAGGGCCAAATTGAAAAGCCTGAGGAAAAATTGTACTTCCTCTGCGGCTCGAAGGAATTTGTTGACAATGTAATCTCAATGCTTCAAAATCTGGGGGTTAAGAGAGAGCAAGTCAAGACTGATGTTTGGGGGTGATTTATGTACCAGAGAATCATTTCATTAGCCCCCAGCAACACTGAAATTCTTTATGCATTAGGAGCACAGGACAAACTAGTTGCATGCACACGCTATTGCGATTTTCCGGAAGAAGCAAAGAAAAAGTCAAAAATCGGGGGATGGCTGGACATTAATGACGATTTGGTCAAAAAATTCAAGCCGGACTTGATTTTGACTTCTACATTCGTGCAGAATAAGATAACTAGAAGGTACAAGAAAAACAGAATGAATATTATTTCCTTGATGCCTACCACACTTAAAGGCGTTTTTGATTCAATAATCAAGATTGGAAAATTGGTTGAAAAGGGGGCAGAAGCAAATGAATTGGTTAATTCAATGAGAAATAAATTTGAGGATATTCAAAATATGATAAATAACAATAACGGACGAATTACAATAAAAAATAATTCAATAAATGAAAATAATAAAAAAATAAATAATACAATTCCCAAACCCAGAGTCTACATAGAGGAGTGGCACAA
>JACQSQ010000098.1 GCA_016211245.1 Candidatus Woesearchaeota archaeon
ATCTAATTGCGTTAACTTTTTTATATTTTATCTTTTCTTCAAAATTGCAAGAAGTAGTCTATCAGAATTTCTATGGCAGGTATAGAATAATCAAAATCTATATCTTTATATTTTCACATTTACAACAATCTTTAAATACAATAAATAAAATATGATTTCTGATGGTTCGTAAAAAAGTGGTGGATTACATACGCGGGCTTCTCCAAAAAGGATACGAGATTTCTGAAATAAAAGGCACAATGCTGAAATACGGGTATTCAAGCGAGGATATCGATGCTGCATTAAATGAGGTTTATCATCCGACAATAAGGCATGAGATCCATCTCGGCAAAACAACAATCTTCGCAATAATATTCATAGTATTGTCTGTAACCGGCATTTTAGCATTTTTTTACTACAATCCGCCTAAATCGGCTTCAAAGCTCCTGGACTTGAGCCTTAAGCCAGTAAGGACAGATGCAGAAGCCGGGCAAAGCATTTCATTTATACAAGAGCTGTCAAACCAGGGCTCTGCCAAAAGGTTTGATGTGGTGGTGAAGCAGGAGATACTTGAACCGAAAACATTCGAAGTTGTGACATTCCAGTCGGAAACAAGAGCAATAGAAACATTCACTTCGACTCCTAATGAAATTACAATTCCTGACGGCACTCCGGCAGGAAATTATGTCTTAAGGGTTATTGTGGAATATGACGGAAAAAAAGCGCCGGCTATAATACCGATAAAAGTCTTGCCCGCAAAAAAAGGGAGCTGCTTTGACGGAATCAAAAACCAAAATGAAATCGGGGTAGACTGCGGCGGCATCTGTAAAAAATGCGAGCCTGAGCCTGCAGAATGCGATGACAATGACGAATGCACCGGGGATGTTTTTGAGGATGGAAAATGCGTAAGCAGCCCAATTGAGCCGTGCTGCGGCAACAGCTTGTGCGAGCTTGACGAGACTGAAGACACATGCGATGCAGACTGCAATGCTGTCGAGGAAATCCCAACGTCAACTTTGGAAGAGATAAGGGAGATGGCAAAAGCCAATCCCTCAAAGGCTTTGCAAGAATGCGACAAAATAGGCATACCGGACTTAAAGGACACATGCATAAGCAGTATCGGAGAGGCTCAAAAAGACAAAGGATATTGTGCAAAAATACAAAGCGAGAGGATAAAAGACCTGTGCTATGCCGGCATAGCCAAGCTGAATAATGACAATTCAATATGCCAGCTCATAGCTTCGGATGCGAGGAGGGACTCGTGCTACATGACATTCATGCTTGACAATGACGATTATTCTGTTTGCGGCAAGATAATAGACAAGACACACAGATACTCATGCGAATCCCTGAGGCAACTGCACCAAATAAGCCAAGGCTAAATACAATTACAATAAAAAGATTGATGACGAAAATCGACGGTTATTGACCGAGAATCGAAATATTTAAATATAAGGTAAATATTCGTAGGCGAATATGGCAAATAGCACTATGTGGTGCGGTATTGAAATTCTGAATCTGATTACAGTCAGACCTAACCACACAGTCATTATGTGCTGATTGCCGATTTTAGCGCTTTAAATTTTTTCTAAAACAACTGGAGGTGTTAAAATTGGAGCAAAAGACCAAACTCAGTTCTGCGGAACGCGAAAAAAAATTTGTTGAAGATTTGTTAAGTGTTGATTTCAACAACCGTTCCGAAGAATCCAAGTTCAAGTAAAATGAAGAAGAAGCATAGTGCATAAAATGTACAAAAATAAAGATTTAAATAGTTCATGGAATTTCACCCTTATCATGATTAGGGAAGATTATTATAGGTGCAGCTGTTGTTGCTAGAATTCTGACATTGTTTTATTATGCGAGGGCAAAACTAGGCGAGCTGAAAAGCTTGCCGCTTTGCGAGGGTTTTAGTTGAAAGCGAGTTTGCGAATTCTCGCAAACAACTCACAAACCTTAAAGCCAAGCGGCTAAGGCGAGCGTTTTCTCTTGCAAAAGCAAGAAAAACTCGATGCTGCAAAGCAGCATTTTGAATCGTTTAACCAGCGATGATG
>JACQSQ010000010.1 GCA_016211245.1 Candidatus Woesearchaeota archaeon
CATGATATCCTTATCCGATAATGAATTCAGCGTGATTAATTTCCTGGTCAGAAATTTTACAGAGAAGCTTACAATAAGGAGCATAGCCCAAAAACTTGGGTTTAGCGCTGCTGGCGTTTTTAACATTCTTAAAAAACTTGAGAAAGAACAGGTTGTTGTTGGGCAAAAATTAGGCACCGGCTTGTTTTACTCAATAAATTTTGACAACAGGATTGCGAAGCATCTTGCCGCAATAGTTCTTGCTTATTCCGATGAAAAAATAACAGTCAATGTTGAGCAGCTAAAACAGGCTAAAGCCGCAATTCTGGACAAGAAATCAATTTTGGTCATAACTGACAACATGACTTTTCTTGACATATCAATTCCGGAGATAAATATACTTTCCAAGACAGAAGACGAGATAACTGCCCTATTGAGAAAGAAGGACTTGGAGGTTTTGCAGGCTCTGAAAAAAGGAGTTGTCCTGTTTGGGGAAGACGAGCTGGTCCGAATAATAAAAAATTGCATGCAGGTGTACTAAGATGAAAATAAGAAAAATTGGAGCGAGATTACTGGTTTATATTGGGGCGTTAGCCGCATTTTCAATACTGTCATACGCGGGAACTTTAGGCGACAGCCTGTCTGAAGGGATGATTTCAATAAATAATTTCTTTGAATCCAACCAATATGAGGCTTATGCAAGCATTATAGACTTCATGTTCTTTACACTGTTGTTTGTATCAGTTTATCTGATAGGAGCAAGGTACGGATTCAAGCAGCTCTCAAAGCCCGAAAAAACCATTGCTTTTCTGCTCGGAGTGCTGACTGCATTCCTGCTCGTGTCATCTGGCTTTTCAATAGGCAACTTAATACCTTATGTAAATTGGATACTTTACTTTTTGCTGTTTTTGATAATATGGTTTGTGCTGAAAGGAATTCACAGCAAATTTTGGAGATTTGTGGCAACTGCGCTAATCCTTTTGCTGATCATAGCCCTGCTAAGCGGCTATTTTGAGGATTTAACAGTAATTCCTGAGGAGGAGGTTATAGAATAAATGCCCGGATTTAGCAAAAAAGGAATGAGAATATTATTGATGCTAGTTATGTTTATTTTAGTTGCAAATATAGGTTATTCAATAAGCATAACCGATGTGCTTGCCAACGGCTTGATTAGAATAAATGATTTCTTTGAAGGGCGGCAATATGAGCCATACTCGACAGCAATAGACTTTTTCCTGTTCTCGATACTTTTTGTCTCATTTTACATGGTTGGCGCAAAGAACGCGTTCAAGGAATTTAAAAGGCCTGAAAGGGTAATTGTGATATTGCTTGGGCTTATAACTGCATTCTTGCTTGTGCTAGCCGGCTTTTCAATAACGCTGCTTTTGCCCTATATGCATTGGATTTTGTTTTTGCTGCTGTTCCTTCTTTTGCTATGGCTATTGAAAGGCGTGCAGCAAAAGCCTTGGAGGATTTTGCTTGCGCTGGCAATTGCATTGTTGCCGCTGGCTTTGCTGCAGGGCTATTGCGAGGTAAACTGGCTATTGTATGTGATTATTTTTATAATAAAGCTGTACATATTAAAAGGCATAAAAAACAGGTTTTTGAGGGTTTTTGTTGCGCTTATCATTACTGCAATCATATTTTTCTTATTGCAATTCCTATGTGGATATTTTGGATTGCCGGACATTTCAGGCATTGGGGAAGGAATTTCTTCCACTAGCGCTGGCGCAGCAACGGGATTTGGCAGTTACGCTGGCGGCTTATGGCAAAATATGCAATCTATCGGCTTTAATTACAGGCCGGGAATTCCTGGCTGGCTAAGAAGCACTCCTACCGGGCCTTCTGTGTCTGATAATAGATTGCAAGTGGTTCATCCGCAGCCGCAACAGGTTGCCTCAGCGACTGCCAGGGCTCCTACAACATCAAGAGCATCAACAGGCGGAGGAACATCGGCAGCAGGTACAGGCTCTGCATCAGCTGCGGCATCTGCAACTCCACCTGTATACCCTACTAGGATACATGTGGATTTAGCTTATAGGCTGGGCTGGTTTGAACCTGATTTTGAATTCAGAGGCGATAAATGGTTTGAAGGCAATAGAGAAATAAACAAGAATATATATGAGCATATACATGAAAACTACGGAGAAAATATGGGAAATGGTAATCTAATAACTTATTCTGATGGCACGGCAAGAAATATTGGGGTTTTTGATTTCAGGCAGACATTAGTTGCAAAGGCTTATGCATCAGATGCATTTATTGTTGCACTAGAAGGAGATAAAGCTAGCAGAGATGATGCTGTTCAGCTGCTTGAACAAGCTGAAAGTCTACAGCCAAAAGGGGCAGAAGCATATTATGAAATAGGGCGCGCATACGAAAGCATTGGCAAAGCAGATAGGGCACAGCCATTCTATCAACAGGCGGCAAATGCAGAGTCAGATGCTGACAAAAAGAATAGTTATCTTTCTGATGTGGAGCGAGTGAGGGGAATACAGAATGACAGGAAAGTGTATGATTGGATTGATAAGGCATATAAGTACTACTATGATGTTCCAAATAATAGGAGAGAGCCGCCAGCGACCAGGCCGCGATCTGCAGCACCAGCTCAGCAAGAGGGAGAATTAGCTTCTGCCCAAACCAGCTCATCCCAAAATGCTCCGCAAGGCAAACTTCAATTTATGCAGGCTAGTATTATACCCGGGCTTTCAAATGTGCCGTGGTGGGCATGGCTTCTTTTCCTTGGATTGCCTGCAATCCTCACATTGCTAAGATTTTTGATGCGAAAGGCTAAACGCTATAAAAAAGTGCAAGACACAAAACGAAGATTTTCAGAAGAAGAGCAGATCAGGCTTCAAATTGACGAGATTATAACTCGCTCAAACTGGGCAATTGCGAAATTAAGGCGCGCAATAGCAGTCAGGAACAATCTTCTAAGGAATGTTGACAGGACAACGATTTATATCAAGGCTTTGACAAAAGAAGGAAGGGATCCTGCAATTCTGTTCACAAAAGAAGGAAGGGAAAAGCTGCTTGAAGAGCACCAGGAAATCATGGATATTTTAGACATCGAATTCAAATTTTATGACAGGATGAAGGAATTAAGCAGTATCGAGCTGGAATTGCTGGAGAAAGTAAGGGGAAAAAAATGAAGCTGCCGAAAATTTTCAAAGGAGAAAGGCTTTTGGGAGAGCAAAGGGTTTTCCTAAGGAGGGTTGCATGGATGCCAACTTTGGGAAAAGAGCCTGTTTTTAAAAGGATTTTGGAAGCTCTTGAGGTAAATCTTACGCGTGAAGGCAGAGGCATTGATCCAAGCTTAGGCTTGAGGCATGAAGTAGAGGCTGCACAAAAGGATGGCAAAGACATAAAGATTGGAAAATGGTATCAAGAAGGCTGGGAAACATATATAAAAATAAAAGCTCATATAGCAGATTCAATTAAACAAAGCGGCATCCTGCCTTTAATTAGGTATATCTACAACTCCGAAAAAGGGGTGGTGCAGCGTGAAAGGGAAGCGGAAACATTGCTAAAAGAAGAAAATATTGCAGAGCTGGTTAAAAGAAGATTCAGGCGCCTTGCCTCAGATGTAAGCCAGATAGATGATGAAATTAAAAGGGAAGAGGAATATGTGCTGGAGCTGGAAAAAAGGCTTGAAGCGCAAACTAAGATTCTAAAATATTTAAAAAGATTAGTGGAAGAGAAAATTGAAGCAAGCGCTCAAATAGAGGGAAAAAAACCTGGCGTAAAAATAATCAAGCCGGAGCCAAACGCCGAATTTTATATAGGGGATTATATAGAGCTTGAAGCCAATGTGCTCATCAAACCTGAGGATTTGATCACTCCCGAGCATGAGGAAGAGCTTCGAAGACAAAGCAATGGCGGGATCAATCCCGATAATTTAGAAACATTAAAAATTACATTAAAAGATAAATTCGAACAAGAACACGCACTCAGCTGGTTTGTGGTCCAGGCAAAAAGCTTTGTTAAAAAACCAGATGCCATGGCAGATGCAGCTGCCAAGGAAAACATTTTCCTTAAAAAAGAAAGAATCCATACTATTCCTAATCTGAAATTTATCCCTAAGGTGAAGGAGGGCATGTCTATGCGCCCAATACCTGAATTTGACCCAAACACAAGAACTTACCTTGTTTGTGTCTTGTACAACAACAAGGAAAGAAGGGTAATAGCAAAAGACTATGTTGAAATAAAAATCAAGGGGCTTGAGATAAAAATAGCAAGGCCTAAGGAAGGAGCAGGGCTTTATATTGGGTACCCTGTAAAAGTCGAGGCTGTGGCATACGGGCCAAAGAGCGATGCAATTAATTCTGAAAAAGATCCTGATTTCGCATTCTACTGGCATATACAGCAAGGCAGAAAAATAGCAGAAATTCATCACGGAAGGATTGGGCTGTCAGCGGAGCCTATTCCCAAAATCTTTAAGCCAAACAAAAAAGCTTATCTCATGGCAGGTGTATATAACGCTGCTCAAAGAAAATTTGTTGCACAATATTCAATAGAAGTGAGGTTGATAGCGCCGACAAAAAAAGAAGAATTAAAAATAAATCAGCTAAGGCTTCTGAGAAAAGGCGATTTAAGCGCAAGCGTCGACAGGCTGGAGAGAAGAGGCCTTTCAAAGATTGATAGGCTGGAGAGGGAAGGCAAGCTAATCAAGGAAGACGCTGACAAGCAGAGGGCAAAGCTCAGGGCAGAAATGCAAAAGGCCAGGACTAAAGCGCAAGAAGAAGAAAAGAAGTTAAAAGCGCAAACAGCATGGCCAACTGAACGACCAGAAACAGAGCAGGAAAAGTTTGTGGATGAATTCATGAAAATTTTCACCGAGGCAAGAAGATGACTAATGATGCAGTGGACAAGGTTAATGAGCTTTTGAAAGTGTCATTTTTCAGCAAGAAATTAAAGGATAAGTTTGTTGAGCTAGCCGGCTTGCTGGAAAATAGAAGATATGATGATGCTTTAAATTTGATTGAGCAGGATGAGGAGAATGGGAAGGTATTTCTTGAGCTTGGAACTCCGGGGCTCGAGAGGCTGAAAAGAGGAATTCGGGAATTAAAAGGTGAGGGAGTAGCAGACTGGCCAAGAGAAAAAGGCCCTTTGACAATCACATTGGATGTATGGCCCGCTAAAGCAAAATTTTATCCGGGAGTGATTGTTGGCACAAATGTGCAACTAGAATATGAAATTAAAGGCCGGCCGCCATTTCACTCTTACGGTTATTGCTATGAAAATGACATATGGAAAAAAATCTCTGAGCTAAAGAGAAAATTAGATCTGAATTGGGGCAATTTAGACTTTGATATCGGCAGAAAAATTACCGGCCCGGGCAAATATAATTTTAATATGGTAGCTGCAGACAGCAAAAAAGTCAGGGAAGGCTCTGCCAGCATCCCATTTTATCTCTATGAAATTAAAGTTGAAATAACAGAGGCAGCTGGTTTGCCGGTGTTAAAAGATGCAGGCCCGTGGACACAAAAAAAATCTGTAAAAGTGCCTTATGCGAATCAGCCCATAAGGATTAGCGGAATAATGCGGGGGTTTGATGATAAGTCATTCCAATGGAACTTTTTTTCTGCGCAAGGAAGAAATGCAATAGACAGCGGGAATATAAATGTATTAGACATACAAAAATTAAAGGTTTTTGAATTTGAGCTGTATAGGCCGTTTGAGCCCGGAAATTATTATTTAACTGTATTCTGGCAGCTGCCTAACGGCTCGCAAAAAGAGGAAAGGGTTGATATTGAGGTATTAGAGCCCGAAATAGCTGTAGAGTTAGGTGCCCTGAATGATTCTGAACTATCTATTATGGTGAATGGCCCTGAAATATTTAAAGAGTGCTTTGTGGCATTAAGGATATGGAATGAAGCCGGAGACGTAGTTTTTGAAACTAACTATAAGATTGACAGCAATGCAAGATACAAGGTAAACATCTTTAAGGATGAAAAGATGAAAACAGCATCCGGAGCGCATAAGATTGCCTTAACGGCCAGGCCGCTGGTTGAAGGGAAGCCTTACCGGAACATAGAATCAAGCAAAGAGCTCGTAGTGGAAATTGCAGAAGGAAGAATCACGAAGAAATAAAAAATTTATATACTACGCAAATAAATAAGCAAAAGAGGTACATAAATGCCAGAACAAGAGGAATTGCCGCCGCCGCCAAAGAAAGGAATTCTAGGCTTTGGAAAGCAGGAGCAGCCGCAGGGTCCTGACTTAAGCAATGTAAACAATGACATAAACGCCTTAAGCAGAAGGCTGAGGCTGATGGAGGAAGGATTCACCAATTTAAGGAGATTTCTTCAAGTAACAGAAGATAATATAATAGCAAGAAACAAACATTATTCCGCAGAGCTGAAAACGGTAAATTCAGAGATAACTGAGATAAGGAAGGAAATGCAGGAATTGAGGGACAAGCTGTCTCTTGTAATAAAGGAGCTTCAGAGCGTTGCAAGAAAAGACGAGGTAAAGGTTCTTGAAAAATACATCAACCTGTGGAATCCGGTGAAGTTTGTGAGCCAGAACGAGATAGAAGGCATAATAAGCGAGGTTCTTGAGAAGAGAGAGAAGGAAAGAGACAATAAAACAGACAATATGGAAAGCTTTAAATAGAATTATTCAAAATAAAATATCAAAAAGAGGTGAATGATGGCTTTCTTTAAGCTAGGCAAGAAAAAAAAAGAAGAACCGTTGGATTTGCCTCCTGACATTCCGCTGCCCGAGATTGAGCAGCCAAGCCAAGGCTCTGTAGAGCAGGTTCTTATGATGAAGCAGCAGGGCTACACAAACAACCAGATTGCGCAGGCTTTGCAGAGCCAGGGATACAACACAAGCCAGGTTTATGACGCAATAAACCAGGCCAGCCTAAGCGGCAATTTTCAGAATCCCCAGCCTGAAACCGGCATGCCGGATTACGGGCAGGGCTATGAGCAGCAATACCCCAAGCCGCAATACCAGCCACAGGCCTTTCAAGCGCCAAGAGAGCCGCAGCCTGCCTCCACTATAGACGAGGAAAGAATCCAGGAAATCGCAGAATCAATAATTGACGAGAAATGGAACGAGTTTGCAAGCGACATAAAAAGAGTGATAGAATGGAAAGACAGGAGCGAAGACAGGCTGGCAAAAATAGAGCAGCAGATCATTGACTTGAGAATGTCTATGGATTCGCTTACTAAAAACATCGTGAGCAAGATTACAACTTACGACCAGAACATTACCGATGTTGGCACAGAAATAAAGGCCATGGAAAAAGTTTTCCAGAAAGTCCTTCCCACCCTGACAGAAAGCGTAAACAAGCTTGACAGGATGGCTAAGGGGAAAGAACAGCAGAAAAAATGAGCCTAGGCTAAGATTATTCTAAGCTATCCTTTTGCAGACAGCAAAGCAACCGTAAAAACTGCCACCGCAAATACCAAGATTATGCCCAAAAATTTGGGGTTGAAGAGCAGGTTAAATGATTTTGACAAATCCTGGCCGCTTTGCTCCGCTTCAACTTCATATTGGCCTTTTATCTTTATTCCAACGCCTATAAGAAGGACAATGATTACCAGCATAATCACTCCGCCCCTAAAGCCGGGCATTGTTTCCAAGCCGGAGCCCAGCATTTTAGCCGCTATGTTTATCAGGACTATAAACACAAAAACAACTGCAAGAAAAGGAGCTGTTGAGGCTATCAGGCTTATTGAAAGCGGCGAAAAAAGAACAAAAATCCCAACCAGCAAGCTAACCAAGATATTTACGAAGCTATTGCTGCCAAGAATCCTTGACCAAAGTAGAGTTGCATACACAACCACAACTACAAATAAAAAAACGAAGATATTAGTGAAATATTCCAAGCCTGTTACGTCAAGGAAGGTTGCCATGCCTTTAGTGGCCCCCGCCGCCACCGCCTTTGCCAAACAGCTTGCTAAAGTCCAAGGTTAAAGCCCCCTGCCCCTGCTTCGGCTCGCTGGTAACCCACGCTATAATCAATCCAAAAACCAGAAGCATTATCACAACAGCAATGCCCTCTGCCCCGAAAATGTTTTCAATGGTTTCTCCAAAATAGCCGGACCACCATCCTGCTGCTCCTCCGAATATTATGACAATCGTGACAAATGAAAAAAAAGCCACCCACCCGGGCATAGACAATCCAAGAAACACCTGTTCCTGCCCGAACACTCCAATTAGTATAAGCAGGAATATTATTGCCACTAACACAATTGATACAGAAGGCAGCGCCTCGCTTATAATCTTGACTGGATCTGCATTCGGGGGAAATTTGCCGGTTACAGAAGGCACTATCACGAGCAATCCGACAACTAACGCCACTACCACATTAAGGTTTTTCTTTGCCTCCCCAAGTATTTTTGTTTTTTGCAGTATTGCATAAACAATAACAAATATAAGCAGGAAAATAAGTAGTATATCGATTCTGTATTGGTCCAAAAGATATGCGAAATTATCAAATCTGTAATAACCGGATGCCATGTTATACACCTCTTAACTTCAAATTCATTATAACATTAGTATATAAATCTTATGAATTAATGCCCTTCTGAAGAGCTTGGCTTTGATGGCTCCTTGATAGCATATACTATGGATAAGACCACTATTCCAAGCAGCAAAATCGAGCCAACGAGCATGTCAGAGCCCGATCCAGCATAGTCTGTAAGGCGCTGCAGCCATGTTTTTCCATCGGGCGATTTTATCGAATTGAGGAAAATGCCAACTATTGCAATAAAAACTATGGCTTCAAAGGCTATTTTCCATCCTCCTTTGAGATAGATTGATTCACCTTCCTTGTGGAACGAGCCAACGAGCATTAAAAACAATATGCTAAAGAAAAGCACTATGACAGTCTGCGCAACTGTTTGGTTGATTATCTCGACTAGCTCCTTTGCGGCAATGACCAAAAAAGATATGGCAAATGCTGCCATCGCATTGAGGTTTTTTTTGGAGGTTTCATGGCCTTCCTGCTTTTCAGTGCCAAGCACTTTTGTTTTTTCAAATATGGCAAACACTATAGTGAAAACCAGAAGAAAAGGCAACACCACATCATAAAGCCCGATTTGGTCAAAGAAGGTGATTACTTCCCTGAACTGTGTTGTTTCAGCAGCCATATGATTTTAGTCGAATATGTGTATTTAAATGTTTCGAAAACTGGTTTTTACTTTAAATTTAAAATCAAAGATAAACAAAAAATTTTCACGGAGGATTATCGAAAAGGTTTATAAATAATCAATTAAACTTGAAATATATGCTCAACAAATCGGAATTCAGCAAAATAAGGCAGGAGATGCACAGCCTTGACCTGAAAAGGGAGGAAATAATACAACTTTCAAGGGAGATAATAACTATTTCCAAGCAGATAATTTATGCAGCGCAAAGGAATGACATGAAATCAGCTGAGCCTGCCATTAAAAACATAAAAAATAAAGTAAATAAGCTGAAAAAAATAAACATTTCAGCCGACACAAACATTAATTCTGTTGCCTTCCAGGAATATGTTGAGGCAATCGCATTTTACGAATTTGTAAAGAACAGGAGAATACCCGCTAAATCAAGCCTCGGGGTAAGCGCAGAGGATTACTTAAGCGGGCTTTGCGACTTGACAGGAGAATTGGTCAGGAAGGCCATCTATGATGTAATCCATAAGAAATTTGAAGAAGCGGAGAAAATAAAGGATTTGGTTCATGACATTTACGGGGAGTTTTTGAAGTTGCATTTGAGAAATGGTGAGCTAAGAAAAAAATCCGACTCCATAAAATGGAATCTGAAAAAGCTGGAAGAAGTGATGTATGACATTTCCATGAAGGGAAGTGGTCTTACCAAGGAATAAATTTAAATAACATTCTTTTAGTCCGTTGTTATATGAAAAGAACGCATACCTGCGGCGAGCTTACTGGCAAGGACATCAACAAAAAAGTGACTTTGGCCGGATGGTGCTCCACAAGAAGGGACCACGGAGGGGTCATATTCATTGACTTGAGGGACAGATACGGATTAACACAGATTGTTTTTGACCCCAGCCATAATATCGAAAGCCACAGGGCAGCAGAAGCCTTGAGAAGGGAAGATGTAATCATAGTCGAGGGCCATGTAAGGAACAGACCAAAAGGCATGCAAAATGAAAGGCTTGCCACGGGCATGATAGAAGTTCTTGTCGACAAGATTTTAAGCACAAACAAGGCGCAAACTCCGCCTTTGGAAATTGACGACAGAATAGAGGCTTCTGAAGAAATGAGGCTAAAGTACAGATATCTTGATCTGAGAAGGCCCAAGATGCAGAAACAGCTTATGTTCAGGCATCAGCTCACAATTGCAGTCAGAGAATACTTGGATAAACAGGGTTTTGTTGAAATTGAGACTCCAATGCTGATAAAAACAACACCGGAAGGGGCAAGAGACTATCTTGTGCCAAGCAGGATTCATCCCAGAAAATTCTATTCACTGCCGCAAAGCCCGCAGATTTACAAGCAGATCCTGATGATTGCGGGTTTTGACAGATACTATCAATTGGCAAGATGCTTAAGAGATGAGGACTTAAGAGCTGACAGGCAGCCAGAACACACCCAAATTGATTTGGAAATGTCGTTTGCTGATGCTGAAGATATTTTTCATCTAACGGAAGGACTTGTCAAGCACGTCTTCAGGAAATTGCTGAACAAGGATGTGAAAGCCCCATTTAAGAAATTTACTTATGATGAGGCAATGGAGAGATTCTGCACAGACAAGCCTGACATAAGGTTTGGGATGGAATGTTGCGATGTGACTGGCATTATAAAAGAATCAGAGTTTAAAGTTTTTCTTGATGTTGTAAAGAAAGACGGAATTGTTAAAGCCCTGAATGCAGAAAACTGCGGAGAAAAATTAAGCAGAAACCAGATTGATGAATTGATAGAGTTTGCAAAGCAGAATGGCGCGCAGGGATTGGCATGGATGAAAGTAACAAAAAAGGGCCTGGAAAGCAATATTGTGAAATTTTTCCCTGAAAAGGTACAGAAAACATTGCTGGAAAAAACAAAGGCAAAAGCCGGGGATTTATTGCTGTTTGCTGCCGATAATCCAAAAATTGTGAATGATGTTTTATCAAAAATCAGGCTGAAGCTTGGGAATGATTTGGGATTGATAAAAGAAAATGACTTTGAGTTCTGCTTTATAACCGATTTTCCGATGTTCGAATGGAATGAAGACGAGCAAAGATGGGACTTTGCCCACAACCCCTTTACAATGCCAAAGGAAGCATTCTGGGACAAGCTGGAAAAAGACGCCGGAAAAGTCATCTCGTACCAGTATGATTTTGTCATGAATGGCTCTGAGCTTTTTTCAGGCTCTGTGCGAAACACCATTCCAGAGCTGCAGATGAGAACTTTTAAAGTGACTGGAATGTCAGAAGAGGAAATTAAGGAAAAATTTGGGTTTCTTCTTGAATCTTACAGATATGGGGCCCCAATGCACGCTGGCTTTGGATTGGGATTTGACAGGCTTGCTGGATTAATGCAAGGAATACATGACATAAGAGAGGTCATTGCATTTCCTAAGAATAAAGCTGCGGAAAATCCAATGGACGGAAGCCCAAATGAGGCAAGCGAAAAGCAGCTAGCAGAACTGCATATTAAGCTTGATTTTGTCAAAGAAGCAGTCAATGTTGTTTTTGGGCAGATTAGGGATATTTTGAATAAAGAGAAAATTGAATACGAGGTTTTAGAGCATCGTCCTGTATTCACAAGCAAGGAAGCTGCTGAGGTAAGGGGGACTGAATTGAAGCAGGGATGCAAAGCTCTTGTTTTGAAAACAGAAGAGGGGCATATACAGGCTGTTGTGCCGGGCAATAAGGAGCTGGATATTGAGAAATTACAGAAACTAACTTTGTTCAAAAAACTTGAATTGGCAGATGCGAAAGAGGTAAGAAAAGTTAGTGGATGCAATATTGGAAGCGTTCCGCCATTCGGGAATTTGTTTGGGCTGAAAGTTTATTTTGACAAATTGGTTTTAGAGAATGATATTGTTGCCTTTAATGCCGGACAGCACACAAAAAGCATAAAGATGAAGGCAAAGGACTTGCAAAGAGTTGTTAATCCGGCGGTGGGGGAGTTTAGTAAGTGAAATAAAGAAAATGAATCTTTCAATTACTAATAAAAAATATTTTAAAGCCATTATAATTACTATAGCTGTTTCTATATTTATTGCACAATTTGCAGATTACTTATTAAGAGATATAATTAAAATTAGTTATCTACCTGCACGATTAATGTATATATTTATGTTTTATCCAATCTCAATTCTTGTTATGGCAACAATATTTCTAGTTATTCTTTTTAAAATTTTTAAAATTGAATAAAATACAAAACCCACAGTACTCTATAACCGCAAACTTTATATATCAATTGCTACCGTATACTATACAGGTGAATGATATGGAAACCGAGCAATTCAATATAAGGATGCCAAAGGACTTGGTGCAGGACTTGGATATAATTTCAAAACTATTAAAAGTGAATAAATCAGAATGGGTAAAAACAAAACTTGCTGAAGAAGTGCATGAGGAAAAGAACAAGCTTTTGATGGAATTAAGCACTTTGTACGCCAACGGAATGATTAGCAAGGAGAAGA
>JACQSQ010000009.1 GCA_016211245.1 Candidatus Woesearchaeota archaeon
GAATTGCACCCCCGACCTCGATCCGGTGTTTTGCACCTGCAGATGGCTTGCACGTAGCTACAAGTTTCGGCCAAATTTTCTAAATTTCGCTGCCGCAATAGCTACTATGCTACGGAGGCATAAAGTATTTCAAGAATAAAAGTTCAATTTATATATGTTTTGAATGCTCAATAATGAAATAAAGTTTATTCCTCATACCCAAACTGCCTTGCGAAGAAAGGCTCGGGCGTTGTCATCCATGTCCTTAAGCCAAGATACTGCTTTACTTTTGACTGTATCCTGTATACATCCCTCCAGAGTTCTTTTTCCCTCCGGTTTATCTCGTGATGCATGATCCTTTTTTCATAAAAGGGCTTAATGTGCCTCAAGAACCAGTGCTTGTCCCAGTGATGCTGCCAATCCAGCTCTATCCTCCCCCTGAAAAACATTTCTATTTCGCAGTTCTGCGCGGTCATTTTCTTGCCCTGATGCACAACTTCAACATTTTGAAGGTAAACCACATGCGCGTCTATATCAAGCTTGTTCTTGAAATAGCCGCTGTACTTGCCTTCCCAGAATTTTTGAGCGCGCCACCAAAACCAAAGCTCTTTGCCGCCGTGGTGGATCCCTTTTTGGTAAACATTCTCCGAATAAAGGACTTCTATGTCCTCGTGGTCCTTTTCATTATCCGGCCCGTGCCATCCTTCCTCCAGAAGCATCTCGTGAAGCATTATGTAAAGGTTCCTCAAAGAAAAAACATCCTTGTACTTAACCTTGATTTCAGGTAAAGCCACCACACCTCCTTCTGCCATATTTTTTTTATTGGAAAAACACTTTATAAAGCTTTCTTTTTTTGTTCAATGATTTTGCCGGAAGGGGGAAAGAAAAGTTTAAATAGTGGTCCTTTTAGAATTTCAATATGGCAAAAAAGGGCATTCTGATTTTTTTGGTTCTTGTCCTGTTGATTATAGCTTCCTGCGCGGCAAAAAACCCGAAAGATACTTACCTTTCATACATTGAAAAATCCCAAAAAACATCCGAGTACAAGATAATCTACAAGTTTGACTTGACAATGCTCCAAGCTCTTGGCACCGCTTTTGACATAAAGCTTGGCACTTTCAAGAAGAACAGCAATGAAAAGGTTGTAGTTGAAATGAACGCCTTCGGGCAGAACATAAACTATTACATTTACAAGCTTGATGGCAAATACCTTTCTTGCACGAAAGGTGTTGGCATTTTTGGGGGAAGCCAGGATAAAATTACATGCTCCAAAGATGCCGGCCCTGATGCCCAGCAGTTTAACCAGCTTGAAGAGTACACGCTTCTTGCCTCAAAATTAGGCACTGATGACTTGCAGATTAAACATACGGGCGATGAAGAAGCTGCCGGAAGAAAATGCGACAAGTTTGTTATTGACATCAAGGATGTATCTTCCCTTCTGAACATAAGCAGCAATTCCTTGCTTGCAGGCGCCGGAGCTGATTTATACAAGGGGTTGAGCGCGGTCATGTCTGTGTGCATGGACAAAAAAACAGGGCTGCCATTAAAACTGAATGTATCGACCAAAAGCAAATCCGAGCTTGATGAGAACGAAAAAATTACCCCATTGATTGCTTTAACTGCTACCTCATTCACCGAAAAAGTGGATGATTCTGTTTTCACAATACCGGTCAAATTCTCTGTGCTGGGAGTCGGCTGCGAAAAAAACACCGTCATGGCTGTCATTGAGCCTTATGTGGATTACAGCGGCCAATTGGTGCTCAGCGAAGTTGACAGTTTAAGCAAGGACAAAAAGAAAAAGAGCGTGAATGTAAATTCAAACCTCAAAAAAGGCAAGGCTGAATTAATCACCGCTGCATTGGAAAGAACGAATGCTTATTCTTCAATGGACTTATGCCTGGGAGAAGAATGCCAGAACTTGTTATGCTCAGCAGAGCCGCTAAAGTGCATAAAGCACTCAAATAGCAAGGCGGCCTGCGAATCCAGCAGCGAATGCTTATATGACGAGCCACTATGCGAGGTTTTTAATTGCGCTAAGGTAACAGAAGAGGCAAAATGCGCCTCAAAAGGATGTGCATGGCAAGATTCCTTTGGGTATGGGTATTGCTATGAAAAACAATGCTACGACATGATTACAGAGCAGGAATGCAAATCCAGCAAGCTTAACTGCGCCTGGCTGAACGGCTATTGCGCGACTAAAACCTGTTACGACCTAGCGTCAAAAGGCGAGTGCGAATCCAGTAATTTGAATTGTGAATGGGTCAAAAAGGTGCCAGACGGCAATTTTGGATGCAGCCCATTTTCATGCTATGGCTTCCTGAATCAAAACGAATGCGAGGCTTCGGGCAAATGCTTGTGGAGCAGCGGCTACTGCTACAATAATTATCCTACCCATCCAATTCCCATTGATTAGTTAAATTATTAAAACAAGCCGGATTTTTTCTGTTTTATGCTAATAGGCATTGTGGGCAAGCCGAGCTGCGGCAAATCAACTTTCTTTAAGGCGCAGACTCTTGCAAACGTGGATATAGCAAATTATCCATTCACGACCATAAAGCCTAACCACGGCACAGGCTATGTAAGGGTGGATTGTGTAGATAAAGAGTTTAATACAAAATGCAATCCAAGATTGGGTTACTGCATAGATAGCAAAAGATTTGTTCCTGTTGAGCTTCTTGATGTAGCTGGTTTAGTTCCAGGAGCGCATGAAGGCAAGGGAATGGGCAACCAGTTTCTTGATGACCTAAACCAGGCTGATGTGTTAATACACATAATAGACATAGCGGGCTCCACAAACGAGAAAGGGGAATCAGTTCCGCCATTAAGCTACGACCCTTCAAACGATGTAAAATTTCTGGAGCACGAGCTTGACATGTGGTACTTAAGGCTGATAGAAAAAGGGTGGGAGAGGTTTGCGAGGACTGTAAATCAGGAGAAGCCCGAGCTTAACAAGGCTGTTGCAAAACAGCTGAGTTCTTTCAGGGTCACCGAAACACTGATGGAAAAAGTAATTCAAAAATTAAATTTGAATCCTGACATCTTGAAATGGGACAGGAATATTTTATTGAATATCGCAACAGAATTAAGAAAAGCTACAAAGCCAATGATTATTGCATGCAACAAAATCGACATTGCCGGCGCTTATGAAAATTTTGAAAGGCTGAAAAATGAATTTAAGGGTTATTTGCTTGTGCCATGCAGCGCAGAGGCGGAGCTGGCTTTAAGGGAAGCTGCAAAGCACGGATTAATCTCATATATTCCAGGAGATAATGATTTTCGGTTGATTCAAGAAGATAAACTAAATGAAAAGCAAAAAAATGCGTTGAACTTCATTAAAAAGGAGGTTTTGGAAAGATATGGCTCAACCGGAGTTCAAAAAGTGCTGGACATGGCAGTATTTGAATTATTGAAATACGTTGCAATATTTCCCGGCGGTGTTAATAAGCTGGAAGACCAGCACGGAAACAGATTGCCTGACTGTTTCTTGATGCCGCCTGAAACAACGGCATTGGACTTTGCATTCAAATTGCACACGGACATAGGAAACCATTTCGTGAAAGCAATCGATGTGAAGTCAAGAAGGCCTGTTGGAAAGGAATATGTTCTTAAAAACAGGGATGTCATAGAGATTGCGACGAGCAAATAAGCCATTTATTAATTTCAAAGATATATTTAAAAAACATCAAAAAACCCTGTAGGTATGGATAGAAGTAGGAGGAGGTTTATTGCAGCCGCAAGCGTATCCGCCATTGGATCTGCTGCAAAAATATACGGAGCTGGGCAGTTAAAGTTATTTTTTGATTTCTATTTGACTAGGGTAGCAGATGAAAGTCTAGTAGCGTCAGATGTTCGAATTAATAGAAAGGCGCTGGAAGAAGCACTTAGTATCACAAAAGAGCCAAATACTTCTTTTGCTTATGTGGTAGGCGACAGGACAATAGTTGGAGATAATATTCCTGCTGAATTGAAAGATATTGGGCAGGTTTTTCAAGGTGCAGACGCAGTCGTATGCAGTCCAAGATCAAAGTTAATGGAATTAATTTATAACCAAATGCCAGCCCAAGAAGTAGATTTAGTAAGAGAAAATCTAAAGTATATTATTTTCTTGCACGGACTTGGGTTTATGGATGGCATTGGGCCTCTCACACGAGGAGGCTGCATAGAGGGAATCGCCGCACTAGTAAACATAGGGATGCCTTCTTATGGGCTTGTACATCCGAACTTAATTCCAAGCATTGTAGGTCATGAGGCCAAACATGCTAAGAATGATGGCAAGGAATTGAGTGATCTAGAGAATGAATTGACTTCGTCGGTAGTGGAAGACAAAATACTTTCCTATCAGCTACAACATCAAAGGGATCCAGTTCTGGATTATTTTCATTTAGTTATGCAGAACAGGGTTAAAACTGGCCAATTCTGGCTAAGGTTTGGACCTTTATTTAGTTATGCTTATCCTGAAACAGTTATTACTTGCAGGGATATTTGGCTTGATGAAGAAGAATTAAGAAGTATTGCAGACGTATCATTTTCAGACAGCGGGCTTGAGAATGAGCTTCACCTTGCAGTAGAGTACGCTAAAATAAGAGGCATGAAGCGCAAACGGGAGCGTGTAACGGAACATCTGTATGGAATAGCCAATGACACTTCTTTAGAGCCGATCGAAAGGACAAATGCTGCTCTTGCGCTTTTTTCAAGATTCCGGGATATTCTTGAAGGAAGGGGTAACAGAAATTTGCACCCTAGAGGCAGAAGCATAGTTATTGACACCAAAGAGCCACATGACACAGATCAAATTGGATATGGTAGAAATGCTGAGATGATGGCTGCTTCTGCTAATTCAGCAGTAACCGAACAAGCTATAAATCCACCTCAATTCCAATTAAGATTAAATTTCCCGCCTCTGGATTACTTAATCAAGAATGTTACTCCTTCGTATGCGTCTCAATAAAATTTTCAAACCACTACTTTTATAAATAATTAGTTTATCTTTTCTATTGTGCGCTGGTGGTCTAATGGCTACAACCTTTTGCGAAAAGCTTGACCAAAAGCGTGGGTTTCGCTACGCTCAAGCCCACAGAAAAGGATTGCCATAAATGACTGCGGCCTTCCATTGATAAGCAATTATCAGAATTGAGCCGCGTGTCCGGGTTCGAAAGATATCAAAAATATCCGACCGTCCCGGCCGGCGCATTTATTTTAATAAATGATTATTTACAATATTTTTTCCTGAAAGATTTCTCGTCGCCATACTTCAGAAAATCTTTATGATGCATCGGCTCATTAAATCCCTTGTATTTCCTATGCTTTATTCCGCACCAGTACTTTTCTGTCTCTCCTGCTATGGCTGCAGCATAATTCAGCAAGCCGTTTGCGTAGCCGCAATAAGCGCAATTCAGTTTCTCAAGGAACTTAAGGTATTTCAGCTTGTGCCTGTCTATCCTAACATAATTCTTCCTTTTAACCAGTCTAATTCCATACAGCCTGAAGCAGATTTGGTGGTATACCCCAAGAAAAATATGAAGAATGGCTAAAGGAAATAACATCATGTAAATGAAGGGCATTGAAATCAAGTGCCTGAAAAGCCTTTCCGGATGTTTTTTGTATTCCATGATGGAAATGAGGATTTAAATAAGGTGCTTCTTTTCCTGAATTACTTCAACAAGTTTCTTTGGAGTTTTAATTCTTGTGATTGTCCTTCTTGGAGTTATTGTCTTTGTTACAGTTTTTCTCGGGGTTATTTTCCTTGTGATTTTGACCTTCTTCTGCCTTGGTTTCTTCGCCGGCTTGTTGGCAATTCTTTTTGAAGCCCTTCTTGAAACTCTTGTTGTGGGCGATATTTCTATCTTTCTATTTAGCTGCTGCAACCTTCTTCTGTGGCTTTTTATTCTGGCTTCCAGCTCCCCATCCGCTCTTTTGGCAGACCTTGCTTTTCTATTGACCAGATTCCTTAATTTCCTTATTTCCTCCAAAGCTTCCCTTAATGAGGAGCCGAGTTTTCTGCTTTTTGCCGATTGGGATTTTGTTCTTGGCGCTATATCCTTTAATGAGTTGCTGTGTGAAGTTACCCTCTTGGACATCTTTCTTTCTCTTGAAGCCAGTTTCCTTAATTTAGCATCTGAAGCGCTTACCTTCTTTGCCATCCTGCTCTCTGCATCGCTTATGGCTGAATTTAGCTCCTCAACCGAATTGTTAACCCTGCTTGCAATCTTTGAGTCCAAATTGTATATCTCTTTTTCAAAATTGCTGATTTTTGAATTTACAAACGTGTTTATGTCTACTATCTTTGATGCCATGCTTGCATTTGTTGAATTCTGGATTTCTATGTCGGCCTTGAGGCTCTGGCTAACCTCGCTAACCTTTGCGTTAAGCTCACTTATTTGCGTCTCTAAAGACAATAGCAATGTCCTAAGATTGACAAGATTAAGATTCAAAGTTGAAACATCAGAACTTACTAAATTAAAAGATTCTATTGTCTTATTCTTGTGCTCTAAAAATTCTTTTCTTAAGCCCATTATACCACTCCCTAATAATAAAAATGATTTTAGCTATTTAAATGTTTTGATTGATGTCTGTAATTTTTCATGTTTTATTGTTCTAATCTGTATTGTATCGCAAGGCATCTTTATAAACACAGCTTGAATCTCCTGTTTGAATGATAAGCATAATACTACCGGCCTTGAATGAAGAGCGCTATCTTCCTGCGCTTCTTGAGGATATTAAAAAGCAATCCTTCAAAGATTATGAGGTCTTAGTCGCTGATGCAAATTCAAAAGACAGGACTAGGCAGATAGCCAAGACATATGGTTGCAGAATTGTAAAGGGAGGCATGCCTGCTGTTGGCAGAAACAATGGGGCTAAAGCGGCAAAGGGCAACATATTGCTTTTTTTGGATGCTGATGTGCATATTGGCAATGATTTCCTAAAGAATGCCACTGAAGAATTCGCCAAAAGAAAGCTGGATGTTGCCGGCTTTCGGCTGAGGGCTTCCGGCAATAACATTATAGACAGGCTGTTCTTCACCGTGTTTAATTTTTGGACGCTGTCCACGCAGTTTTTTTACCCGAATGCCGCAGGTGCCGGCATAATGTGCAAAAGGGAGCTTCATAAAAAAGTGAATGGGTTTGATGAGACAATAAAGCTGAGCGAGGACATGGATTTCGCGAAAAGGTGCGGAAAAATTGGAAAATTTAGGATATTAAGAAAGCCGGAATTGTATGTGGCAATGAGGAGGTTTGAAAGGGATGGCAGATTCAAAGTGGCGCTTAAATTGGTGTTATCGGCGTTCCACAGGTTATTTTTGGGCGAGATAAGAAGCGATGTGTTTAAATATGAATTAAAATACAGAAAATAGTCAAATCTTCAGGCTAACTACCTGAGAAATTCCGTCTTCATTCATCGAAACGCCGTAAAGGATGTCTGCTGTTGATATGACATTATCATTATGGGATATCATTATGTATTGGGCTTTTTCCGAATACTTTCGTATCATCTTTGCAAGCCTCTCGCTGTTGTGCTTGTCTAGGGCCGCATCAACTTCATCAAGAACATAGAACGAAGCCGGCTCGTGCTCTTGTATGGCGAATATGAAAGCCAGCGCAGTCATTGTTTTTTCCCCCCCTGACAAGCTCCTTATGTCCAGGAATTTGCTTCCAGTTATTTTGACGTTTATCCTTACGCCTCCCTCAAAAGGATTTTCCGCATTATCCAGAACCATGGTTGCCTCGGCCCCTTTCGTCGTCAGCATAGCAAAGAAGCTTTTGAAATTATCATTGACAACATCAAATGTTTTCATAAAAAGCTCCTTTTTCTTGCCCTCTATCTCATTCATCATAGCAACAACGTCTTCTTTTTCCCTAGCCAGCTTGTCCTTCTTTTCCAAAAACTCTGTGTACTGCTTTTCCGCTTCGTCATAGACTTCCAATGCCCTCATATTGACAGAGCCTATGTCCTGCATCATCCTTTCAAATTTTGAAATTTCGTTTTTAAGCTGCTCTTCTGTTTTTTCCAAATCGAGCTTTACTCCTTCGTACTGCTGGAAATCCTGGTTTAATGCAGCCAGATTTGCGGCAAATTCAGCATTTTTAAGCGAGTGGAGATTGACTTTTATTTCAACTTGCCTGCTTTCCTCAAGGATTTTGTCTATTGAGTGCTCATTTTTTTGTATTTCTTCCTTGATTTTGCCCTGCCTGGCGAATAATGACTTGAATTTCGTGTAGAATTCCCTTGCAACATTTTCTTTTTCTTTTAGGGCAGTTTCCTTTTGGGATACCATCTCCTGCAATTTTTTTAATTCATTGTTAAAATCTTCCTCGTCTTTGTCTATGATATTCAGTATTTTTTCTGTCTTCTCTTTTTCGGGCAAGAATATGTTAATCATTTGCGCGTCTAAATTTTTGATTTCAGAGCTTAATCGTATGATTTCCTCGCTTAGCTCCTTGAATTTCTGCTCAAATGTGTTCAATTCAGCCAGCAAAGTCGGGTCATTTAGCTGCGCTATAATGCCTCTTAGCTTTTGTTTTTCAATCTTTAAATTGGTCAGCTCCCTGTTTGCTTCTGATATGCTGTTATTAATTTTGTTTATTTCGCCGTCAAGCTCTTTTTCTTTTGATTCAAGCTCTTTCCGCTGCTGCCTTGAAGAGTCCGTGTCGCTTGATTCCAGATGCATGGACGCTTCTGATTTTATGATTTCCCCTTCAAGCACTGCTTTTTTTTCCCTAAGTTCAGTTATCTTTGACTCGTTTTCCGTTCTTCTTTTCTCAAGAGAGTCCATCAGGTCTGATAGTTCAGCCAGCCTTTTCTCGTTATTCTCAAGGCTCTCGGCAACCTCCCTTTCCTTAAAGCCAAAGCCCTCCCTTCTTTTTTCCCTGAAGCCCCCGTGCATTGCGCCGCTCAGCTCCGCAGCGTCCCCATCCAAAGTCACAAATTTTGCCTTTCCGATCCCAAGCCTTGTAGCTGTGTGTATGCTGTCAACAACCAGTGTGTCCGAAAACACATAGGTAAAAACTTTCTTGAATTTTGGCTCAAATGAAACAAGGTTTATTGCCAAGTCGTGCACTCCTTTGGCGCCGGTCAGTTTTTTCGCGTCTTCATTGGCCTCTTTGCCGCTTATCTTGTTCAGCGGCAAAAACGCTGCTGTCCCGAGCCGGTTGTCCTTCAGGTATTGTATCAGCTCCGCGGCAATCTTGTCATTGTCCACTACAATGCTTTTTATCCTTTGGCCTGCCGCAACCTCCAATGCAACGGAATATTTTGAGCTCACGTTTCCCAGGTCTGCCACTGTCCCGTAAATTCCGGGCTTCTTCCCTTTTAGCTCAAGAATCTTCTTGACCGCCAAATCGCCTCTCGAGAATTCCTTGATTGTTATATCCCTTGCCCTCAATTTTGCGGTTTCCTCGCTCAACAAATTCAGCTTTTTCCTTGCCTCGGAAATCTGTATTGACATTGAGGAATCCTCATCCAGAAACTTGTTCAGTTCAAGCGTTGTATCCCTGAACAATTGCCTTTTGGATTTTAATTCCTCAAGCTGCTGTTTGTGCTCTTTTTCAACATCCACAACTTTTCTTATCCTGTCTTCCACAATTCCTATTTCGTGGGCTATCCTGTCTTTTTCCCTTATCAGGTTATGCTGGCTTTCCCTCAAGGAAGTTATTTCCCTCTGCAAGTCCTCTGCGCGCCTGTCTATCTCTTCAACTTTCTTCTCGACATCGGCAGCGCTGTCAAGCTTGTTTTTTTCCTTGAATTTCAGTATTTTGCCGTTAATTGTTTCCCGGTCTTTATTCTTCGATTCTATAATCCCCCCATAATCTTTTTTATCCTTGGATATCTGCCCCATTCTGTCTTGCAGTTCATCAATGCTGTTTTTCAGGTCATTTCTCCTTTGTTTTAATTTGCCAAACTCGTTTTTTATGGTTTCTGTCCTTGAGTTATGCTTTGTCAAGTCAATCTTGAGGTTTTCAACTTCTTTGTTGAGCTTCACCTGCTCTATTTCTCCTTTTTCCTCTATTTCCTTTGAAATGGACTCGACTTGTTTTTTCTTTTCTTCGTTCTCTCCCTTCAGTTTCGCTATCTTTTCCCTCAGGCCGGCAATGTATCCGTTTCCCTCGTCAATTTTTTCCTGCACTGATTTTTTTTCCGTCTCTTTTTTGTCGATTTGTATTTTTAGGTATGATGCCTTGTTCGACTTTATATTGTCGCCCATCTCCTTGTACTTGAGTGCCTGATCCCTGTCCCTCTTAAGCTCTTTTAGATAAGTGTTTCTTTCGGTTAAAATAAGGTCTGTTTCCCTCAGGTGCTGCTCAACCTTTTCGAGCTCGAGCATTGCCTTATGCTTTTTTTCCTCGTAAATTGATATGCCCGCTATGTCTTCTATCAGCATCCTTCTCTCTTCCGGATGCATCTCCACAAACCTTACAATGTCGCCTTGAAGAATTATATTGTAGCCGTCAGGATCTATTTTTGCCAGTGAAAGCAAGCCTGTTATCTGCTGCCGGGTCATGGTTTTATCATTGATCTTGTATATGGATTGGCCATTTTCCCTCACAATCCTGGTGATCTTGACTTCCTTTTCTTCTGTCGGAAAAACCTTGCTTGTGTTGTCAAAGTAAATGCTTACCTCGCCTTGCTTTGCGGGCTTTTTTGTCTTGCCGCCGTTGTAGATTAAATTTGCCGATTTTTCGGCCCTTAGCTCTCTTGAAGATGACTTGCCTAAGACAAAACATATGCTGTCTAATATGTTAGATTTTCCCGCGCCATTTGGCCCAAGAACGCAGTTGAAAGTAGGCCCGAATAACACTTCAGTATGCTTGGCGAATGACTTGAAGCCCTGCATCACCATTTTGTTTATTCTTGTGGTTTTTATAAATTCTGCCTGCGCAATCAGCTGGGGCGCAGACACCGGGTTTACGGGATCAAGCGGTTCCTCTGCCATGGCAAAATCGCAGTATTGGTATTATATAAAGGTTATTATGCAAAAATTGCCCATTATTCTTCTTAAACCCGATAATTATTTATATCACCTCTGCAATATTGCAGATAATAGGGGTGGTAGCTGTGGAGCATGATTATAAGAATATAATTTCTCACATAGACATAGACAGGACTTTAGACGGCATCAATCATTTCGCATTTAATGGTATAAAAGATTCTCAGGTGCAGGATTTTAAGAATGACATTGAATCAGGCAACGACTCAATTGAATTGCATCTTGTCAAATCCAATGCATACAAGGAAGCATTAATTTTAAGGCTAAAGAAAAGTGACGCTGTTTACTCCGGCGAGTCATGGAAAGAGCTGCTTAAGGAGGAGCAAAAAACTTTCGGGGGGAGCAAGATATTCTACATTGACAGCGGCTGCACCAAGCTTTTGATACTTGCATTGCCTGATGAAATAAAAACCAAGGTGAACATGCTCGTCACCAGGCTGAACAAAATCAATGAAAAGATATCAAGGCTGAACAGCAAAATAAGAAAAGACAACCTTGATGTTTACACGGCAAAGGCAAAAAACAAGGAAGCGACAGACAAGGAAAAGGATGAAATCATAAATTTCATCAATCAGAATCTGAAAGTTTAAATCGTCTCATTGAGCCTTCTCAAAAACTCGTCAAAGTCGCCTTTCTTTATGTTTAAGCCGCACGCATTCTCGTGCCCGCCTCCAAACCCGCTCAGGCCTGCCAAGCTTTTTTCAATAATTGGGATAAGATTGATTCTTGACGACCGAAGGCTGCACTTCATCTCGTCATTTTTCTCTCTTGCTATAACTATTATTTTTTCCGGGAACCTGTAAAGGGCTTCGTTTGAAATATCGCTTGTGAACGCGCTTTTATCGTCTTTGTAAGCGTAAACTGCCAGCTTTTCTTTCGTGTTTTTAATTGTCTTTAGCGCGTCTTTCAGAATAGGCTCATAGACGCGGTTAACCTCAAGATATCTGTTGTATACATGTTTTCCTTCAGGAGTCCCACAATTTAGTATATCATAGGGGTTTTTGATTCTTGTGAGTATCTTAACCGATTTCATAACTTCCTTGTGCTGCCCCTTGAGTATGAAAGAGAAAATCCTTATAAGCTTGCCAAGCTTAGAATTGTAGATTATATCGCCCGGATTCTTGTAATTTTCGATTAAATCTGGATATTCTTTATTGAATTCATTCAGAAACTTTGGAATGAACCAGTCTGCAACACAACCCAAAGCAGCTATCCATAAGTCCTGCTTCACAGCATTGTAGCACATAAAAGAAGTCGGCTGGTTGTCTTTCGGCTTTGAAATTCTTGGGTTGTAATAATATGCATTCTCTATTTTTGACTGCCCGTGATGGTCAACCCACACAACAGGCACTTTTACTCTCTCTAGGAATTCGTAGTCGGTAGCGGCGACATCCAAAATGAAAACTTTGTCAGGCCGGTATTCATTTATTTTATTTAACACCAAGTTTTCTATTTTTGGAGATGTCTTCACAACAATCCCATGGCCCTCTTTCTTGTAGCGGTAAAAGAGCAGGAAAGCGCATAATCCATCCTGGTCATCGTCAAAAAAGAACAACGGATTTTTGCAGCTGTCGAGGTGCAATTTTATTTCTGCATACTGCTTTTTTGACAATGCCATAATAAATCAGATTCATGTTGATTATTTAAGGGTTTTGTGTTTTTATGAAAGAATAAAGAAAAAGAAAAAATCTATCTTAATTTATCTTCAATTCTTCTTAAGGCTTCTTCAATCCTATCAAGCCTTTCTAATATTTCCTCGTGCGGTGGCTTTTCATGATACATTTCATGTGGTCTTGGCATAGTTTTTCACCTCCATCATTTTTCAATCTGCACCATATATCCTATCGTCAAAGTCCCTATCCAAATTGGTGCACTAGACGGAATTATAACATCAATAGGAATCCCATAAAATTTCAACGACATGACAAAAGCTATTACAAATAATGTTGAAAATATAAAACTAAAAAAGAGAAATTTTACCTTATTTGTATTCCTAATCGGCAATGCATGCGGCGGTATAGGACTGTGCCAATGCTCATGCGGCGGCATTTTTACCAACTCCAAGCTTTGCAATTTCTTGTTTTATAATTTCAACTAACTCACTTCTTGACATTCTTTTCACTATTTCTTGGCTCCATTGAGCAACTGCTTTGCGATCTTTCTCTTTCTTTAAGTTCTGCGCGTATTTTACAGATGCTAACAGGAGATTTAATGCACCTGTATTGTCTCCTGTCCGTGTATCGTATCCTATCCGTTCTATTGCAGTTCTATAGTAGATAAAAACTGCTACATGCGCTCCATCTTGTTGGGCTTCTTGAGCCAATCTTACATATTCATCAACTGTTGCCATTTTTGCCTCCAGAAAACTCATTTCGAGTTTTCTATGATAATGGAAACATAGCAACTATATAAATGTTTCGGCTTTTCTAATTAAGTCGAAAAGAAAGATTTTTATAGTAATCCCGAAACTGACATATTATGCCGCCGCTGCACGATGAAATATTTCACAAGGCCTTATCATCTGACATAAGAAGGGAAATCCTGCTTAGTTTGGCCAAAAAGGAAAAATATCTAAGTGAGATTTCTGACGAAATCAAGAAAAAACCTCAAACGGTGGATTTCCATCTTAATTTATTGCAAGAAATCGGCTTGATAGACAGCGAATGGAAAGAAGGCAAAAAGTATTATTTATTAAAGGACAGGAAAATCTTGGACTTTCTAAGAGAAGGAAAAGCTGTGCCTTTGCATTTACGGCATAAGCCTCCGCATGAGATCGTAATTGACGCATGGGATGACTTGTCAAAAAAACTCGATAGGATAGAAAAAAAAGTTGACAAGCTTCTTGAAAAATAACGCAAATTCGCCCAATTTATTATATTTCGGCGAATTTGCGGGATTGAAAATTGCGGCAATTTTCAATAATCCAAACCTTTATATTATTTCTAAACCTATAATAATTCATGCAAGTTCCGTTCAGGCAGCACAAAGGCTACGATCCTCTTGGGGATTGCGGAAAGGGAAAATGCCCAGTCTGCGCTAGAAATAATGCAATTTACAAGATTAAAAATAATTTCAATAAGGAAGAATTCACAAGCGATGCTGTCGCCCCTTTTGTAGGCAGGTTTGGCTATCCGAATATAAACATCGGAATTTTAGCGCCCCCGGAGCAGTCAGAGGAAACCTGGCTGTTTGACGCTCCAAAACACTGGGCAGCTGAAAATTTTGAAATTCCAAGAATAGTTGATTTTCGCTCTTCGCTTTTGAATTCCCGATACAATATAAACATAAAAAAAAGAATAAAATTAATTGAGATATCCCAGGATATAGCCATGTCCTCCAAGCCTGTTGATGTGGACATACAGCTGCAGGAAAAGCCCAGATTCCAGCTGAATCTTGATTCGCATATAGCCCCGACCGGCCCGAATGCCAAACTAAAAAAGGCTGAAATAACGGAAAATCCCAAAATACACACAAAAGTTTACAAGGTTTTTGATGACATTGACTTAAAGGCAAATGAAGCGGTTAATTATCTTTACGAAAATAATTTTGATGAGAATTTCCTGAGCAGGATTTTAAGTGTCGGAACTCTGGGGCTGAAAAAAGACAGGAAATTAATGCCGACAAAATGGTCGATTACGGCTACCGATGTTTTTATTGGAAAAAATTTGATTAATGAAATAAAGGATTTCAGTGAAATTAATTCTTATCACTCATTTTTTGGGTATTATCTTGGAAATTATTACCTAATC
>JACQSQ010000008.1 GCA_016211245.1 Candidatus Woesearchaeota archaeon
ATAAAAAAATTAAATAATAAAAACAATTTATTTGCAATCATGCTTGATAAGATCCCACCAAAAGAAATAAAAATAATTATTGATGAATTAAAGAACCGCAATGTTTATCCCAAAATTCTGCTTGAAGCTTCCGGAAACATAAATCCCGGCAATTTGCTGGATTACAAAGATTGCGGCATTGACGTCATTTCAATGGGCTCAATCACAAATTCTGCAAAAGTCCTGAATATGTCTTTGGAAATCAAATGAAAGTTGGCATAATTGGATGCGGATTCATAGGAAGCGAAATTGCATCATTTATCGATAAAAATACCAATATAAAATTGATTGGATTGAATGATATTGATAAAAATAAAATAAATGTATTGATCAAAAATCTAGAAACCTGCAAATCAAAATTCATGGAAATTGATGAATTGATAAGAAAATGTGATCTGATTATAGAATCAGCAACTAAAAATGTTGTTGAAGCAATACTAAAAAACAAAAATTTGGATAAAAAAAACAAAAAACTGCTGGTTATGAGTACAGGAGGCTTGATAGGGAATCTTGATCTGCTTAAAAAAATAAAAAACTGTGAAATTCTGCTGCCTTCAGGCGCAATTGCAGGATTGGATGCAATAAAATCAGTTTCTGGAAGAATAAGCTCATTGACTTTGACGACAACGAAGCCGATAAAAGGACTGGAGGGGGCTCCTTATATGATAAGAAACAATATTGACTTGGCAAATATCAAAGGCAGGAAAACTATTTTTGAAGGTAATTTAAAAGATGCTGTTGAAGATTTTCCTCAGAATATAAATGTGGCAGCCACTTTGTTTCTTGCTTCAAAATTTGAAAAAATAAAGGTAAGAATAATTGCAGATTCCGACACTAAATTTAACACGCATGAAATAGAAGCTATAGGTGATTTTGGAGTTATAACAGCAAAGACACAAAATCTTCCGAGTAAAAACCCAAAGACAAGCTATCTTGCTGTGCTGAGCGCGATACAGTCAATAAAAAATCTGGAGAACAACGTAAAAATAGGCAATTAAAAATCATTTTCACAACTTTTTTATATAATCATTAAAATTCTACAGTTTATGTACGAATTGATAGTAACCGAGAAACCTGCAGCTGCATTAAAAATAGCTGATGCCCTTGCAGACGGCAAACCAATCAAAGAGAATATAGGCGGGGTTCCTTACTATAAGATTACGCATGGCAAGAAAGATATTGTTGTTGCCTGCGCAGTTGGCCACTTATACGGCTTAGCGGAAAAGGAAAAAAAAGGTTGGCGCTTTCCCGTATTTGACATCGAGTGGAAACCAGTTTCGGAAACTACAAAAAGTTCTGCGTTTACAAAAAAATATCTAAACACAATTAAAAAGCTAGCGAAAGGCGCTAATGTGTTTACTGTTGCTTCAGATTTTGACATTGAAGGGGAAGTCATTGGACTTAATGTTATGCGTTTCGCATGCAATCAGAAAGATGCAAACAGAATGAAGTTCTCAACTCTAACTAAAGATGAGTTGAGGGAATCCTATAAGAATAAAAGCAAACATTTAGATTGGGGTCAAGCTGAAGCAGGCGAAACTCGCCATTATTTGGACTGGTTCAATGGCCTGAATTACTCCCGTGCATTAACAGCCGCAATAAAAACAACCGGAACTTTCAAATTAATGTCGACAGGCAGAGTACAAGGGCCTGCATTAAAGATAATTGTTGACAGGGAAAAAGAGATTAAAGCATTTGTGCCAAAGCCATTCTGGCAGATACAGCTCACAGGAGATTACGATTCCAGGCAGATAACCGCAATGCATTCTGAAGACAAGTTTTGGGAAAAGGTAAAGGCCGATGCAGTAATCCAGAACACAAAAGGGCAGAAAGAAGCTACAATTTCAAAAATCGAAAGAAAGAAATTCAACCAGATGCCGCCTTTTCCTTTTGATTTAACCTCTCTGCAGGTCGAGGCCTATAGGTGTTTTGGAATACAGCCAAAGGAAACTCTGGAGATTGCGCAAGACCTGTATACATCGGGATTTATTTCTTATCCGAGAACTTCAAGCCAGCAGTTGCCTCCTGCAATCGGATATAATAAAGTGCTAAATGACCTGGCGAGGCAGAGGAATTATTCCGAATTAATCAAATTGCTGCAAAAAAAATCTGGATTGAAGCCAAACAACGGCAAGAAGGCAGATGCTGCACATCCTGCAATTTTCCCGACAGGGATAGCGCCGGAAGGATTGGAGGAGAAAGAATCAAAGATTTATGATTTGATTGTCAAAAGGTTTTTGGCAACATTTGGGGACAATGCAGTCAGGGAAACAATAATTGTTGATATAGACTGCAACGGCGAGATTTTTATAGCAAAGGGGACAATGACCATAGAAAAAGGCTGGCATAAATTTTACATGCCGTATGTCAATCTTGAGGAAGTTGAATTGCCAAATTTCAGGCAAAATGACAGGATAAAAGTTGAAAAAATAGAGCTTCTCAGCAAAGATACACAGCCTCCAAAAAGATTTACGCCTGCTTCAATCATAAAGGAGCTTGAAAAAAGAAATTTGGGGACAAAGGCAACAAGGTCGGAGATTGTAGACACGTTATTCCAGCGCGGCTATGTGCAGGGAAGGGCAATTGAGGCGACAAACCTCGGAATATCAACCATAGAAACCCTTGAGAAATATGTCCCAAGGATAATTGACGAAGAGCTGACAAGGCACTTTGAGCTGGAGATGGAAAAGATAAGGGAAGGCCAGCAGAAAAAAGAAGTGATTTTGGAGGAGGCGAAGGATGCAATCACAAATGTTTTGACGGATTTCAAGAAAAAGCAGAAAGAAATTGGAGCAGAGCTCCAAAAGGCAAATCGCGAGACGCAGGATGAGATGTCATTCCTGGGGATTTGTCCAATGTGCAAGGAAGGGAATATGATGATAAGAAGAGGAAAGTTCGGGGCTTTTGCAGCATGCAACAAGTATCCCGATTGCAAAACGATTTTCTCTATTCCAAAAAACGCCTTAATCAAGCCGGCAAAAAAAGATTGCGAAACATGCGGCTTTCCAAAAGTTCTTGCCATAAAGAAAGCAAAACAGCCAATGGAATTTTGCCTGAATCCAAAGTGCCCGACAAAACTAGTTGAGGGAGAAGCTGGAGAGCAAGCCAAGGCAATCGCGCATGGCGAAATCAAAAGAAAATGCCCAAAGTGCAATGAAGGTGACATTGTGCTGAGAAGCTCTATTTATGGGAAATTTTATGGGTGTAGTTTTTATCCTAAATGCAGGTATACGGAAAAGCTCGAGAATAATAACAAAGAAAATAATTCACAGTAAACCAAAAATTCTTAAATATCCGTCCTTTCCTAATAATATGAAAAAGATATTTATCTTATTGCTAGTAATCAGCATATTGATTATTCCTGCAGTTTCTGCAAAATCAGGCCACATGAAATTGCTGGCTGTGCAGGAAACGGAATCAGGGATTGAAGGAGGAATAGCAGACTTGTACCTGGAAGTGAAGCCTGGCTCTGGCAGGGTCTTTTTGGAAACATTTCCGCTGTCAAAGACTGACACGCAGATGTCGACAAGGTTTGCAAAGTCAATTGCATGCGACGCTCTTGACAGGGACTGCGATGATGTTGATTTTTTTTACACTATAATGGCCGATTCTCCGATAATTGCCGGGCCTAGCGCAGGCTCCTCAATTGCAGTTCTTACAGTTGCTGTTCTTGAGGGCTTAAAGCTTGATGAGAGCCTGGCAACGACTGGCACAATAAACTCAGGTGGATTGATAGGGCCAGTTGGAGGGCTAAAAGCCAAAGTGGAGGCTGCAAAAAAGATTCGGCTAAAAAAAGTGCTTATTCCCTCCGGCGAGATCATAGCAAGGGTCGGCAATGCAACCGTTGACCTGCAGAATCTTTCAGAAGCTTTGGATATAGAAATAATGGAAGTGTCCACATTGAGCGAGGCAGTAAGGCAGTTTACAGGGAAAGAGCTTGCCCAAAAATACAAAAAGATAGATATAAGCGAATATTATGCAGACACGATGAAATTGCTGGCAAAGGGATTGTGCGACAGAAGCAACAGGCTAAGGGCGGAAGCTTTGAAGCTGAATTACCCTGCTAATGTAACTGCGATAAAGGAAAACGCTAAAAATTTCACCGCAAAGGGAAGGGAAGCTTTTGAGAGGCAGGCATTCTACTCTTCGGCAAGCTACTGCTTTGGCGCCAATATAGAGTACTCCACCTTGATTCTGATTTCAAAGAATCTCACAAAGGAAGAGCTTTTGGACAATATAAGCAGCGTAAAAATCGGCATAAGCGATTTGCGCTCCAAAGTTGATGCCGCTGAGAAAAAAACGATAACTGACTTGGAGTCATATATGGTTGTAAAAGAGCGCCTTGCGGAAGCTGAGGAATCTGCCGGGCAGGCCCTTGATATGCTGAATAAGACTAACAGGACTGAAAGGGTTGCAAGGGTTTTGGCCTATGCCTCAGAAAGGCTTAACTCCGCGCATTCCTGGGCTACTTTCATGGGCAAAGGCGGCAAGGAGATAAACATTGACAGGGACGTGCTAAAGAAGTCCTGCCAAAGCAAGATAAGCGAAGCCGATGAAAGGATGCAGTATGTCGAGCTTTATTTCCCTGGCACTTTGGCTCATGTAAAAGACGAAGTTGATAAAGCAAGCGAAGAGCTCTCGAAAGGAAACTACGAAATATGCCTGTCAACAGCAAGCAAGGCAAAGGCTGATGTGGACATGGTCCTTAGCGTGTTTGGGGTGGACAGTGAGCAATACGAAAATATTGCCGGCAGGAAGCTTGAAATAGTAAAAAATAATATTGCCGAGCAGGCTTCGAAAGGAGTATTCCCCATCCTCAGCTACAGCTACTATGAATACGCAAATTCCCTCAAGGACACGGACATCTTTTCAGCGCTTATATACTCTGAATACGCATTAGAGCTGAGCGACCTGGATATTTACTTCAAGGAGAGCAACGGCAAAAGGATAAATTTTGGCATAGACAGAAGATTGGTAAGCGTGTTTTTAGCAGGCGTGCTGATTGGAGTTATAGCCTCTTTTTTTGTTAGAGGCTCCGCAGCGCGAAAAAGTAAAAGAAAGCCGAGCAGAAGATAAAAACCCAACAGAACTGCCGCCATGCGAATTTAAAAAATTCGCCAGCTAGCGATGTTCTGCCGGGAAAAAAGAGGTGATAGATTATCACTTTAAAATGATTAAGCTTATATTTAAATTTTTCTGTAAGATTTTTGTTTTGTTGCTACTTGTTTTGGTGACAATTCTGATTTTTGGGTGCGTGCCAATAACCGGAAATATTATTTCAGAGAAATCCGACAGGGCCGTTGAGATTTATTTCTGCCCGAAAGACGATTGCGGAAAAATTCTTGAGAAGAGCATAAGGGATTCTGTCGCATCTGTCCACTGCGCATTATACGATCTGGACTTGATGAATGTGATTGATGCGCTTTCCAAAAAAAGCAAGTCTGCCGATGTAAAGGTGATTATGGACAATGAAAATGACGACGGTCAGGTAAAGGGAACTGCCATAAAGTTCGACGACAATGGGCAGCTCATGCACAATAAGTTCTGCATAATGGACGGCAGCGTCATAATAACCGGCTCGTTCAATCCTACAGAAAACGACAACAGCTATAACAACAATAATATAATAATCCTCAACTCGAAAATTCTGGCTGGAAATTACGAAGACGAATTTGAGGAGTTATGGAATGGAAAATTTGGAAAGGGTAACAGGATAAAAAATCAAAAAATCTACTTGAATGGTGTGAAGATAGAGAATTTTTTCTGCCCAGAGGATGGCTGCGCATCTGTAATTGCTGGTTTAATAAAAAACTCGAAAAGAAGCGTGTATTTCATGACTTTTGCATTTACCAATGAAGAGATAGCCGACTCTATAATAAAAAAAGGGAGCCTGGACGTAAGAGGCATTTTCGATTCTGGCCAGTCGTCAAATAGGTATTCGCAGTTCAAGCGCCTTCAGGAATTTGGGATTAATGTTAAAAAGGACAAAAACAGGCATAAGCTCCACCATAAGGTTTTCATCATAGATAACCGGACTGTCGTGACGGGGAGCTTTAATCCGACGCTAAGCGCAGACACTAAAAATGACGAGAATATGCTCGTAATAACTGATGAAAAAATAGCCGGGCTTTTTCTGAATGAATTTGAGAGTTTGTGGCCGTGACATCGAAAATTTTTTAAATAACTTGCCCTATGGGCTGTTTATGGCCAAGCCGGAAGAGGGGGAATTTGACGCTTATAACGACAAAGACGACGATAAGGACGACGACTATAATGATGATGTAAAAGATGAAGAGGACGAAGACAGCGAGGAAGATGAAGGGGATGAGGAATAAAGGCTGATTCTTTGATTTATATTAGTTAATAATTAATTGTGATTGTGCAATCTTCACTTTTAATGTTGTTGTTGGAATTTTTTATTTCATAGTTGAATATAATTTAGGATTAACGTATTATGCAATATAATAATCTTTAAAAACCTCAGGCTTATATTCTGTTTTTATGAGCAATGTTTTAATCATAGGCACAGTGGCCTTGGACACTATAGAAACTCCCTTTGGCAG
>JACQSQ010000014.1 GCA_016211245.1 Candidatus Woesearchaeota archaeon
AGGAGTTGCTCCTTTCCTGGCAAATACTGAGGCTTCTCCGGTTCTTGGATTAGTAAAAATTATTGTGCCTTCTTTTGCTTCCACATCCCCCAATTCCTTTAGTTTTGCTACATCTATCTCTCCATCATAAACGTAAACCTGCGCTAATCTGCACGGGCTTGCGCACTTGATATTGACTAAAGGGCTAACTTCAACTTTCGCATTTTTGAAAGCATTTTTTGCAGCCAATTGCGCTGCATCAAACGCATCAGCTCCTCCTGTCAGTCCCATAACAAAAGTTTCTGCAGCTGGTCCGCCAACAACTCCTGCTACGTATTCTGTTCCTTCTTCCAGCCCAATTGAGACAACTTGGCCTGCAAAGCCTCTTAATGCAGAAGCGGATGAGCCAGCTATGACATTTGTGGGCATGCTGATTATTTTACCGGTAGTTGACAAAACTCTTGCTCCTCCAGGCGCTTTTGATATAAGGAGCCCTGTCCCTTTGCCAGCAGCGCCAAAAGTAACCCAAGCAAATGGATTTGCAAGCTCAGCAACTATGTCCAATTGGGCAGAGCTATGCAGGCTTGAATCCGCAAAATTAAGCCACTCTCCTCTTGGATCTGCAATGTTATTGTACAAGGCATAAGCTTTTTCCCTTATTTGCTGATTGCCTGATGTTTGTGATAGTTCCCTTGCAATCATTGCAGCGCCTTCAAAATTGTTTTGCTTCCTGTATTCCTCAGCCATCTGCAATAATTTTGAATCTCTTTGAGGGTCATTTAGAGGAATGCTTTGCATCTGGATTCCAGCTTTAATGGCAGGATTTTCTTTTAGGTATTTTGCATATTCTGGACTTACTCCTTGAATAGATATTATGCCTTCTGCCTTCAATTTGTCTGCCTTGCCGATTAATTGAGGAGGATATTTTCCCCTAATGTCTTCCAATCTGCTTGTGGCAATAGTCACCAAATCAACAGCTTCCTGCAGATTGGCCGCATGGTTATTTTGCATTAATCTGTCTAGACTTTGCAGTGAAGTAACTGCAATTTCCTTGTTTTTTTCAGTTTCTGCTAAGGAACCAGCTCTTGTCAAATCTCTCGCGACATTCCATGGGGATATAGAAGATAATCCTGCAAAAGCCCTGGGCATCAAGCCCTGCTCTTCTAAAGTTTGGTAGTATTCTGTGCCTGAAGCAACAGATCTAGGCCTGTATCTTTGAAGCTCTTGATCGTACTGCAGTGTTGCCAATAATTTTGCCCCTCCAATGCTTCTTTGCGCCGCTATAACATCAAGGTTTCTTTTCGCAGATTTGCCTATCTCGCTATCAGGATTGACATCAATTGCATTTTGATAGTACTTTAAAGCACCATCAATATCACCATCTTTGGAATAAGTTTCTGCAACCTGAAGAGCGGCCATTTGTGTTAAGTCTGGATAGCGCAAATTTTCTGATTTGAACTTATTGTACCACTCGTCATACTTTCTTGTTTCCAGAGAAGACCCAATCAATTTGTAAGATGGATTTTTTTGTGCCTCCTCCCTTAATATTCCAGTATCGCCTCTGAATTGCGCTAATCTTTGAATTATTTTTTGATTAATCTCAGTTGGTTTTTGGCCTTTCCATTTGCCGCTGCTTATAGTTAAAGTGTCCAAATCCATCCAGATTTGCTTGTCTGGAGACCATGCGGTTACAACTCCCTTGCCGTTAATGATCTCAGTTTTGTAATAAAGTGGAGTTCCACCCGGAGTTTCCAAAGAGACCGTTTCTGAGATAGATGTAGCTGTGGGTAGATTAAATTCCCTTCTCAAATAAAACTCTTTTAGGCTTGCTTCTGCTGCTCTTCTTTGCCCAGCATACTTGATTTGATCTCTTCTGAGCAGTTCTACAGCTTCTGTCTCCTTTTTCTTCAGAGTTTCCAGCCTTTTTGATAATACCCCGCTAGAAACGCCACCCTGTATGGCACTATCACTATCAAATTGAATATCATAATTGCCATCTCCGTTTGTATCTATTTTAATTTTTCCTGAAGCTATTTCAGTTATTGTGCCCTTGACATTTTTCCCGACTATTACCGGGTCTCCGGCAGCGTAACCTTTTGGGGTATACTCTTTTTTGGTGTCAAGGGCAGCTTTTGCAAGCATTGCACCTGTATCCTTTTCACCTAAATACACATGAACATCCTTAGGAGTTAAGAAAGTGACAGGATTTCCTTCAGAAGGCTCGTACCTAATTCCCAAATCAGAAGCAATCCCGAAATATGATTTTTCTTCCCCAAGCTGCATTAAAAAATTTTTTTCTATGAAAACGAACTTGTTTGGATTGTTTTGGGCATCTGCCAAAAACGCAATGCTTTCCTTGTCCACCTCTATATTCAATTTACCTTTCATGTTAGAAACAGTTGTTTTAATTCCGATATTTCCTTTGATAAACCCTTCCTGTTGAATATCGCCGACTCTTACTTTTCTAGTCAATTTCGCAACCTTGCCTTCCTCAAAGCCATTAATATTAACCAATTCAGTATTTCCCTTAAACTGCCTGACAATCTGTGATGTGTCACTTAATCCTTCGTACTTTATTCCTGAATCTTCGAAATTTACTTTGCCTCTTGCAGTAGTTACGCCGTCTTTCAAACTAAACAATGAATTCTGGGCTTTTGAAATGACTCTCAAATCGCCTTTTCTTATGTCAGCAGCGCCTTTTGCCAGCAAGCTGTCTTTTCCGTAAGAAACAATGCTTTTTATCTGCGAGAAATCAGAGTGTATGGTCTTGCCTTCGGGCACAATTACCAATGGGTAGCCGACAGAGCTGATTTTTATTTTGTTTTCCTTGTCCTCAAAAACTGATTGCCTGCCATCAAAGCTTTCAATCGATACAGCATCTCCTATTTTCGTGAATTTTCCATCCATGATTTTTTGAATCATTTTGTCTTTTTCAATTGAGACCTGGGCATTTGTTCCCTGGATATTCCCGTTTAAGTTTGCCCTTATCGAGCCTTTGCTTTCAAATTTTATGATTGTGCCATCCTGCAATGGCATTGCCCCTTTTTGAGGCCCGGTTATTATTGCGTCTTGCCCTTGCTTTGCCGTTACTTCAATGCTTGAGTCGCTGTTTCTTGCGAAGCCCTCAGCTCCGCTTATCTCCACCGCTTTTCCTGAATCTTCCTCACTTTTGGATGTTTTTTCATCTTTTTTGAGGGGAATCAATTTTACTGCATTTCCTATTATTATCTGCCTGAATTGCGATTCGGGATACTGCTTTGGGCTGTAGGAAGGGAATTCCCCGCTTATTTTCCCGCTTTTTGGGTCATAAATTACTGTCTTTGCTTTTGAGATGTCCAAATCAGCATTGAATTTTTCGGAGAAAACCTTTTTTATTTCGATTGGGTCAAAAAGGACAAGATTTTTGGCAAACTGCTCGAATTTTGGAGATATTTGGCCGGCTTTTGCATATTTAAGCTCGCTTTCCTGTACGATGTTTGGGTCGAAATAGCTTGCAGGAATGTCAGCAACTCTTGACCCTCTTACCCTGTTCATTATAGTTGGCCATATGCTTGCTGGAATCTTGCTGTAGTCTAATCTGGGGTCATTTGGGTCGATTTGTTTATACAAATTTGGGTCATTGTAATCCCAGCTGTTGGGGTTGTTGCTGTCAAAACCGGCAGCTTGCGCGAAGGCAGACAGCAATAAATTCATTAAAATAATGCCCCAAATCATAGCTAATTTTGTTTTATTCATTTTCCACCATGAATTTGACATTTCGGCAGTCTTTTGCCATGTACTGGTCGGCAACGCACACTTCAGTTTCAAGCAATCCGGTATTTTGAGGCTTAAAAGCCATAACTCCGCTATTCTTGTCAATGCCCACAAAATTTTTATTTGCAGAAAATGAAAGCACGTCATCATCTGCATCAGTGGCATTAACATCGTAAGTGAATTCTTTGCCTGCCGTTAGCACGAAATCAGGGATAAACTCAAGCTCAGGCGCCGAGTTGCCTTCAATCTTTGTGGCAAAATTAAAAAAGAATGGCGCATTGGCAATGCTTGACTGGTTGTCATATATGGAATAAACAATATTGTTTCTGTCGTAAGGCAGAACATTAACCTCAACCCCAAAAGAGGATAACAAACCAAGGTCTAAATTATTGTTTTTAATGTTTGACAATATCCTATTTTTTACATCCAGTATATAACCAAGCCTGATAGGCACAATCTCCTTGAAATCAGAAATAGTGATTTTAGAGCTTCCTGATTTTATTGTGAGAGGATAGTCAGCATCAATTAAGATTTCATTCTTGAAAATTTTTGCCTTTATTTCGCCCTGCCCAATCTCCAGGCCATAATAGTTGAACTCCTCGAAATTCCAGATGCAGAAATTCAGCGATTCTTTTATAAATCTTGAAAGCTCCTGCTCCATAAATTCTTTTGACGGAGCCGACTCTTTTTCAAATTCCAGATGATAAGCTACCTGCTCATGCTCTGTATTCAGTGCATTTTCATAGGAGTAAATGTATCCGCCTTTGCTGGCAAGAAGGTATACACCAGGAATAGCTAAGTCATTTATGCAAGATTCAACATACTTTTTTATAGGAGCAGTCTCAAATGGCAGTTTAGAGATACTAGTGCTTGATTCTATTTTGCTTGATTTGATATAGAATACAAAAGATGCAGCTATTATGAGTACTACAGCTATTATTAGGAAATACGAAATCTGCGATTTTTTAGTTTTGCAAATATTCATCTTTTCATCTCCCAGACATTCAGATTGGAAATCCTATAGCCGGTTATCTTGCCCTCTAGCTGCAGCTTCATGCAATGGCTTTGTACAGAATGCCACGCCCTTCCTATCTTGATGCATATGTCTCTTGTAGAAACAGGAATTTTTGATTCTTGCAGGACTTTCAGTATATCCAACTCTATTTTTTTCCCTAATTTGGCCTTTCTGGTAGCCATTAGTGTATACTGGCATATAGTTCTATATAAATATTGCGAATATTAGTATTAATATTAGTATGAATATTCGCACTTAGAAAGGACACCTATGCCGGAAGGATAACCACAAACCTTTTATTTTGTAAAATTATTTCTTTAAATAGGTGGTTTTTAATGGAAGCAAACATTCAAAATTTGAAATTAAAAATTGGGGACAAGGCTCCGGAATTCAAATTGCTTGGAGTTGACGGCAAAACATACGCTCTCGATTCTTTCAGGGGCAAGACTGCCTTGGTCATAGTTTTCATGTGCAACCACTGCCCCTACGTGCAGGGAAGCATTGAAAGATTGAAAGCGATACAATCCGAATATGGGATAAAAGGAGTTCAAATTGTTGGCATCAATGCAAATGACGAAATTAACTATCCTGAAGACAATTTTGACAAGATGGTCGAATATTCAAAAAGCAGGAAATACAACTTTGTTTATTTGAGAGACGAGGACCAGCACGTTGCAAATGAATATGGCGCTCAATGCACTCCCGAATGCTTTGTTTTTGACGAGCATAGGAAATTAAGGTATCATGGCAGGGTTGATGACAGCCCGAAGGATGAAAGCAAAGCAACAGTTAATGACTTAAGAAATGCAGTTGACGCCTTGGTGCACAACAGGAAAGTTCCTATAGAATTGACGCCGGCTATTGGGTGCAGCATAAAATGGAGGTAAAGATTTGTTCTATTCAATATATCTAAAACCTTTATCTTTCATTGAAACAAAAAATAATTTAAAATTCGAGATATGGAAAGCGAGCAGTGAAATGCGAGAGCTCGCTTCGATGCTCTCGCTCGCTCATTTACCAGCTTTCCTCGCATGCATTTACCCATGCGCTTTCCCATGAATAATGGGTACCCCCTACTTATTCTTTTAGTAGCACAAACGGATTACTTCCAACGCTATTCATAAAGAAGTCGTTTAAGGATTATTAAATTTTTTATCATTATTGTTTTTATTACCTTAGTTGTAAAAATTCAGTTTCAGCAAATTAGTTATCTCGTTTCATCTCATGAAACCACCGGATTGGGAAAATATAAGCAAAAACCTGTCCGGAGGAAATGAAAATGAACAAAAAAGTGACGATAGCCTTTGTTGCCATTGTAAGCGCTCTGCTAATAGCCGGGGCTGCAGCGGCTCAGGGAATGTGGAGGAGCAAGGCAAATGCGCAAAACTGGCAAGGCATGGGCATGATGAATGGCAACATGATGAAAGGCATGATGCAGCACCATGAGGAAATGGAAAAAGTTATGGAGGAAGGCACTTACACTGACTTGGCAAAGCTAAGGGAAGAATATGGCTTCAGCATAATGCCTTGGGTAGAGAATGAGGAAGATTTCCAATTAGCCAAGAAAATGCATGAGAAGATGGAAAAATACCGTGAAGAGAACGGTCCTGGAGCCGGCCATTGCCCGATGATGGGTTAATTTTTTGTTTTTTTATTTTATTTTTTGAGAAGCTTTATAAACAATAAATATAATGATATAATGGGGGCTTAAAAATGATGCAGAATGGAATGATGGGGCCTGGGATGATGGGCTACGGTTACTTGGGATTAGGCTGGCTTTTCCAGATACTGATTTTGGTATTGTTTTTCTTGGTAATATGGTGGATGTTCAGGAACAGCAGCAGCTTTGGGTTTAAGGCAAATGAATCAGCTCTTGATATTCTGAAGAAAAGGCTCGCATCAGGGGAAATAGATACAAAAGAATTTGAGAGATTAAAAAAAGAGATTGAGAGCTAAATGGAAGTAGACAACAAGAGGATTGTCACAGGCTTTATACTGATTTTTATACTCGGCATTTTGTTTGCCATAGTAAACGGATTCTACACTTCCTCAACAAACGAGCAGTTGCCACTAATAGTGTATGGAATTTCATTCCTCTCCATATTGATTGGGGCTTTTGTTGTCATAATGTTCCAGTTCAAAATAAACAGGATGCAGATAGAGAAAGTGCTCAAGATTCTGCCAAGGGAAGAAAGAATGGTTGTCAAAATCTTATTAGACAACAAAAACATGATTGAGCAGAACAAATTGGTTGTTCTGTCTGGCTTTACAAAAGTCCAGATCTCAAGAATACTCCAAAAGCTGGTGCAGAGGGAAGTTGTGGAGAAGAAGAACATGGGAAACACGAATCTGGTTATTTTAAAAATTTAAAGATTATTTTAAATTCCTCAGACACTCCTCGTAGTTATACTTCAGCGCCTTATTCTCAGGATGCTTCTTCATTTGCTCTTCGAGAATCTCTTTTGCCTCCTCAAATTTTTCCATTGACATATGTACAACAGCAAGGTTATTTGCCGGAGAAGGGTTGTCAGGGTTTGCATTCATGCTCTTCCTGAAATTTTCAACGGCTTTGTTTTTGTCGTTCATCCTCATATACACTTTGGCGATTTCAGAGAACACGAGCTTGTAATGTGGGTCGATTTTGGCAGTTTTCCTGAAGAATTTTAGCGCATTCGCAAGATCATTTTTTCCGAGGCACATCCTTGCTGCCTGATAAGCATATCTTGGGCTGTCAGGATGCTCCTCAAGCTGGTGCAGTATCATTCTTGAGTACATTTCAACCTTGCTGCTGATAAGCCCCCTCTCCTTAAGTGATCCAAAATGATGTATCACGATGCCAGTTTTAGCATACCCGAGCTTTTGCTCATTCATTGAATCTTCAGCCAGCTCGTGCACCCTGTGCTTGAAATGGATTCCGCGCTTATTTCTGAAGAGGCGAACAAGAAAATTTGATATGTAAAATGGATATTTTCTGACAGGCCCGAATTCTGATTTGTTTTCGTAAGCGCCCTCAAAGTAATTTTCCAGATAGGACCTTTGCTCGAGCTGGTAGCCGGCAAATTCATTTCCACTATCAATCAAATTTTTTACGTTTTCTAAATCTTTACCGTCAATAACTTCATCAGCATCCATCACAAGAATCCAGTCCTTTGTAGCATGCCTTAATGACTCATTCCTTGCAGCGGAAAAGTCATCTGTCCACTTGAAATCAAAGAGTTTTGCTTTAAATCTTTCAGCTATTTCCTTTGTCTTGTCTATGCTGCCAGTATCTAGTATTATCATCTCGTCGACTAAATCCTTGACAGAGCTTAGGCATTGCTCCAGGTACTTCTCTTCATTCTTTGTTATAATGCACAATGAGATTGCTTGTTTTGGCATTTTATTTGTCAATTTTTATTTGTTTTAATTTGAAATTACACGCAAAGCCGTTCATTTTTTAATTATTTAGATTGCTCAATTGATTTATTTTTGAGTTAGTAATATTATCCAGTATTACTATTTTATGGATAACTGTAACTGAATACAACTTCATTATTTGAGTTCTTCAAGTACAAAGCATCAGCATCATTGTTCCATATGGCTTTGCAAGGGGTATAAGGGCTGTTCCAATACAGTTGCGAGTCAGTATTTGTTCCGGCACCACTGTACAAGGAAAAAGTGCCTTGACTGCTTATGGAGAATGAAGGAAATTCATAGTCATGGCTTGCACTGTCGCTTATAACCCATCCCGTCAAATCACATGAAAATCCGCAATTGTTCTTGAATACAATATATTCGTCATTTAAGTTGGCAATCTGGCAGTCATTCCCGGCAGCATCATAATGGAAGTTTGTTATTGAAAAGCATGAGCTATCGCACACATTTTGCACTGGTTGCGTTGAATTCTGCGTCTGGTTGGCTGTTTCATTTGAGTTTGTTGTTTGGTTCTGTTGTGTCATTGAATCCAGGCATTTGTTGTCTTTGCATCCGTAAGGGCAATAATCCTGAGTTAGCCATTGGCTGCCGTCGGAGCTGCATATCCTTAACGAGTCTGTGCCGCAGGTAAGCTCGTTTGGTTTGCACGCAGTTTTGCATGAGTTATTTATGCAGCCCCTTTCGCAGTACTCTTCACCAGATAAAGAGCAGTTGCTTGCCTGGAAACTTTTGTGGTAAAAGTCCTTACAAACCCACCCTTCAGCGCAAATATTTTTTGGTTCTTCGGCATCGGTATTATTTTCGCATACTGTTTCGCATTTGCCGTCCGAATAAATGTAGTCTTTCCACTCTCCTCTTTCCAAGTCGCATTCTCTGTAGCCGGATTGCCCATTGCAGCCCTCTTTTATTTCGCAGCACTGGCTGTCGCAAAAGCTATCCTCATCAATCCTGCATGCCCGATAAATTTTTGAAATTGCCTGCGCAGTTATTTCATTGCCCAAGTTTTCTTCGGGTGATTTGCTGCAGGCGGCTATCATGACTATTAGAAATAACAAAGAATAGTAAACAACCCCTTTTTTTATTTCAACCACCACTTTTGAGACGCCAAGGCCCGGACTTTCACAGCTTTTTAACAGCTTGGTTTGAACCGAGAAGCCCTTGCGGGCAACGGTTAGCTCGAAATCTCCAATTCTTGCAGGCTTACAGCCTGAAGTTTCGAGACCGCCGCAATAGCCGGATTCTGCCACCTTGGCATATAGAAAGCTAAAAATCAGGTATATTTAAAGGTTTACTCAATCTTAAACCAAATCGTTCCAAGTAGATTATGAAAAAAATCCAGCCAATCATGACAGCAGACGGTCAAATTTCACTTCGTTCGATTTGCCCTACGCGACACCCCGTAAGGGACAACCCCCGTCGCGTCTGCGTCATGGCTGGATTTTTTCGTGGGCGAAAACTGAGTGGAGAGGAAAAATCCGTTACGCAGTTCGAATTTTTCCTTTCCGAATAGGTTTTCACAAAGAAAACCGTGTTTGAGCCCATTATTTTTATGGCATCTCTATAAAATTTAAGTCACAAGTTTTTCCCATTTCAATGGTCTGAGCAGTCCCACTTGAACCCGCAATTCGGGCAGATAATCTTGCAATGCATTTCATGCATCTCAGTATTGCAGATTTCACAAATCACTTTTTTCCTTCACATTTGACACCAAACGAGCCGTAGCTCAAGTTCAGGCTGAATTTCTTGCATAATAGCTTCATAGCTATCAAGCTTTTCTCCGAGGTGTCTTCCATCACGCACTGCCTGAACCCCGTATTGTCCCAGTTCGCTGTGCCGTCAATCTCTTCGCAGAACACCACGAAGTCTTTTGGTATTATAACAGTTTCGCTGAAGTTTTGATAAGATGCATTTTCTATCTCCTTTTCTATCTGCCTGACATTCTCAGGAATTGTTATGTAAGCCCAGAACACGCTTGTGAGCACAACCCCGATTATGAGCGCTCCTATGAATATCGCCCATGCCTCAAGCTCGCTATATGTTTTTGCCATTAGCTAGTAGGAATAAAAATGAGTTTATAAAGGTTTAGAAATAAACTCTTTATATCAATAAAAATATCAACAATTGAAAATCAATTAACGAGCGACCCATGCGCCCTTCTGGCTTAAACGTGTCGGGAATTTTTGTGATACATTAAAATTGCAAAAATTTCCGAGCATGCTCAAAAACCGCCACAATTTATAATTAACCTTATCGGTTTTTGACAAGTGCACCGCATGCTTCTTTTTTGCTTAAAATGCTTACCATATAACAATTCATAAATAAGCGGATTACTTTCTTCACAATTGCATAGCAAAGTCGCTCCATAATTTTAAAATCATAATTAGTGTTAGTGTACTAAATATGGCAAGTGCTTAATCCTCTTTTCTCCAAATACTGCTGGTGGTATTCCTCTGCCCTGAAGAATTTTGATGCCGGCCTTATCTCGGTGACGATTTTATTTTTGTGTTGTTTCTGCTGCTCTTTTAATGAGTTTTCCGCGGATTTTTTTTGCTTCTCGCCATGATAAAAGACTGCAGACCTGTATTGAGTTCCGACATCAGGGCCTTGCCTGTTCAGCTGCGTTGGATTGTGATTCTGCCAGAAAACATCAAGCAGCTCTTCATAGGAAACCTTGCTTGGATCATAAGTTACTTCAACAGCTTCTGCATGCCCAGTCCCATCAGAGCATACACCATCATAAGTTGGGTTTTCCATATTTCCGCCGGTATACCCAGCTTGTGTCGATACAACCCCCTTTATCTGCCTGAATGCAGCCTCAACTCCCCAGAAGCATCCTGCAGCGAAAGTCGCTTTTTCTGTTCTCATAGAAAAATATCACTTCTTTTGGTATAAATACTTTTTCCCAAATCATGCCAGAAAATATAGTGCTCCCGCCGAGCATCCATCCTTAGTCGCAATGCCCACCCTTTTCAAGCTTAGTTTTCTTTTACGATAAGCCTTCAAGTATTTATTTTTTTCGATTTTAGGACTGATTTTTGTTTATACGAAGGAAACGCATTATTTATATACCTCTTATTATAAGACTACATAAAG
>JACQSQ010000011.1 GCA_016211245.1 Candidatus Woesearchaeota archaeon
CAAGACAATCTCTATAAAAAGGCAAAAAAATTCCATGATGAGCATGTTTCAAAAGCAAACTCATGGAAGGAATTTGAGAGGATTGCTTCAGGAAAGAAAGGATTTATAGAATCAAATTGGTGTGGAGATGTAGCTTGCGCAAAGCAGATAAGGGAAAAAATAAACAAGAATTCGATCAGAGTTGTTAATCCAATAAAATACGGCAAATGCATCCATTGCGGAAACAAAACACAGTATGTAGCTACATTTGCACCGGCGTATTGATTTATAATATTGTTATGATTGGCGAGGTTTCACGATGTGGCAATCGAAGTGAAACCGAGCAGTAACTATTGTGAGCGTAGCGAACAAATTAAAATTCAAATCATTCAAATAAATCTTATTCAAAATGTCATATAAAAACATTGACTTGCAGGCACATACAACAGCTTCTGACGGAAAATTAACTCCAACAGAGCTTGTTAAATTGGCAATAAAGAAAAAACTGAGCACAATCGCAATTACAGACCATGATTCTGTTAATGGGATTGATGAAGCATTAAAGACAGCAAAAGGAAAGATTGAAATTGTTCCAGGCGTTGAAATCAGCTGCGATGATCCAGGTTACGTTGATACCCATATTCTTGGTTTATTTATTAATCATAAGCATAAAGCAGTTAATTCATTGCTCAAAAAAGCCCAGAAATTCAGGGAGCAGCAGAAAAAAGATATAATAAAGAAATTTCAAAAATTAGGATTTAAGATAACCTATAAAGAAGTCAAGTCTTTAGCAAAAGGCGAGATTGGAAGGCCGCATATCGCAAAAGTCGTTCTAAAGAATAACCCGGACAAAGTAAGTTCTTTTGATGAAGTCTTTGACAAATATCTTGCAGTCGGAAAACTGGCTTATGTTGAAAGAAGAAATAAAATAAGCGTAAAGGATGTAATAAAAGCAATCCATGCTGCAGGCGGTTTAGTATTTATTTCCCATCCCGGAGTTTATGATAATTTTGACATTGATAAATTCATTAATTATTTCCTGAAAAATGGGGGAGATGGAATTGAAACTTACTATGAATATGAAGAATCAAGATTCCACACCGGGAAGAAAGCGCAGAATGACATAATAAATAAATTCAGGAAAATAGTAAGAATAAAAAATATTCTGGAAACGGGCGGCTCTGATTTTCATGGAAGAGAGCATCAAGTTTTGGGAAAATTGAAAGTACCATATGAAGTGTTGGAGAAGTTGAAGAAAATATTAAATAGGTAAAAAATTCTTTATTTAATTACTAGCAATGAAAAATTCTGTTTTTACGCCAAAGGATATGAAAGGAAAAAGATTAAGAATGCACATCTCTATTAGAGATTTTAAAAGGTTTGAAAAAGCAAAATTAACAGAATGGATAAAAATCACAAATGTTGATAATGGGAAAAAATATTTTGCAAGAAGAGTAGATTGTGGATTAGATTGTTTTTGTGATGCACAAGTGAAGTTAATCGAACAGTTCCCATAGATTATATAAGTCCTAAAAGATACCTTTAAATATCCTATTTCTTGACTTTAGTTATAATGGTAGAGTCCATAAGGGAATTGAGGAAAATCTGCTACAAAAATTCCAAAGGCAGAAGGCCGTTGTATATGGAATGGGTTACCATGAAGATTTCTATTTACGTAACCAAATTACTGTTATATACTCCAATAAGAGCAGACCAAGTAACTATTGGCATGGTTTTGCTGGCAATCTTAGGTTCTGTTTTCATGACATTTGGAAACTTAAACTACATACTCATTGGAATCCTGATAATTCATTTCACAGTAATCTTAGATAATGTTAACGGCGAAGTTGCGAGATACAGAAAAGAAGGCAGCATGATGGGAACTTTCTTGGAGCAGTATTATCATGAAGTTTCTGTGCCAGTAATTTTTTTCAGCTTGGGATTTGGCGTATTTTTAGCTACAGGGTATAAATCAGCTGTTGTATTCGGGTTTTTATGCGGAGTATTCTCAAGATCAACAGTTTTGTCGGCGCTAAAATCAGCAGTTGTCAAGAATGCAATAAGGGACAGAAATAATAAGAAAGTTGATGAAAAATTAAAGAAATACGCTTCAATTGTCGGAAAATCGCCAAATGTTGAAGGAGGAAGCACAGAAACAGGCGCAAATTTATACAGAAAATATGACCTTATAAGGGAATTCTGGAGCGCTCCTTTCAATATAGTCCATATCAATGCCTTGGTTGTTTTAGAATTGTTAAATGTTTATTATTGGAATATTGTTCCTGCATATACATTATTATATTGGTATTTAGTTATTTATGGCAGCGCATCGGCATTGATACAATTAATCTCTTTCATAGTCCATTACAGAGGCAATACAATCTATCATTATTATGTTGCGATGCTTGGAAAAGGGAAGAAATAAAATGCCAAAAAAATTGATAAACGCTCTTTTTCAGAAAAGAGATAAGGCAGTGGCAAAAAAAGACAAAAAACTATTTTTGTCAACTCAATTAAAGAATCTGGAAATTAAAAATTCATATTCTACTGGATATTTTAAATTATCAAAGATTAAATCAAAAGTTTTGCATTTAGATAAAGACGACAAAAAGAATAATTCTTGGATCGCATTTGTAAAAGAAGAGTATTACCAAAATGATAAATTTTCGCACAAAGGATACTTAATGTATAAATTAATTAAAGATAATAATAGATTTGTGGTTCATGATATTGTTTGGTGAAAATTTCTATATTTTTCTTCTAAGCTCGATGTGGTAATCTAGGAAGCCCCACTTTTGGTAAATGGAATAAGCCAGCTTATTTTCTTTATGAACTGCAATTGAAATGTGCTTTATGCCTTTCTTCCTGAGCCATTTAATTGCCTCATCCTTAAATCTTGAACTGATTCCTTTTGTCCTGTTCTCTTTCTTAATGAATAAGTCGCTGATATATCCAACCTTTTCAGTTTTATATACGCGAACATTGTCTTTAATAAAAGCCAAAGAATACCCTACAGGATTGCCATTTATTTCTGCAATATGCAAAATTCCATTTTTTGACCGAATGTTCTTTTGAACAAATTTTCTAAAAATTTCAGCAGCATCCTTTTTCCTTGTTAATAATGGCATTAATTTCGGAGTTTGTTTGAATATAATCCCGTCATGCTCCTTCATGAATTCCATCCAGAGTTTCAATATATTTGGAACGTCCTTTAAAATTGCTTTTCTTATAGTTATCATGGTGTTTTTACTTAATTCTCTTATAGGCCTCGTTTATAGTAACAAACCCCACATCAACAAACTTACTGGCGTAGCTAAGAAATTCTTCCATATCTTTAATGACTCTTGTAGGGCTTCCGTCTATGTGTGTTCCTTCTATGCTATGCGATATGACAACAAAAGCAAACGGCTTCTTGCTCCTGTCAGCATTCCTATAGTAATAATCAAAGGCTGCCTTAAGCAATTCAGGATAAACCGGATCTGCCCTTAAAGTCATCCCAAGAAGATTGAATGTGGCTATCGGCATCTCCAAGACTTTGGAATTTTTATGGAGCGTATTCTGGTAGTCGCTAAGCGATAGCCTCCATGGATAATGCTCCTTGGCTTTGCTCCAGTCATAATGCATTCCATCATTAAGATGTCCTTTTATGCCAGGCGTTGCAGAACTGTCCACTTTAAACCCATTAGATTGTAACGCTTTCACAGCAGCCGTATCCAAGGCCCAATTGCCCCATCTGAAGCTTGCAGGGATTATTCCAGTATTTTTTCTAATTAGCTGCTTTCCTGCTTTAACGAATTGGCTTATTTTGATGTAATCATAAAATCTGGAGCTTGTGTACTGGAATTTTTCATTCAACTCTTTTTGCAATGCCAAATCGCTGTCGGGATGGATGTGCAGCCCAATCTCATGTTTTTCCTTAATCAAATGCCTTAGCTGCGTCAATATTTTGGTTAATTGTTGTCCTTTTGCGCTGAAGCAGTTTGTAGACAAGAAAAAGGTGGCTTTTGCATTATAGTGATTCAATAAATTTCTCCAGTTCTCAATTCCCTTGTAATACCCTATATAAGCATCTCTTTGCTGCTTCTGCCACATTCTTTTGCTATTCTTTGCGGTGTATCCTGATTCCGTGTCTATTGTTATAACGATAAGAAATTTCTTTCTTTTGCCCGGCTTGGATTTTCTTAAGTTCCTGGCTTTTGCAAATTTTGATAAGAGCCTGAGTATATTCCTGCCTATAACTGTATCGCTGAAGTTATAAATGCCAATTTTTAGCGAGTTGATTGTTATCATTTTATTTTGCTGTAGAGCTTGTCGAATTTTTTGGCTATGGTCTCCCATGAATAATTGTCTTTAACAAACTGTACACCATTCCTGGATAATTTTTGGGATAACTTGCTATCTGACAGTATCCTTATTATTGCATTAGCCAGCTCATCCTCATTTCTTTCCTTGACCAGTAGTCCGTTCTCATTATTGTTTATAAGAAATTTAATCCCTCCTGTCTCTGAGCCTATAACAGGCGTTCCGCAGGACATTGCTTCCAGCAACACAAGCCCTTGCCCTTCTGTGCCTATTCTGCTTGTCACAGATGGCAAGACAAACACATCTGCAAGATTATAATAATCAACTAAGTCATCTTGCTTTACTGCCCTCAAGAATTTTATGTTTTTTACCTCGTTGGAATCGGCTATTTTCTGCAATTCTTTTTTATAATTTCCATCTCCTATTATCAATAACAATGCATTTTTTATTTTATAATTTACCAATTTCATTGCCTTAATCAGATGCTCAACTCCTTTCTGCTCATTCAGTCTTCCGGCAAACAATATGATTTTTTTATTTTTATAGTGATTAAATTTAGATTTAACGTTATTTTTGGAAAACAATTTTGTATCAACTCCCATAGGTATAACCAGAACTTTGCTCTTGAACTCTGGAAATCTTTTTAATAATTCATTTTTAGTAGCTTCGCTGTTGACAGTGCAGTACTCGCAGTTTTCCAGCGCAAACCTTTGCATTGACCTGAAGAATCTATTTTTTAATGGAAATAAGTCGCTTCCATGTATTGTCGCAATAAGCGGTATTCCCAGCTCTTTCTTTAAAAATGCTGCAAAGATGCCCTGTGGGATCAGCCAATGCGCATGAACCATGGCTGGCTTGAATTGTTTGGCAAGGCTGCGTGCGGCGCCATAGTCAGCCAGCAAGAAGAGCGGTATTTGGGCTAAAGCCAGCAAATTGCTTTTTGCGTTTGTGATTATTCCTGCTCCGTAAGCCAGCTTTTGGAGATTTTCGGGGTAAAAATAAGCATATCTATAAACCTCAAGCCTTCCCATTTTCTCGTATTTTGCCGCATTGCCGGCATGTGGGGCAGATACTATCATTCTCCTGTTATCGGCCAGCCTGTTGCTTAGCTCGTATACAAAGCTTGGCGTTGAATCGCCTTTCCACCTTGGGAATGTTGAAGCCAAAACCAATACAGTTTTCATGAATAGGAATTTAGGAACTTGGTTTATAAATTTGTCTATAAAAAAGCTTTTATACCATCATGTTTTGTTTTAATCCCATGAGCATAGTCAAAACCATATACCGGAACATGCTGTTTTTGAGCAGCGCTGAGGTAATATCAAAAGTGCTTCAGTTTGTGCTTTTTGTATATGCTGCAAGGCTGCTTGACAAGGCTTCTTTTGGAAAATTCAGCTTTGCACTTTCTCTTTCATTCATAGCCATAATAGCCGCTGACTGGGGCATAAACCAGCTGCTGATAAGGGAGATAGCCAGAAGCAAGAAGTATGCGAGCAAATATTTCATAAACGCCTTCGCCATAAAACTGGCTTTTGCATTGATAGCTTATTTTGCCATAACAATATTTCTTAATGCAATTGGCTATCCGAAAGATACGCGTTATGTTGTTTATGCAATCTGGATCTTCACTATGGTATCAACTTTTACAGACTTGTTTTATTCTGTATTCAGGGCCTTTGAAAGGATGTTTTATGACGCTTTGATAAAGATCTTAAGGATGGTTGTTCTTACTGGCATCGGGTTGTATGTGCTGTACAAAACCCGTGATGTGTTTATGTTCAGCGTAATTTTCATTATCGTGGAAATTGCCATGCTTTCCGTTGCCTTCTTAATCGCGAGAAAAAAATTCATAAAGATAAGCCTGGATTTTGATTTCAGCTTCATGAAAGGCATTTTGAAAGCTGCGTTTCCTCTCGGGCTTGCGTTCGTTTTCAGCTCAGTCTATTTTTACATAGACAGCGTTATGCTTTCGATCATGAGGGGTGATGAGGAAGTTGCAGTTTACAGCGTTGCCTACAACCTTGCCTTGGCCGTTTTGTTCATACCGGCAGTTTATACAAATGCTATATACCCTGTAATGTCAAGGTATTTCACAACATCCAAGGACAATCTGATTTTTCTTTACAAGAGGTCGTTTAAGTACCTCTACATAATAGGATTGCCTATATCAGCCGGCTTGTATGTGCTTGCGGACAGAATAATAGTGTTTCTTTACGGCAAGCCTTATCTGGCTTCTGCCATAGCGCTGCAGATAGTTGCCTGGTTCTTGTTCATAAAATTCCTCAATTATCTTATGGCATATACATTGTCTTCTGTTGACGAGCAGCACAGCAGGATGATAGGGCAGGGCCTTACAGCCGTGTTCAATGTAGCGCTTAACTTAATGCTTATACCAAAATTTGGGTATGTTGGGGCTTCAATAGCTACATTTTTCACTGAAATCCTGCTGTTTTTGTTCTATTACTGGTATGTGTCAAGGGCTTTGGTTGCGTATAACTTCCTGCCAATGCTTGTAAAGCCTGCAATAGCTGTTTCTGCAATGCTTGCTTTCTTGCTTTATTTTGAGCTGAGGCTTTCGCTTTTTGCCCTGATTTTTGCCTCGACAATGATTTATTTTGCCGTTATATTCTTATTGAAGACTTTTGACAGGGAAGACTATGGCATCATAAATAAGATATTGAAGAAGGCAGATTAAAAAATTAGTGCTGTTTAATCCATCCCACTGTTGCTGCCAATCCTTCCTTTAGCCCGATTTTTGGCTCCCATTTGAGCTTTTTCCTTGCCTTGCTTATGTCCGGGCATCTCCTGTGGGGGTCGTCTTGGGGCAGTTTTTTAAAAACAATTTTGCTTTTGCTGTCTGCAATCTTCTTAATCATATGCGCAAATTCAAGGATGGTATGCTCTTCGGGATTCCCTATATTTACAGGCTCATTGATATCGGACATCATCAGCTTGTATATCCCTTCGACCAAGTCGCTTATGTAGCAGAAGCTTCTTGTTTGGTTTCCGTCTCCATAAATTGTAATGGGCTTGTTATTCAATGCCTGCATTATAAAATTTGGCACGACCCTTCCGTCATCTTTTCTCATCCTTGGACCATATGTATTGAATATTCTTGCTATCTTTGTGTCGACTTTGTGGACTCTGTGATAGGCCATCGCCAATGCCTCGGAAAATCTTTTGGCTTCGTCATAAGCGCCCCTAACTCCAATAGGATTCACGTTTCCCCAGTAAGTTTCGAGCTGCGGGTTGACTAAAGGATCGCCGTAAACTTCAGAGGTTGAAGCAAGAATAAATTTTGCCTTTTTGGCAAGTGCGACCCCTAATGTGTTGTGTGTTCCCAGGCTGCCTGCCTTCAAGGTTTGTATTGGTGCCTTTTGGTAGTCTACCGGCGAGGCAGGGCTTGCAAAATGAAGCACAAAGTCCACCTTTCCATTTATGGTTATATGCTCACTGACATCACATTTTATAAATGAAAAATTCCTGCTTTTAGCCAGGTGCGAGATGTTCTTTAGGTCGCCTGTTATAAGGTTGTCCATGGCAGTAACCTTGAGCCCCATTTTCAAGAGAAATTCGCACAGATGGCTTCCTATAAATCCGGCCCCTCCTGTGACTAAAGCGTTTTTCATTTTATTGTTTCAGTTCATTGCTTATTTTTAATGGTTTCCATCAGAGTGCGGGCTGGTGCGCACCATCAACATCGAAAGAATTCACCCCTTATAATGCTTATTGGCTCTTTCCAATTGCTCAATGCTTCCTATGTCGTGCCATTTTTTATCTGTGACATAAGAGCTGACTTTTTCCCTTTTGTGCAGCCATTCTATGAAATTTCCCGTCTTGTCGGGATTATTGCCCTGGGAAATATATTTTTTAATCAGTCCGATTGTTTTTTGCGGAAACATGTATATTCCTGTTGATGCAAGGGTCGACTGCGGGCTGGTCGGCTTTTCGACAAAGTTGACTACTAAGTTGTTATGGTCTATTTCCACAATGCCGTACTGCTTTGCAAGCTCCATGTCCTTGACATCGTGCAGCACTACAACATTTGATTTCCTTTTTTTAAAATAATTGTGGACTTCGGGCAGGGAAAGGTCAAATAAATTGTCTCCTGCAATCAGGATTATGTCGCCATTAATGGATTTTTCTTGAATGATGTAATGCAAGTCCCCTAAAGCTCCCAGCCTGTCCTCATTTGATGTTGTTCCGTCATTTACTATCTCCACCGGCCTTTCAGCATCGAAATTTTTAAGCCAGTCTTTGAAATGCTGCTCGAATTTCGCGTTTGTGACGATGTAGATTTTGTTAATCTCGCCTATCTTCTCTAGCTTCCTTATTATGTGCTCAATTATCGGCTTTCCTGCCACATCCAGCAATGGCTTTGGCTTGTCTTTTGTCAGGGGGTAAAGGCGTGTAGCGTACCCCGCAGCAAGCACTATCGCGTCCATTTAGGCCACTTCCTTCCTGCCAATGCTTATATAATGAAAGCCAAGCCTTTTCATGTCATCCGGATTATAGATATTCCTGCCGTCTACAATCAAATGGTGCTTCATAAGTTTTCTTATTTTTTGCATATCGAGCTCCTTGAACTCGTTCCACTCCGTCAATACCAATAAAGCATCTGCGTCTTTTGCTGTTTCATAAGGATCACTGCAGTATTTAATGTCCTTGAGCACATGCTTTGCTTTCCCTATTGATTCTGGATCGTATGCTTTGATTATTGCCCCTTCTCTCTGCAGCTCATTTATTATGTCTATTGACGGAGCGAATCTCATGTCATCCGTATTAGGCTTGAATGCCAGGCCAAGCACCCCTAGTGTCTTGCCTTTCATGACCCATAATGACTTCTCGATTTTCTTCACAAAATTCATCTTCTGCTCGTGATTTATCCCATGCACGGCTTTCAATAGCCTAAAGTCGTACCCTAATTTCTCAGCAATTCTGATAAATGCTTCTGCGTCCTTTGGCAGGCAATAGCCCCCGTAACCCAGGCCGGCATTCAAAAATTGCCTTCCTATCCTTTTGTCCAGTCCCATGCCTTCAGCAACTTTTTCCACATCGGCCCCTGACAGCTCGCAAATGTTTGCAATCGCATTTATGAAGGATATCTTAGTGGCCAAAAAAGAGTTTGAGGCGTGCTTGATTATTTCGGCGCTCTTTATGTCCGTAAATAGCATTGGAGCCTTCAATGGCTCGTACAGTTTTTTCATTATTTGCCTTGCTCTTTCATTGTCGCATCCTATAACAATCCTGTCAGGCTTCATGAAGTCGGACACGGCAGAGCCTTCCCTGAGAAATTCAGGATTGCTGACAACATCAAAATCCACTTTGTGCCTGTTGTACGCCTTTATTGTCTTGGCTACGTCTTCCCCTGTTTGGACAGGTACAGTGCTTTTTTCCGCTATGACTTTATAGGAGTCCATCACTTCGGCTATCGTCCTGGCAACGTTCTCCACATAGCTTAAATCTGCTTCTCCATTTTCTTTTGGCGGAGTGCCGACGCATATGAATATTATCTCTGATTTCTTAATGGAGCCTTTTAAGTCTGTTGTGAATGCCAGCCTGTTTTCCTTCCTGCTTCTCCTTACTATCTGGTCAAGCCCCGGCTCGTATATCGGCATTATGTCGTTGTTGAGCTTTTTTATCTTCTCCTCGTCTATGTCAACACAAATAACTTCATTCCCCAATTCTGCAAAACAAGCGCCTGTGACAAGCCCAACATAGCCGCTCCCAACAACAGCGATTCTCATAGCTGCCTCAAAAGCGCAAGTTATTTAAATATCTTACCATTATCCTACTTTATACTACCAATAAAATGGCTAAGGTAAAAATCTCCATAACAATAAACGAGAAAACCTTGCAGGATATAGATTCCATAATAGACAATATTTACATAAGGAATAGGTCTCAGGCAATAGAGCATCTTGCAAAGAACGCCTTGGGGGAGAATAAAACTGCAGTTATATTGCTCGGCGGCCCAGAGGAGCATCTTAAGGTGTCAAAACATGAATACAGCCCGACTGTTAAGATAAAAAACAATTTTGTAATAGGGCTTGCATTGAAAAAATTAAGGGAAAATAATTTCAAGACAATTTTTATAGTGGCAAGGCACAATCTGCTTACAAGATTGTTTGAATTGCTGAAGGATGGCACAGAGTATGGAGTTAAGATAAGCTACATAGAAGAAAAATCCTCGAATGGAAGCGCTGACTCGTTGAGGTTGCTGAAAGCTAGGATAAGCACAAATTTTTTGGTTGTTTATGGGGATATCGTTTTCAGTAAGATAAATATAGAAGAGTTATGGAACGACCATATAAAGCAGAATGCTGTTGCCACCATAATGCTTACCACTTCCTCAAAGCCGAGCGAGAAAGGGACAGTAAGGGTTGAGGGGAATATGGTGCTTACTTTTGAGCAGAAGCCCAAGAAATCAGACATTTATCTTGTATTTTCCCCTATTTTTGTTACAGAGCCGCAGATTTTTGAATATTCCGGTTACAGTCTGGAGTTTGATGTTTTTCCTGAGCTGGCCGGGAAAGGGCTGCTTAATGGCCATCTAAGCTCTGAGAAAGAGATTCACATTCATTCGAAGAAAGATGCTGAAAGCTTAAGATAAAAAGGTGTAATTTGATATAATCAATCTGGAATTGCGTCGCAACAAATAAATCAAAACAAACATTAAAAACAAAATTTATTGTTAAAATGTTCTTTAAGTACATACATCTTTTCTTTTCCTTTATTATGCCCTCTTGTTATTATAGACCTTAAAAATAGTTCTAGTTCAATAAATTTTTGATAGTTTTCTTTTGTGGTGAACAAGTATAAATAGCACATGCCATCTTTTCTGCACTTCATACTATGTTTTAATCCAAACTCATTATGCAATTTAGATAATTGTGTAATTACTTTTAAACTCTTTACCCCTGTAACAAGTCTTCCTTTATAAGATACCGAACCTTCATTCTCCCATAACGCTTGTAATATAATCTGTTTAAAGGAATTTTTACCGTTTAAAATAATATGTGGGATTTCACAATTTACATCTGATGTAGAGAATGATATAAGATATTTAAACAAATCGTCATAAATGTATTTTGATAAATATTTAACTCTCTGATAAATAGGGTGATTTTCTATAGAAGAGGGCATAACATTGTATATCTTCTTCATGTCGTAAATAAATTGAGATATTAATTTATTTGAACTATTTACATACATAATAGAATAATGATAAGATTTGTCTACATACACAGCACCATCAAATAAAAGATTTGATATTATCCTAACTTTATCGTGTTAATCCATTTAACTTAGAATATCGCTTTAGACCATTGTTTGACATTTTAATGGCAGAACAAGTTCTTTGAGTTGTTCCATAAGAAGTATTTAATTTTTTACAAATTTCTCTAATCGAGAAGCCCCTTGGAGTGAACCCATTTTGACACCTCACTCGTTTTTTGTATGGTTGGTATCTCTTAACTATTTGTCTACTTTTAGGGGTTCACTCCACCTCTTTTCTTAATTCTATTATTTTTTCTTTAATTATTTTAAATCACCATCTTTTTTAAGTTAAAACTATGTAAATGATTTTAGTTTAAATACTTCGCCCAAGCATGTCCAGTGCTTATTTTCTATATTGAAAATAAGATTATAATTTGATTGTTGAAACAAATATTTAGTGATTTAAAACTATCAAAAAATAATTAGAAAAAATGAAAATGAAGCCCTAAGTCAGTAAAGTAAAAAAGAGGACAGCTTTCCTAGTTTCCCGTGCGGAGCACAGTACAATTAGGAACGGAGGCTTGCTTGACTTCCGTGTTCGGGCTCCCCTTATGCGGTTGTGCCGCGATAATATGGGAACGGGTAGAACCAAGCCCCTATGACCGTCCAAGTAATTTGGGAAGAAAAGGCACTTTAAAAATGTTGCGGTGGGTTTTTACAAGAAAATCACAGACAAAAGTTCGTGAAACATTCGTTTCACGAACTTTCCTAAACCTCCACCACAATCTTCCTATCCTTCTCATTAATTTCTTTTATTGTCTTGTGGCCTTTCAGCTTTTCTTTAATCTCTTTCCAGGAATATTTTTTGGAAGCTTTATTAAGCTCTTCAAGCACCTCCTTTATCAATTGGTAATTGTGGTAAATAAGCTCGCCTTTTTCCCTAAGCTCTGCCTCTTCTTTTCTTAGCTCTTCGACTGCGAGTTTCTGCTGCTCTATTATCCTATGCAGTGATTTAAGTGTTTTATCATATTCTGTTTCCTTTGCTTCCTTGAACTGAGAGTAGAAATAAGCAACTGCCTCGTTAAAAGTGTCAAAACTTTTTTTCTCATATTTCCGGTCTGAATAAAACTGGAAATCAAAAGGAATGAAGTCTATCACATTCTCATTCTCAAGGACGACTTTTGCCTCGATTTTGTGGTTTATTATCTTTTTTATTGAATTTGTTATTGAATGTATTTGTTTTTCGTTAATGTTTTTGGGGTTTGTGTTTTTATCAATACCGCTTAATAGGCAAGCTTCTTCCGAATACAGGCCGCCTAATCCCAGCTCTGTAGCCAAAGAAGTGACAACCAAATCTTTTTTTGAGTTTTTAAATAAATCAGCCAGATTTTCATTTTTCAAATCAAAATGGTTGTAGCCCATCATCGGATAAACATACTTAAGCTTGGGCCTTACAGACCTCTCTCTGAAATCGTGGTGCTCAAGGGCATTCAAAATCACACCATGCTCATTGCACAAGATGGTGTTTCCCTTTCCAAAAAATTCCAGGTAAAGGCATTTCTTTTCATTTTTAGCTTTGAAGGTAAATTTCAATATCCTTTCCGGCTTTATCTGCCCAATTTCAGTTAAAAAACTGCCATCCAGATGCTTCCTCAGAAACATTCCGAATCCAAGAGTCTCTCCAAAAGCCTCTTTCTCGTCAGCAATGAATATGCTCCGCCCTATGTTTATGACCAGTATTTTCTTTCCTGCATTCGCCTTATAAAAGCTGAAAACTATGATATTCTGCTCGGGCTGGTAAATCTTGTCCACTCTGGATTCCTCTAAATGCCCGAACTCCTTAATAAGAAAGTGCAAGTCTATGGCCGATAGCTGTTTTTTCATGCTTTTTCTATGACAATCAAGTCGCCGTTTTTTACCGTTTTAAGTATTGACAGGTCTCCAATAATTTTCCCGAACACATTAACCTTGGAAGCGGCCTTTATCTCGTGCTCTGTTGAGTCCGGAGTCTTGCCGAAGAAGATGCAGAAGCAGCTGCCTTCAGGCCAGTAAGCTACGTCTCCTATCTCTACAATATCCGTTGCGTCTTTTTCCGCATCAATCCTTACAGGAATTACAAAATAAATCTCATCGCCCCGCCTGTTTGCCGACCCGTCCAGCGGCAAAGCGTTATAGATTTCTTTGGCAGTTGCAGTGCTGTCAAGCTCTGCTTCAATTTCGAGTTCATTGCAGAATATCTTTATTTTCATTTTAACCAGAGCCCCTAAAAAATACAGGTATGCAGGTAAAAAAATCTAAATTTTTTCCTTCAGCCACTTCTCTATCCTGTCCATCCCCCTTTCTATTTCATGCATTGAAGTGGCATAGCTGAGCCTTACATGACCTTCCATGCCGAATGCTGCTCCCGGAACAACAGCAACAAGCGCTTCATCAAGCAGTTTCGAGGCAAACGCCATTGAATCCATTCCCGTTTCGCTTATGTCCGGAAATGCATAAAAGGCCCCTTCAGGCTCAACGCAAGATATTCCGTCAACCTCATTTAGCCTTTTATGGATAAATCTTCTTCTTTCATCAAAAGCCTTGACCATCTCCTTTACAGACTCCTGCGGTCCATTCAACGCCTCCAAAGCAGCCATCTGGGCGATATTGGAGGGGTTTGATGTGGAATGCCCCTGCAGGTTCTCCATGCCTTTTATAATTTCCTTGCCTGCGCCGCAATAGCCCACCCTCCACCCGGTCATTGCGTATGTCTTTGAGACGGAATTGCACGTGATGGTGAGTTTTTTGATTTCCTCATTTAAGGACGCAATGCTCAAAAACTCCTTCCCATAAGTAAAATACTCATATACTTCATCTGATATTACGCAGAAATTGTGCTTAACTGCAAGCTCCGCTATCTTTCTTATCTCGGACGGCTCAGCTATGGCCCCAGATGGATTGCTCGGGCTGTTTAGGACAAGCAGTTTGGTTTTTGGGGTGATTTTTTCCTCGACTTTTTCAGCAGTTAATTTAAAATTCTTGTCTGTCTCGCAGAATACTGGCTTTGCTTCATCTATCCTTATCATTTCCTCGAAGCTGACCCAGTAAGGAACTGGCAAAATCGCTTCATCATCCTTCTCCAGGACTGCCATCATTGCGTTGAACAGCACGTGCTTGCCTCCGCACCCTATCATGATTTCAGAACCATCATAATTTATCTTGTTAAAACTCCTGAATTTGTCAGAAACAGCCTTCTTCAGTTCCGGAATTCCGCCAACAGGGGTGTACCTTGTTAGGTTATTGTCTATGGCCTTTTTTGCTGCCTGCTTGATGTTTTCAGGCGTGTTGAAATCCGGCTCGCCTGCGCCGAAAATCACAACATCCTTGCCTTCTTTCTTTAATTGCTTAGCTTTTGCATCAATTGCCAATGTAGCGCTTGGCGCTATATTCATAACTCTACTCGATAACATTCAATCACCGCCAATTTTCCGGATTACACTGTTAATATTAAAATCTTTTGTAGTATCGACCACAATTGCTTTGTGCTTTCTTTCCTTGGCCTCATTCAGGCATATGTCAAAAATTTCAGCCTGTATATTTTCCCGTATCTTGGATTTATGGTATCTTTTCTTTTTCAGCCTTTTGCTCAGCTTTTTTATATCACATTTTGTCACAATGCAGAGATCAACATACTCTCTTGGAAGGTAATGTGAAAGATGTGAATCAACGATGATTCCGTTGTATTTTTTTCTTGATTTTTTAAAACTGTTGATTTCTGACATTAATTTTTTGTTTAATTTAATTATATCCACAACTCTTGTCTTTCTTTTTTTATCGTAGCCTTCATACAGATTATTCTTCACAATGAAGCCGTGCACATCAAAATAATAGAAATCCAGCTTCTTGGCTAATTTTTTGGACAATGTGGTCTTTCCTGTGCCTGGAGTTCCAGAGACTATTATAATTTTCATTCCTTATGGCTTTATAGGATTATATTTAAATATTCTTAATCAATACTTAGATTATGCAGGAGGAATTTTACGTTTCAACAAGAAAGAAGCAGGAACTCATAGACATAACATCCCATGTCAATTCAATAGTGAAAAAGTCAAAAGTGAAGGAAGGGCTATGCAGCGTATTCACAGCACATGCTACAGCAGCAATAATTATAAATGAGAATTATGATCCAAACATATGCATTGATTTATTAAGCGCATTGGACAAATTAGTGCCGCAAGGCGTTTGGCTCCATGACAAAATTGACGGCAATGCTGATTCGCACATAAAGTCTGCAATTCTAGGCCCGTCAGAAACAATACCTATAAAAAATGGCGAATTGCAGCTAGGAAGGTGGCAAAGTATCATGATGGCAGAGCTTGACGGTCCAAGGAATAACAGGAAAATAATAATAACTATACTGGGTGATAAGGATTAATTGCGATTTATGCGGAAAAAATGAAGATAATCTAGCAAGAGCTTTGATTGAAGGTGTTGAGCTTGATGTTTGCGCCGCATGCTCAAAGTTTGGAAAGATAATTCAGCCTATAAAAAGGCCAAACCCAAAGGAGCAGCATCAAAAAATAATGCAAAGAGCTGAGCCTAAAGAAGAGAAGACAGAGCTTTTGATTGAAAATTATGCTGATTTGATTAAAAAAAGAAGAGAAACTATGGGCTTAAGCCAGAAGGATTTTGCCTTTAGGATAAGCGAAAAGGAGTCATTGGTGCACCATATGGAAACTGACCATTTTACCCCCTCAATCCCGATGGCGCGGAAGCTGGAGAAGATCTTGGGAGTTAAACTAGTAGAAGAGTATGAAGAAAAACATGAAACTTCAGGAAAAAATAAAAAAGAAGACGGATTCACTTTGGGGGACTTCATCAAGATAAAGAGATAGCTATTTTCTGAAAACGTATTGCCCGCAGCCGTTGTTTTTCGAATGAAAATCTGTCTTTAGTTTTTGCCTTAAATTCAAAAGAATGTCATTTTTTCCCGTGTCGCACTCTGAATCTGCCGGCTTGCAGCCTATGTCGCACATGTCAATAAATACAAAATCTGCGCTTATTATTTCCCTGTTCATCTCTGCCTGTTTTGTCTTGCTGAAAAAAGGATAGTAAATCAGCCTTGCAATCTTTTTGTCATGATTGGCTGCAATTATCGGGCTGGAAACCCATATGTTTCCATACGCCATGGCAAACCTGCTTTCGAGCTCCTCATAAGGGCTTGTTTTGGAATATTCTTTTTGGTAGTAAATGTAAATATTAAATGCTGAAAATGCTAAAGAAATGATAATTGCACTGGTAAAAACCTGCTTGTAAATATCCTTTTTAACTTTAGTGAAAAAATTTGTTATCGCCGATGCAATAAGAATGTAGATATGGGGCATGATTATTATCAAAAACCTCATTTCCTTCTGCTTTATTGAATTGAAAAACAGGAAAGGAACCAGAAACGCAAATGCCATTGATTTGTTTGCTTGGTTTGGATCTCTTAATGCTTTTATTATGCCAAAAAAAGCCAGGAAATAAAACAGATTTTCATTAAACAATCCGAGAAAATAAAATTTTAATGGTTGATAGTTTGGCCAGCCGCTATTTTGTGTTATAAGTATGTGCTGCGTGAACGGGAATAATAGATCATCATACAGTGCCTGGTTTAAGGCTAAAAATGGCAGCATTACAACAGCAAATCCCGCTATTGCCCATAATAAAAACTTTAGATTTTTTTTATCTGTAAAAAAATAAAAAGACAACAGCACCGGAATAAAAACCATGAACTGCAGGAACCTTGCCAAGAATGCAAGTCCAAAGAATAGCCCTGAAAAGAAAGGCTTATTTCTGAAAAGGGTGTACATGCCAATCAAGGCAAATAAAGTAGATACAACCTCAGTAAGCATGATTCCGTTGAAAAAGAAAAAAGTGGGTGAAATTGCCAAAAACAGGGAAGCCAGCAATGCTGTTTTTTTGTCAAAAAGCCTTTTAGCTATAAGATAAGTCAATATTACGCAAAAACCTCCGAAAGCCATCTCGATTATTCTTCCGGCTAATACTTGGTTTAGCCCCATTTTCCAGAAAAATCCCAGAATTGCCGGCCATAAAATGGGCCTGGTGTGCTCCCACAGGCCTAAATTCCCAAGGGAATAAATATATTTTCCCATTCCTGCATAAACTGCGGCATCCCACCAGACAATTTTATAAAAAGGAATGGTAAAAGCCTTCAAAGCAAAGAATGAAAAAACAACTGCGCAGATTGCCTTGTTTTCCCTTCCAAAATTAAGAAGAGCCATTTTTAATGCAGTCTTCAGGCTTTTCCCTGTAATAGGTGCATATCTCTTTTAGAATGCTTTCTTTGCTCTGGAACCCGGGCTTTGGCTTGCCTTCTATAACTATAGTTGGAAATTTTTTTGTATCGTATGTATTCTTCAGCAGGGGTATCATTGGCTCTTCCTCGAATTTTGAATCAAAAGAAAAAATCAAAAGCCTGTCCTTGAACCTTTTTTTAAGGTAGGTCAGCACAAAAGCCTGCTTCTCGCAATCCGGGCATTCTTCCTCGTCGGAAAAGAAATACAGCACGCTTACTATGTCCGAGCCGCAAAGCTCCCTAGTCCTCTCTGCAAGCAACCAGTATCTTATCTGGGCCAGCAGGTACTCATTCTTCAGTATGTCCAGCTCATTCTTGTTTAATGTGGCATCCCTGTCAAAGTTCTCGAGTCTTATTCTTGTCGATTCCAGGCTATTTATGTTCTGCTCAAACGTTTTCTGGACTGCAAGGCAGTTTTTCTCCTGGCTTAATTGGTCTATGAAAGCATATTGAAGCTGCAGGCTGCTGAATTCGAGATTTTGCTTCCTGCTGACGCTCTCTATATAATTAACTCGCTTTCCCTCTATAGCCAAGCCTAAGAACAGCCCGAGCAGGAATATTCCTACAGTTATTGCCCCGGCCATAAGATATTTGTCTTTGCTTATGCTCCTCATGTTACCACTTTTGCTTTTTCCTGAATGCAAGATCAAACAGTATGCCTATCCATACAAAGCCAAGCACCAGAAAATAAAAAAACAGGTAAGCCAGCAAGGACATCATGCCGTGCTTGCGGATTCTTTCGTTTGTTGCTGTATGTGATTTTCTCAGTATGTAAATGGAAATGACAAGCGTCACTATAGCTATTATCAATGCCATATAATTCAAGTCCAGCAGGTTAAAGTCGGTTTTGAAAGTCCTGATCAAAGTATAAAAGTCAAAATCTATGAATATTGAGTTGTAAAATGCCTTTACGTAAGGCTTTAGCCCATAATAAACAGCAGACGTGAAAAGTATGATTGCAAGCATGCCGGAGATTATGATGGTAGGCATTTGTATGATTCCGAAATCCCCGTATTTCTTGTTGAACATCATATGCCTGTATTTCAGGGCATTGAGAACTGCTCCCTTGAACCACCTGTTCCTTTGCTTGTAAAGCTCCTTGAATGTCTTTGGAGCTGCTGTAAACACTTCCGCATCGAGCAGCTGCACTATCCTGTAATTATTGCTCTGAAGCCTGAGGGTTACCTCAAGATCCTCTGTCAAGTTATGTTCGTCAAAGCCCCCTATCCTGTCCAGGATTTTTTTCCTGTAGACGCTGAATGGGCCCGGAGATACATGCACGCAGTTCAGGCTGCTCATCATTTTCTTGTAGAACATGTTTACTATGTATTCAAGCCACTGCATTTTCTCCCATATGTTTTTTGGCTTGGACACCTTAAGCAGGGGCAGCACGACTGCAATCTCGTCATTGGTGAAGTGCGGAAGTATCTTCTTTAGGGAGTCTCTTGCAACAACAGAGTCCGCGTCCAAGCAGATAAAAAACTCGCCTTTTGTAATCCTTAGGCCGTCATTTAATGCAGCGCCTTTGCCTTCATTTTGCTTGTCTATGAGCTTGATATCCGATGATTTGTTCTTGGATATAAAATTTCTGACCACGGATTTTGTGTTGTCAGTGCTGCCGTCATTCACGACTATGATTTCTAGCTTGTTTTTTGGATAATCGAGGTTAACCAATGAGTTTAGCGTTGGCGCCAGGTTTTTTTCCTCATTGTATGCAGGCACAACAATGCTTACATCAGGATAATTCTTAAGCTTTCTTGTCTTTGGCTTCTTTTCCTTGTCCAAAAGCACAAGGAACCAGAATATTGCGAAGTAGAGCGACAGCAGGTATGCGCTCCAAAGCAGCACTTTCATAAAAATGGGCATTGGCATACGACGAAGGTAGGCTGCTTCTTATTTAAAAGTTTCTTAAGAATTTTCTTCGCAAAACAATAAGTTTTAGAATAATGCATTATAACCTTGGCTCATGGAAGGTCAAAACAGAGTGCCTACTGGCAGCAAGATACTCGACCTGATGCTTGGCGGCGGCTACGAGAAGGATGCGATAACAACGATTTACGGGCCTGCAGGCTCCGGCAAGACTGTACTTTGCTTGCTGGCAGCAATGACCATGTCAAGGAGCGGAAAAAAGGTAATCTATGTCGATACAGAAGGCGGTTTTTCTGTTGAAAGGCTGAGGCAGATTTCTGAATCGATAAAGCAGGATTATAAGAAAATACTCGATAACATAATCTTCCTGAAGCCAACCAGCTTTGAAGAGCAGAAAAAATCATTCGAAAAGCTGAAAGAGATTGTGAATGACAAAATTGGCTTGATTATTGTGGATACTATTGCAATGCTATACAGGCTTGAGATGGGAAAAAGTGAAGAATACCAAGATGTAAATAGGGAATTAGCCAACCAGATAGCTTATCTGACAGAAATCGCAAGGAAAAAAAATATACCCATACTGATAACCAACCAAGTCTATGCTGATTTTGATGTCCCGAACAAGATTAATATTGTCGGAGGGGATATCTTAAAGTACGGAAGCAAGTGCCTAGTTGAGCTGCAGATAACCCCTAATGGAAATAGGAGGTGCATATTGCGCAAAGCGAGAAGCATACCGGAACAGAAGGAAATTCTATTCAAAATTGTTGAAGGCGGGATAATAGGCACGACTGAAAGCAGAGGGTTTAAGTTTTTCTAACAATAACGATTTCCAACATATTCAAAATGCTCCACATAACATTTTTAAACCGCCCTTCATAAGCTTAGGCTATGGGAAGCAACAAGCTAAAGGAATTCCAGGACAGGCACAAGGCTGTCCTTAGCGACAATGATGCTGCAGAAGTGCAGCACAAAAAGGGCAAGATGACCGCAAGGGAAAGGCTGAATTACCTCATGGATAAGGATTCTTTTACCGAGCTGGACGCCTTCGCAGAGCATGACAGCCAGAATGTTGAAAAGAAGAAGGCAGGAGACGGCGTTATTATAGGGCATGGCAAGATTAACAAAAAGCCTGTTTATGTATATGCCCAGGATTTCAGCTTCATGGGCGGCTCAATGGGAGGGATGCACAACAGGAAGATAGCCCATGTGATTGAGCTTGCGTTGAAAACCGGCTGCCCGATAATCGGCTTATTGGATTCGGGCGGTGCGAGAATCCAGGAAGGCGTCTCAGCATTGGATTCGGGCGGCAGAATTTTTTACCTAAATACGATTGCTTCAGGCGTTATTCCGCAGATCTCTGCCATTATGGGTCCTTGCGCCGGCATAGCTGTTTATTCTCCTGCCTTAACCGATTTTATATTAATGGTCAATAAAACAAGCCACATGTTCATCACCGGCCCGGATGTAATCAAGGCAGTGACAAACGAGTCTATTGATTTCGAAAGTTTAGGGGGCGCTTCAGCCCAAAGCCGGAAAAGCGGCGTGGCTCATTTTATGGCAGATGATGAAAAAGAGTGTTTGGACATAATCAAGGTATTGCTCAGCTATCTTCCATCAAACAACCTTGAGAACCCCCCTTATCATCCAAACGACATATCTTCAAGAGAAACGAAAAAGCTGCAGAAAATCATCCCTGAAGACCCAAAAAAGGCCTATGACATGAAAGAGGTGGTAAATGAGATATTTGACAAGAAATCCTTTTTCGAGGTCCATGCAGATTATGCTGAAAATGCCGTGGTCGGGTTTGCAAGGCTGGACGGTAATGTCATCGGTATTGTTGCCAACCAGCCAAAGGTCCTGGCAGGCTGCCTTGATGTTAATTCTTCTGATAAGATAGCAAGGTTTGTCAGGTTTTGCGACTGCTTCAATATACCCCTAATCAATCTTGTTGATGTAACCGGGTATTTGCCGGGCACCATCCAGGAGCACAATGGTATAATAAGGCACGGCGCGAAAATCCTTTTTGCCTATTCAGAGGCCACTGTCCCAAAAATATCCCTGGTTTTAAGAAAGGCCTACGGCGGAGCTTATATTGCCCTAGTTTCGAAAGACATGGGCTTTGACAAAGTGCTTGCTTTTCCCAATGCTGAAATTGCCGTCATGGGGGCAGAGCAGGCTGTCGGCATAATCAACAAAAATGAGATAGCAAAAAACCCCAATGCCAAGGCCCGGCTGATTGAGCAGTACAGCAAGAAATACCTGAATCCTTATGTGTCTGCAAAGCTTGGCAGGATAGATATGATTATAGAGCCCATGCATGTAAGGATTGCATTGGTAAAATGTCTTGATATGATAATCTCCAAAAGAGAAAAGAAGCCCGCTAAAAAGCACGCCAATATGCCTTTGTAGGAAATGGAAGAGCTAGTTGTCAGGGTCGACGGCAAGGAATACAAGGTGTTCGTGGAGGAAACTGAAGAGGGCAAAATATTCGTGCACTGCGGCTCAGACGTTTATGAGGTTGAGACAAAAAAAGATGCCGAGCAGTCCGCGGTGGAGAGGCTGCAGAAAAAAAGTTCGGGGGATGCTGGAAAGGAAATTGTTGCGCCATTGCCGGGAGTCATATATGATATAAAAGTAAAGGAAGGCGCAGATGTAAGTCAGGGGCAAAGCCTGTTTACTTTAATGGCAATGAAGATGGAAAACGACATAACAGCACCAAGAGACTGCAAAATAAAAGAGATAAAAGTTAAGAAAAATGATAATGTCAACAGGGGAGATGTTTTGGTATTGATTGAGTAAAAGTTTGCGCAATAAAAATCATTAAAGGGTATGTTCAATAACAAAATAACAATTAAAAAATTATAATCTATAATGGCAGAAGTAAATAATTAAACCGCCATTATATTCGGCGGACACAACTATTTTCAATCAATTAATTGTGTCCGACATTAAAATAAAAAATAAATAAAGGGTTGCAAAAATGGAAAAGTCTCAAATTAAAGGTATGGTATTTGCTGCATTGTTTGCTGCGCTTACAGGAGCTGTTGCATGGTTTAAGATTCCATTGCCATTTACTCCTGTCCCAATAACCCTCCAGACTTTGATGGTTCTTCTGAGCGGCGCAATGCTAGGAGCTTACTATGGCGCTTTGTCGATGATAATCTACCTTATCCTTGGGGCAATTGGATTGCCTGTATTTGCAGGAGGCTCTTCTGGAGTTGCTGCCCTCCTAGGCCCCACAGGAGGCTATTTATTCAGCTATCCGGTTGCAGCTTTTGTGATTGGATTATTCACGGCAAAAAGTTCTGGCAAGGGAATTAAGAAATACAGCTTTGAATCTGTGGTTGAAGAAACTTCGCTGATTGTATTGTTTACAATAGTTTCAGGCATTCTTATTTCGCTGCTTGCGGCATTATATTCTGCAATTCCCATGAAAAGCAAGGTTGACCTGAAGCTCAGTTTTGCTGCTTTGGTGCAGAATTTTAGCCTTCAGAGTGCAAAGATAATATTGCTGCTGATTGCGGCGTTTTTCGTGCTTGGGTACCTGCTTAAAAAGTATATAGGGAAAAGCAAGTTTATTTCATTCCTGAAATATGGCTCTTATATTGCGATTGTGTTCTTCGTTATAATCGCATTTCTGGATGCAAAATTAAAGATAGGCATATTGAAATTGTGGGATAAATCCTCAAATGGGTATGTTCCGATGGTATCTCTGCTGACAGAGCAGCAAAGAGCTGTACTGATGGCTGTAAGCCTTGCTGTTGCATTGCTGATTTTGTTTCTGGTCTACTACGCCAGGAAATCTAAAATGTTCTCAGCAGATGATATCCTTGCAATGTTTGTGGGAACAGTCATAATCTATTTCATGGGTGTCCTGCAGGCGAGATTTGTTGTAACGCCACAGCTACCATGGAGTGCTTTGCTTGTCGGCTGGGTCCTGCCTTTCATTGTCGGCGATACTATAAAGCTGATAATTGCAGCTTACATAGCAAAGAATGTGGATGTAAGCAAATATATGAAATAAGACTTCAAATGGCCGAATTAATCTTGCTTGATATTTTCTCGTATAGCTGCATGAACTGCCTAAGGTCATTGGAATATATTAAAAAAATTGGCACAAAATACAAGAAACCCGGCCTTAAAACTATTATCATTCATCCTCCTGAGTGGGATTTTGAAAAGCAAAGCAGCAATATTTTAAAAGCTGCAGAAAAATACGGCATTAAAATTCCGATTGTAATTGACAAGGATTACTGGATAATAAAAAATCTTAAAGTTGATTTCTGGCCGACACAGATTCTAATCAGAAATAATAAAATCCTCTACAAGCATATAGGGGAAGGAAATTACAAAGGGCTGGAAGATTCAATAATCAAAAACCTAAATATAAAGACAAAAAAAGAATTTACAAATGAGCCGAAGTATAGCAAATTCCCAACTACATATTGCGGTAAAAAGAAAAAAGGGAAAATTAAAATTTTAAACTATAATAAAAATAGCAAATTGAGATTCGGAATTGTATATTTAGATAATAATTGGGTTCAAAATAAAGAATATATTAAATCAATGAAAAATAATTCAACATTATCAATAAAA
>JACQSQ010000015.1 GCA_016211245.1 Candidatus Woesearchaeota archaeon
AAATAATGAATTATTCAAAGTTCTCTATAGCTTTAATCCTCGAAATCAATAATTTTTTATATCATTAAGTAAAGTTAATGTTTTATAATGAAAAAAGAGTTTTTGTTTCTATTGGCGATTCTCATTGTTATTTATGGCTGTGTCCAAGATGGAACAAGCAAAGAAAAGACTGCAGAGGAAAGGCTGGCTGAGGGTGATTATACTGACAAGACAACAGACCACATGGTGCCAAAAGATTATAGTGAATTGGAGCGAAATATTGATGTCTTGCTGCAAGCCGGCAATATGATTGGAGACAGGCATTATGACGAGCTGGAAGCTGCTGTAAACAAGCTGGAAAGAGATGGGACAGATGTTTCCAAATTAAGGGAAAAACTGGCAAATTTGAAGGTTTATTCAAGAACAGGGGAAGAAAAAGCCGAGATAGAAATTAATGATTTGGAAAACAAGATTAGGGGTTTGGAGAATGAATTTGCCATAATAAAAAAGTCTAACTGGCAAGTCAGCCCTGAAGGATATGCTGAAATCGAGAAAAAATTAAAGGAATTAGAGAGGATAAATGATATTAGACTAAATAATTTAAGGCAGCAATTTTCCATGCTAAAAGTTGGAGGCACTGAAGCAAGAGAACCGCAAGCTAAAAATGCGGCACAAACTTCCAGCCAGAATTTTAAAATAGGCCTTCTAAGCCCGAGAGGCTGTGAAGGCAATGGCTCTTTCCTGCTTGGAACATCCCCTATTGCGCTGGAAGATTTGCAAAAAATACTACCGATGGGAATGATGTCAACTCAGCACATAACTCCAACAGACCATCAATATTTTCACACAATTGAGTATTCTGGCCCAAAAGATGATACTGAAAATTTAGATAGGTTCAGGATTTACGCGCCTGGTGATGGGGAGATTGTGGATGTTAGCACTGTATATGGCAGGGAAGACTACAGGATCGTCATTGCGCATACATGCACTTTTTACACTATTTTCATCCATGTTGATAAGCTGGCAGACAAAATAGCTGCTGCGATTTCACAAAATGGGATAATCCCAGAACACTCATGGGAGCGCATTCCGGTAAAGGAAGGCGACGTGATTGGAACAATCGGCATTGGAAAATTTGATTTTTCTGTTGTTGATGAAGCTGTTACATTAAAGGGCTTTGCCAGGCGGGAAACTTACGATGACGAGAGAAAGGGCGAGGTTTGGAAAACCCACACAGTAGACACTTTTGATTATTTCAAGGAGCCTGTAAGAAGTCAGCTTCTTGCAAAAAATCTTCGCAAAGTTCCGCCTTTTGGGGGCAAGATTGATTATGATATTGATGGGAAGATAGTTGGCAATTGGTTTGTGGAAGGCACAGGCGGCTATAAGGGCCTTGGAAATTGGAACTATTGGATAACGCATTTGAGCATTGTCTATGACGGCCTGGATACAGAGCATATTGTAATCTCTATTGGGGAATTTGAAGGGAGGGGGGAGCAATTTGGAGTCAAGGGAAACGCTCCAAATCCTAAAGATGTAGGGGTTGGAACACTTGTCAAATATGAATTAGTGCCTTATGAGTATTATTCCGGCAATGCAAAATGGGATGTCATTAATTATGTTGAAAATATTAAGGCGGTAAATACAAATGAAGTCAGAGGAACTGTATTATTTGAATTGATAGAAGGCAGAAGGCTAAAGGCTGAATTCTTTCCCAGAAAAACGGCAAATCAAGTTAGTGGTTTTACAAGCAATGCGAAGGTTTATGAGAGATAAAAAGTAAACCAACATCGGAAAATTTATAAATTATAGGTTGGATGAGCGCAAGATAAATTTGGGAGGCTCTTAAGGCATGTTGCAGACAATTTTGACGATTCAATAAGGTAATTGGAATTTGATTTCTGGAAGCGGTAAAAAGCTTTTTGAAATATCCTATTTCACAAACTCAACATTCTCCATTTTTTCAAACTGCTTATCCCCAGTTAAAAATTTGATTTTATGCCCTATTGCCAAAACATATCCGATGCAGTCAACGTAGCTTAAATCTTTTTTTTTGTTTTCAGCCCTGAAAATAACGGCTTTTTTAACCAAAGAATCTGGGATTTCAACAGCAAACGGAAAATATTTTTGATAATAAAATTCGGCAGTTTCAAGCCCGTGCATAATGTATAGGCTATAATATAATTCCATTAGGTTTAATTTTGTCGTAACTATTGCTACATTTTTTAGGTATTCCTTATAATTTAAATTGCCCTTTATAATTTCAAGAAGCGCATAAGTGTCATAAAATAAACTTTTCTGCTCAGTCATGCATGCCTCTTCTGAACTTTCTGTCAGAACTGCTTTCCCAGTCATGTCTGGACAAGTCTTTCAGCCGCTGGCCTGTCAGCTTTGTTTTCAGCGTGCCAAACACATCAGTCAGGTCGCCCTTCTTGAATATATTTATTGCTATGTCATCGCCTTCCTTGATGTTCTGGCTTTTCACAATTTCCTTGGGTATTATGACAGCTATCGAGCTTCCCCATTTCTTTGCAGTTACCATCTTATCACCCTCAAATTAGTTATACATTCAGTTAACTAAAAGTTATATTTAAATGTTTGTATTAAATTCTACAGCTCCATCTCCAAAATCTCGGAAATATCCGACTTAACTCTTTTCTCGAAATCCGGAACAGTCTCACCTTCCTGCTTCTCCGCGCTCAGGGTTCTCATCAAATCTTTAATCATTGCTTCCTCTTTTTCCAAGGTCAAACCATTTATTTTTATCTGTCCCAGATGCTCCTTGACTAAAAATGACTCTATATCCTCAACGTTTCTTGCGTCTGTCCTTACCTCCTCAAATTCCTTTGAAACAACAGCATGGGAGCTTTTCATGACGAAGTAAGCGGATTTCTCGTAAATTCTGGAAAAAATCTCCCTGAAATCAATGTCTGATGGCTTTCCGGAAGCTAAAGTCCCAAACAGCCGGATTAGGGCAATGGTATTGTTAAGCTCCTTGTTTTTTATTTTATCAATTATCCTGTCCCTTATTTCATCGGGGCTTAGATTATTGCAGTCGATGTGCATTTTTTCAATATTATAAATCTGTATCGGCTCCCACATTAAATTGCTGTCTTCAACAATATAAAAGCCGCCCCTTTCCAGCTTCTCCAGCTCGGCAAAGCTGTTTGGAAACAAGGGGCCCGGATAGGCAATTTTTCCATAGCCTTCAATCTGCTTGTCATCAACTATGTGCACATGCCCACCGGCATAATAGTCAAATCCTTTTGGCAATAAAGACAAGGGTTGAGTGATAATGTTTTCCATTTCCTTCGGCTTCAGCTCGTCAATGCCAGAATGAAAGACAAATATTTTGTAGCCGTCTTCCTTTTCAAGATTTTCAACGTCAAGCTTTTCATAATATGCCCTTTCAAGGGTACCTTTCTTGCCCAGCATTCCTGTTATTTTTGCGCCTGTTTTCTTGTCAATAGTGAATTTTAATTTCAATTTCCCATTCTCAACGGTTCCCTTGAAGACATTGACAAACAATCCGGCCTCCTCAAGGACATCAAGTATAGTCTTGCCGCTGGGGCTGTAGTCGTGAGAGCCAGGCACAATATAAACAGTGATGTCCAAATCCTTAAGCTGCTTGAATTTTGAGACCACTACCTTCAAATTGTCAAGCCTTGGAAAAGAAGTATTAAACAAATCCCCAGCTATGATAATAAAATCAACTTTTTCCTTTATGCACTTGTCCACTCCTTTCACGAAAGCCAATGTGCTGGTGTCCTTAAGCTTTGGATCGCGCCAGCTTCCGATGTGGCAGTCAGCCATATGGGCGAATTTCATAGTGCAAGGTAAGTTTAATGTGTTTTTAAAGTTAATTGAAACAATATTAATCTGATGTTTTAATAAGAAAAATAATTACAACTCCAATAATACCAAGAACTAAAGTAATAAAACCTGCTTGAACATTGAAGCCATATGCCCACCATCCTGCACCTAAAGTGAATAGTAGGATAGTATTGATAAGCAAGATTAAAACTGCCACAATTTTTAATATAAGATTCTTCATATTATAAAATTTTCACTCACTGGTATTTAAATATTCTCAATTTTAATTTAATCATGCTGTCAAAATCTCATGAAATCCTCATTTTCCCTCCTCAAAACCGCAAACTATTTAAGCAAATTGATGTTTACAGTCGTAAAATAAACCAAAAAGGTGATTAAATGGCAGAAGTAGTATGTAAGTGTGGGGTTAAAAGACAAGCGGGATATCTGTATTTTGTGAACAAGAACGGCGACTGCGCAAGAGTTCAGATGGCAAGAGCCGGCAAGAAGTCCAGCAAGAAGCAGGAAGTTCTGCACAAGTGCGGCATCAAGAGAAAAGCCGGCTACCTTTACTTTGTCGACAAGAAAGGAAATGTCGCAATGACAAAGATGAACAGAGGCGGCAGGAAAAGGAAGAGAAGGTAAATTCTTTCTTTATTTTTTTTATTTTTATTTCAACTCGCTAAACTCTATTATTGACTCCTCACTCTTGGAAGTCTTCTTGACAACATCGTCGAAATAGGGAATACTAATAGGCGTTACAAACTTTGCAAAATT
>JACQSQ010000012.1 GCA_016211245.1 Candidatus Woesearchaeota archaeon
AGAATAAATTACCAGATGATGCTGAACTGATACATACGAAATTTAATTGGTCAGATAATACAGTAGAATTATATTTCAGTAGTAAAATTATTGGAACAGAAATACCTGAAGGTGCAAGTATGAGAGAGTGTATGGTATTATGTCCAGTATTTATTGTAGATGAGAGTATACAAAAATGCCGTCGGAAACACAGATAAATCTGATATATAGATTAGCAATGCTAGGATTATTATTTTTGATTTTTATTGAGTTAGAATTAATCAGAAGAAGAAAAACATTAGAAATAAATATCGGAGGAAAAGAAAATGAGCAAGAAACACAAACAGAACAAGCCAGTGCCAGCCCATGCAAGACAGGGAACGATAAAGCAGACAGCCCAGGAACTAGATGAGGAAAAGAAATATCTGCAGCAGGAACTAGAGCAGAATAAGGCTGCATATGAAGGCAATATAAAAAATTTGCCAAAGACAGAAGTCAGGGCAGAGAGAGAAATTAGAAAGCAGGAATTAAAAATAAATGGCAATAAGCGTGTCAATCCTTATTTTGAATATGAGCGTGATTCTGAATATCTCGATTTGGAAAAGCAGACTTTATTGGAGACACTTGACGATCTTAAGCAGCAATTAGAGACACTTAGGTCGAATATTTCTACTCAGCAGGCTAATATCGAGAAACGAAATCCCGAGATAGAAAAGCGGGTAAAAGAGATAGATGTGCAGCTTGAGCAGATAAAGAAAGAATATCCTAGTTATGTGGGGTAAAAAATGAGCAATAGGCAAACGATACTTATTCATTATACGATACGTATACAGAGAGATTTACTTAGTTCGCTGAAGGATTATTGTGATGAGCAGGATAGACCTGTGAGCAGTACCATCAGGTTTGCCATCAAACAATTTCTAAAAGATGAAAAAAAACAGAGACTACAAAGAAATTGAAGAATTTATGTCGAAATTTGTATATTACGAGATTCTTCTAGTTTTTTTTAGTTTATTAACTCTCTTTTTTCTTTTAGTTGGGTTATACGCATTTTTTTCTGCAATAACACTACGTTAATACACAGTGTAACCTACTTATATAAACGAAATTTACGTAATAGTTCTTGCTATGGCTGAATTTATCTACCCGAATAAATCCGCACAAAAAAACCAGTTTCTTATTTTGGAGTATCAAGATACACCTATAGACGGCGTGATGGAGATCAGGACAAGTAAGAGCACTATCCAGGATTTCCAGAAAACACCTAACGATATTCAGATTCCACCTTTTGATTATACGGTGCAGCTGGAATTGGTTGATAATGATCCTGTATTAGGCACTGCAGTTGACTTAACAGTTGATGCGACTACTTATAACGGATATACTTTTAGTGGCGGTAGCGACGAAGAAATAACTGCATGCTTAAAATATTTTGAGGATGAGCTTGACTTTGACCAAGTGATTGAGAACATTCTTTACCAATACAACATCTGCGGTGATGCATACTTAGAATTAGTCATGGACAATGATAATATAATCCGCGAATTATACGCTCTGCCTACTGAAGAAATACGCGTATCTACTAATCTCAACGGCAAAGTAAATAAGTATGTACAGTTGCCTAAGAACATGAGTGCAGTACGCAGCAGCACGACCACTAAACAGATCGAATGGCTGCCAGACAGTATCATACATTTCAAATATAAGAGCATAGGTAATAAGCCATATTCTTCTAGCCCGTTTAGATCTATCATGAGGGATTATAATTCGAGCATTTTGGCTAACTTTTACTTGCAGTCTATTTTTAAGAATTTACCCCCTAAATATGTATTTTCTCTAAAAAACAATAGCAAGGAAATGCGCGAATTACTCATAGAAAATCTTAGGCGGGCTAAGACTAATCCTAACGTAGACATAATCGGTTTTGGTAAAGAAGAGTTTGACGCAAAAGTATTACAGGTTAATTTTGATTCAGGGTTAGTGGCTTTGCCTAATTATTTCCAAAGCAGATTAGCCATGCTGACACGAGTACCTAAGTTATGGCTAGGTATAAGTGACGGTGCAAACAGAAGCACGTCAGAAGCAGAGATAATTCCTTTCGAGACAAAGATCAAGAAAGATCAAGCAAGGATTGCTTCGCAACTCAATAGAGAATTAATGTCAAAGACTCCATATCCTAATCTAAGATTTCAATGGAATCCTATCAGCCTCATGGATGAGAAAGCTATAGCTGGTATTGTGCAGCAGATGATCCAGGTAGGATTTGACAATGAGACAATCATACAATATGCTCGCGAGAAAGGATTTCCTCTGCGCCAGGATGTTACCATCGAGAAACCACAGATGCAGCAACTACAGAAAGATGGTGCTCCTAGCAGACAGCGCGAAAACCAGAAAACAGATACCATGTCTAGTAATCTGGATCAGAAAGGGATGAGCGCAGATGGTGGTGCAAAATTAGAACAGCATAAGCAAGCGGTGAAGAGATAATGCCATTACTAAAAGGCAAAAGCAAGAAAGTAATTGGAAGAAATATTGCAGAACTGGTAAGCAGCGGAAGGCCAAAAAACCAGGCAGTCGCGATAGCATACTCAAATGCTGGAATGAGCAGGAAAAAAAAGTGAGACTATGATGGACAAAAAAATGGAAAAGGACATGCCAATGAAAGAAAAAGACATGATGATGAAAGACGCACAGAAGATGAAGAAACATCCTAAGCTTATGGATGCGATGAAAAAGAAAGCTATGAAAAGCAAAGTAATGCAGGTATTTGGTAAAAAATGAGCAACGAATACACATTTCATTTCGACAGAGTTGAAACACGCAGTGCAGTAGAGAATGGCACTCCTCAGTACATAGTACGAGGTTATGCGACTGTGCCAGACGTAGTGCATACTTATCATTATGTGACAGATCGTAATGGCCAGCCTGTTAAAAGTTTTAAAGAGATGTTCACTAGGAATGCAATAGAAAGTATTGAACGAAAATCAAAGAATAAAAAGATTTTTGTCGATGCAGAGCATGAGATATTTTCTATATTAAATACTAAGAAAGCATTAGCCAGCATCCAGTCACGAGCTGGTATTGATATAAATGCAGAAGCAGAATCTATCCTTAATTCTATGAAGACAACTGATTTGCCATTAGCTAAAGTTCATGAGTTAAAGGTAGATGAAAAAGGATTGTTTGTTGATACAAGGCTTAATCCGTTTTATAGAGATGCTGATGAAGCGCATGCTAAATATTTTGATGCAGTATGGAACAGTTTACAGACGGGTTTCTTGAATGGTATGAGCCTAAATTTCAAGCCGACAAAAATATTGCCAGGCGAGATACCTAAGATAGATGATGCGGATATTTATGGTATAAGTTATACAGGCGGTGCATCTCATAATTTCGCAAATATAACAGAAGTTGCGTTGCGAAGCGCAATTGAAACCAGAGAGGGGATGACTATGAGTGAAGAATCGAAGAACGTGAATAGTGTAAGTAAATCTGACTATGAGAAGTTATTGGCTGAGAAACAGGCTAGTGACCAGAAACTTGCTGATATAAATAGGCAGCAAGAAGAAATGAAGAGACAGAAAGAAAAGCTTGACTGGGAACAGGAAAAAAATCAGCTTAAGACACAGATGGAAGAACTTAACAAGAAAGTAGCTGAACAGCTCAAGCCACAGCCAAAAGGGCAATATTCTGCTCCTGCAGGACAGACTCAAACTACAGATACTAAGGCAATCATGGAAAAATATTTCGGCGAAGAGCCAAGAGATCCAAAAACATTTGCATCTAATGTAGCTAGGTATGCGTATTATAACAATCCTATGAGAAGAGTGACAAGAGATGGCGTATTAGGCGCAGCATTTCAGCTACAGGCTGAATTTGGCACATACAAACATCTTGAAGCAGATCCATTCGTAAAGAAATCAAGCCAAGATATAGTATTGCATAAGTAATTTTATAATCAATTATTTTCCATATAGAAAATAATTACAACAGTAACAACAGTGACGATGAGGAAAGAAGACAATGGCAACACACGACCCATTAAAGGAAATAAGAAGTAATTTGTCCACTACAACTAATAATGACTGGACAGCAGGCACAACTGGCGGTGGTGCAGAACTGCAAAAAAAGATAGATGCTATGGTAGTTGATTTTATCAACAGAGATGTTGATTTAACCCCGTTAGTAGCAAGAAAACCTATGCCTCCAGGAAATGTAAATTTCTTCTGGCCAGTTAAGACTGATCTAGGCAGTACAGGTAAAGCAGCTTTCTATTCAGAAGGTGCAACTGGAACTCCATATCCAAGCACTATGGTTAACTTGAATGCTACTCCAAAAAGTCTGCGTTCTGATTATGAAGTATCTGGTATGATAAAGGCAGCTTCTCAGGGCGGATTTTACGATGCGCTTGAAGGCGAAGCAAAAGATGCTCTCAGCCAGTTAAAGCTTGTCCAAGAACAAGCTTTCATCTGCGGTACTGATACAAACGCATATGGATTCTCTGGATCATATAATGGTTTGTTACAATTAATGCGTTGGCACACATCTAATGGCGGAGATACTGAGGGCACAGCTGCTAATAAGATGTTAGATACCACTTCTGTCTATGGCGTAACTAGAGCAGCAGGCACTACTTACTTAGACGTAAGTTATGTACTTGCAGGTACTATTGGTACTTCCACAGGCGCATTAGAGCTTGCGCATCTTGACAGAGCTGTTACTTTGAGTAATAAGCACGGCGGAAAGGGCCAT
>JACQSQ010000001.1 GCA_016211245.1 Candidatus Woesearchaeota archaeon
AATTGAACAACAAAATGGAAAAACAAAAATATTTAAATAACAAATATATTATATATTATATAGGGGGTGATAGAAAATGAAAAAGGATTATGTGGTTATGACAATTTCTGTAATAGCTATCATCATTGCTTTATTCGCATTGTTTAGAGCACCAACAGGCGTGGCTCCTATAGAAAAATCTACATTTGATAACATTCTTGAGAAAGATGAAATAATGGTTTGTTATATGACTTGGCCGCCATCAGTAATAAAAGACCCGAATACAGGCAAGTTGTCTGGATTTATGATTGATATATTTGAGGAAGTAGCAAAAGACGCAGACTTGAAAGTAAAATATACTGAATCCACATGGGGCGGATTTCCAGCTGATTTAAACACTGGAAAATGTGATGCAGCCATTGCAGGAATTTATCCAACAATTGGAAGGTCAACTAGTGTCTCATTTACAAAGCCATTCTTTTACGCAGGTAATAGTGGAGTTGTCAAAGCAGGTGAAACAAGATTTAAGACAATAGAAGACCTAAATAAAAACGGAGTTAAAATAGCAGTAATTCAAGGAGAATATGGGCATATATATTCACAAAAATACTTGCCTAAAGCTCAATTAGTGGTTTTAGAAAAAGGATCAGATAATACAGCTCCATTAGTAGCTGCCTCTAGTGGACAAGCAGATGCAGGATTAATAATGTCTGATGTGGTATCTGAATATGTCAAACTCCATCCAGAAGTTAAGGATTTATTTGCTGAGCAGCCATATTCAACGACACCAATCGCATGGGCAACGAGGCAAAATGATCAGGAACTTTTAAACTTCCTAAATAATGGGATTGATTACTTAAAATCAGTTGGCTTTTTAGATGCAACAGCTAAGAAGCACAGCCCAGCAGGATGGTATGGCTTAAAGCAAGAATATGTTGTCCTGTCTTAAAATGGAGGTTAATAAAGGATGGTTGTCTATACATGGGATTTTAGTGTTATTTTCACATATAAGGAAGCCATCCTAAAAGGAACATTAATTACTTTAGAACTTACTTTTTTTTCTATTATTCTTGGTTCTATTCTTGGGATGATATTATGTTTGATGAAGTTATCAAAGAATCCTATTTTAAAATATCCAGCAATAGCTTTCATAGAAGTATTTCAAGATTTGCCACTACTGATTTTATTAATTTGGTTATTTTATGCATTGCCTCCTCTTTTTGGCATACATATTTCTGCTTTTTTAACTGCTTTGATAGGTTTATCTTTGAATTTGGGTGCTTTTTCAGCTGAAATATTTAGGGCAGGGATTATATCTATTCCTAAAGGACAAAGAGAGTCTTCTATTGCTTTGGGATTATCCAAATATCAAACGATGAAAGACATTATTCTGCCTCAAGCTAAGAGAGTGATAATCCCTCCATTGACAGGAAGATACATTGAAACAATTAAATTAACATCTCTAGCTTCTGTCATAGCAGTTGATGAGTTGTTACATTCTGGGCAGAATTTAATTAGCGTTAGTTACAGGCCATTAGAAGTATATACTATAATCGCTCTTCTTTATTTGGCTATTATCGTTCCACTTACTTTGATGCTGAAAAAATTGGAGAAAAGTAAATGAAGACAATAATTAGATTAGAGAAATTATCAAAGGAATATAGCGAGAATAAAGTATTGAATGATATCGATTTAGATGTTAAAAAGGGAGAAATTATCTCTGTTATTGGTCCCAGCGGAGCAGGGAAAACAACTTTACTAAGATGCATTAGTATGTTAGATTCTATGAATGAAGGCAATCTAATTATTGATGAAAAGAATATTGTTACTAAAGATTCTGAAGAGAAAGACATTAAAGAGTTAAGAGATAAGATAGGGGTTGTTTTTCAGGATTTTCATTTATGGCCACACAAAACAGTATTAGAAAATGTCATTTATGCACCAATTAATGTCAAAAAGAAAAATAAAAACCAAGCAGTAAAAAAAGCAAAAGAAATATTAAATAAAGTTGGTTTATCAAACAAAGCGGAAGAATATCCTGAATCTTTATCTGGAGGGCAAAAACAAAGAGTAGCTATTGCCAGAACTCTAGCAATGGAGCCAGAAATTGTTCTTTTTGATGAAATAACTTCTGCTTTAGATCCAGAATTAATTGGCGGAATTTTGAAAGTTATCAAAAGGTTAGCTAAGGAAGGCATGACTATGCTAGTAGTTACCCACCATATGAGATTCGCTAGCGAAATCTCTGATAAAGTGGTATTCTTGGATTGTGGCAGGGTTGTTGAAGAAGGAACCCCTCAAGTAATATTCAAAAATCCTAAAGAAAAAAGAACTAAAGAATTTCTTAAATCTATTATCGAAAAGAAACAAGAAATTAATGTTTATGAAGGCTATGAGGATTTTCAAGCTTATCATATTGGATTACTAAAAAGAGTTAAAGAAAATTGTGTCGGTTATGTGATGGGGGCAGTAGGAGACAGGTGGTTTGAGTGTATGGGTAATTTTTACAAGGAATACGAAAAAATAATGAAAGAAAAGAAAATCACTTGGAAATGGGTAAGTTACCGAATAGAGGAATTTGAGAAAAATGTTTTAAAGAGTTTGGACAATCAATTGCAGATAAGCTTAATTCCGAAGAAATTTGCAACACCATCAAATTACAATATCTGGGAAGATACAATCATTCTTCAGACTTTTGGCGACCCTCCTGCTATCATTGAAATCCGAAATAAGCATCTAGTAAAAGGGTATCATAATTATTTCAAATTATTGTGGGATATTGGAAAGAAGATTAAGTAACGGCGACCACAAATAAATCTCAAAATCTTTGATTCTGGCTATCTGTCCGAAGGACTAGAAAATCCCCCTAGTCTCGTTTTTAGTTTTTTCAGTTTAGGCGACAAACTCTTATCCTGACTTCTTGAGAACAAAATGTATTTTTTCACTCCCATAGCCCGTAGATTTTCTTACCTCAGCAACCTTCTTTACAAAAGAAGGATTAATACTCGTTTTCGGCTTTCCTGCCTTCTTAGCTTTATAGGCTTCCGACCCTTCTTTCTTATGTTTTGCAACAAGCTTGCAAACCATACGACGGCTAATCTTTTGTATTTTTGCTAATGAAGTAACACTTCTGCTACTCCTATACTGATTTATTATCCATTTTCTTTTTTTTCGTTTAGTTTCGGCATAAAATCACCAAAAACTCTGGAAATTTGGTTCATTCTTAAAAGTGTCAACTAATTATGAAATTGAACACGCCATTTCCAAAACAATAAACTATATAAACTTATTATTTCAGAAAATCAATTATGTACGATGTAATCACTGTCGGCTCTGCTACTGTGGATGTATTTGCAAAGACCCATTTCTCTGAGCTTATAAAGATAATTGACCCTAAAGGGGAGACTGACTTGTTGGCTTTTCCAAGCGGGTCAAAGATACTGATTGATGAGCTTGATTTCTCAACAGGTGGGGGAGGGACAAATACAGCAGTTGCATTCTCAAGATTAGGATTCAAAGTAGGATTTGTTGGAAAATTGGGGCAGGGCACCAATTCAGATTTCATCCACAAGAATCTGGTAAAAGAGAAAGTCGATTTGCTTTGCGGCCATGGAAGCGGAAATGCGGGCTATTCAATTATATTAGATACTCTGGAACATGACAGGACGATACTTGCATATAAAGGAGTCAATGATGAATTAAGAGTCAAGGACGTCCCATTCAGAAAACTAAAGGCAAAATGGTTTTATTTCAGTGCAATGATGGGCGAGTCATTCAAAACACTTGAGAAAATTGCAGAATACGCGCAAAAAAATAAAATAAAAATTGCTTTCAACGCAAGCACGTATCTTGCAGAAAAAGGAAGATTATACCTTAAAAAAATACTGGACAGGACAGAGATTCTGGTTTTGAATCTTGAAGAGGCATGCCTATTGGCTGGAAAAGATTCTCCTAAAAATCTTTTATTGAAGCTGAATGATATAGGCCCTAAGATTGTTGTCATAACTGACGGGCACAATAAACTTTATGCATTCGGCAATAATCACATCTATACCGCTTTGCCTCCAAAATCAAAAAGAATTGATACCACAGGCGCAGGAGATGCTTTTGCAGCCTCCTTTTTGTCAGGGTTGATGAGAAAAAATGATATAGAATTTGCGATAAAACTTGGAATAATAAATGCGCAGTCTGTTATAGCGCATTATGGGGCAAAAAATATACTTCTCACCTATAAGCAAGCGATAAAGTTGATGAAGAAGTCTAGAATCAAGATAAGCAAAAAGAATATTCAATAACCATATTTTCCTTTTAGCGGCACAAAGACGAAATCACCCAACCTTTTCTCGATGATTTTTCCATTTTCCTTTCTTCCCTTTATCATGGCCTGCTCGAGCATGTTGCCAACAGGAATTATAATGATTCCATTTTCCTTTAATTGATCAATTAACGGTTTTGGTATTTTTGGAGAGGCTGCAGCGACTATTATCCGGTCATATGGCGCTTCTTTAGCATAGCCTTTGGAGCCGTCATACTTCAATATTTCAATATTCCCAAGATTCAATTTTTTAATATTCTTTTTTGCCAGTTCCACCAATTCCGGCACTATTTCTGTTGAAATAATCTTTCCTTTTGGTCCTATAATTTGAGATATGATTGCCGCCTGATAACCAGACCCGGCACCGACCTCGAGAACTTTGTGCCCTTCTCTCAGTTCAAGAGCCTGCGTCATTATAGCCACTGTTGTGGGCTGCGATATGGTTTGGCCTTCGCCTATAGGCAAAGGATAATCTCCATACGCTTCTTCTTTTCTTGAATCCTCGATGAATTCCCCCCTTGGTATTTTCCTGAATGCCTCTATCACTTTACTGTCTTTTATTGTTCCTGAAGAAATCCATTTTTTTATAAGCTCTTCTTTTGTTGGCATAATAACGGTTTAGTTAAATAAGAATAAAAGCTTTGTTATGATTTAATCGATAGAAACAAAAACATCACTGCCTTCCACTTTGACTTGATAGGAGGGAACTCTTACGCCAGGCATTATTGCATTATTGCCGGTCTTTACATTAAAGCGCCACCCATGCCAAGGGCACGTGACAATGTCTCCTTCCAAATAGCCTTCTCCCAAAGGGCCACCCCTATGGGCGCATGTATTTGATATCGCATAAAACTCACCATCTACATTGAACAAGCCAACTTGCTCTCCGTTTACTTCCACAACTTTGTTTTCACCGGGCTTTAAATCTAAAATGCTGGCGACTCTTACGAAATTTGACATGAAAAATCACCTTAAACTAAGTATAGGCAGAGCATATTTAAAATTTGCCAAAATTCCATATAGTGAATAGCAAGCTTTAAATAAACAAAAATCCAGTACCTTGCTAAAAGAGGTGCATAATTTGAAGCCAGGCAAGCCAAAAAAATTCATTCTCTGGTTTGATGAATTGGGAATTGAGGATGTGCCCTTAGTAGGCGGCAAAAACGCTTCCTTGGGAGAGATGTACAGGAACCTCACTAAAAAAGGCGTTAATATTCCAAATGGATTTGCAGTTACTGCATACGCTTACAACTACCTTCTTGAAAGAGCTAAAATAAGGGACGACATCAAAAGGATTCTGCAGGGACTAGACACGTCTGATATGTCAAACTTGAATGAAAGGGGGAGGAAGGTAAGAGAGGCAATACTCAAAGCAGAATTCCCAAAGGAGCTTAAGGACGAAATAATTAATTCTTACAAGAAGTTATGCAGGGAATACGGGCCAAACACAGACGTGGCAGTCAGAAGCTCTGCAACAGCAGAGGATTTGCCAGACGCCAGCTTTGCGGGCCAGCAGGAAACTTACCTCAACATCAGGGGAGAGCATTCTCTTATTGAAGCATGCAAGAAATGCTTCGCATCATTATTCACAAACAGGGCGATTTCTTACAGGGTTGACAAGCACTTTGACCATTTCAAGGTTGCTTTGTCAATTGGCGTGCAGAAAATGGTTAGGAGTGACAAGGCGTGCTCTGGCGTCATGTTTTCTATTGACACGGAAACCGGATTTAAGGATGCTGTGCTGATAAATGGGTCTTATGGACTTGGGGAGAATGTTGTTTTGGGCGCCGTAAACCCAGACCAATTCTATGTATTCAAGCCCGCATTAAAGAAACGGTTCAGGCCAATCATAAGCAAGAAGCTGGGGAGCAAGAGGATAAAGATGATATATTCCGAGCATGGAACAAAGCACACGACCGAAAATGTGGAAGTTCCATACGAGCAAAGATACAAATTTGTGTTAAATGATGAAGAGATATTAAAATTAGCGAAATGGGCATGCATAATAGAAGACCATTATTCTGCAAAGGCAAAGAAATTCAAGCCAATGGACATGGAGTGGGCGAAGGACGGCGTTACAAAGGAATTGTTTATAGTACAGGCAAGGCCTGAAACAGTGCAGAGCCAGAAGAATTTCAACATCCTTGAGGAATATGCTTTAAAGGAGAAAGGTGCCGTTATGGCCACTGGATTAAGCGTCGGAAGCAAGATTGGCTCAGGAAAAGCGCATGTCATCAAGAGTGCTGAAGACATAGGAGATTTCAAGCAAGGAGAAGTTCTTGTTACAGAAAAAACCGATCCTGACTGGGAACCCATAATGAAGATTGCTTCTGCAATCGTCACAAACAAAGGCGGAAGGACGGCTCATGCCGCAATAGTGGCCAGGGAACTGGGAATTCCTGCGATTGTAGGCACGGAAAAAGGGACTGAGGCGATTCCTGACGGCGCTGATGTTACGGTGAGCTGTGCAGAAGGAGAAGTTGGAAAAATATACAAAGGAAAACTGAAGTTTGAAATAAGGAAAATAGACTTGAAAAAAATAAAGAGGCCTAAAACACAGATAATGATGAATGTAGGCAACCCGGACAGGGCATTTGAGTTTTCTTTCATCCCCAATGACGGGGTTGGACTGGCAAGAGAAGAGTTTATTATCGGGGGATATATTAAAGTCCACCCATTGTCCCTTGTTCATTATGATAAGCTCAAGGACAAGAAAACAAAGGAAATTATTGACGAGCTGACCTACCCATATAAAAGCAGGGTTGATTTTTTCGTCGAGAAATTAGCCCAGGGGGTGGCTATGATTGCCGCTGCTTTCTATCCCAAAGATGTTATTGTGAGAATGTCTGATTTCAAGTCAAACGAGTATGCTTCCCTTATTGGCGGACATGAATTTGAGCCAAAAGAAGAGAACCCTATGATAGGGTGGAGAGGCGCTTCAAGATATTATGCAGGAAATTACAGAGAAGCTTTTGCATTGGAGTGCAAAGCTATGAAAAAAGCAAGGGAAGAAATGGGGCTTAATAATATCAAACTGATGATTCCGTTCTGCAGGACTGTTGAGGAAGGAAAACTTTGCATTGCTGAGATGAGGAAACATGGGCTTGTGCAGGGAAAAAATGACCTCGAAATTTATGTGATGTGTGAGATTCCCTCAAACGTTGTCTTGGCTGATGAATTTGCGAAAGTGTTTGACGGATTTTCAATAGGCTCAAATGATTTAACTCAATTGACACTTGGTTTAGATAGGGATTCTGAATTGGTAAGCCGGCTTTATGATGAGAGGAATCCTGCGGTTAAGAGGATGATTTATGAGGCTATTCATAAGTGCAAAAGGAATAAAATAAAAATCGGAATCTGTGGCCAGGGCCCGTCGGATAAAATCGAATTTGCAGAGTTTCTGGTCAAATGCGGAATTGATTCAATTTCCTTGAATCCGGATACTGTGATAAAGACTACTGTTGCGATAGCTGAATTGGAGAAGAAGCTTAGGAAAAAATAGTTTCATCTTATTTTAACCATCTTCCTCGTCAGGCTTCCGTGCACATAATCAGAGAATTCAAATTCTATCTTGAATTTTGATTGTTTAATCAACTTCCTGTAATTTACATAATCCGGAAATACAATGACTGCCTCTTTCCCTAGCTTCTTTCTTAGGTTTTTTAGGAATTGCAGATAAAATTCCTCCAAATCTTTCGTAAACCCTTCCTTTTGTATTTTTTTGTTTATGCGTCCTTTCTTCCAGGAATCTTTGTGCAATTCCGATATGACATTTGAATTCAACCCATAAGGCAAGTCTGTCACAACATAATCAAACTTATTATTTATTTTTAATGCATTTTGATGTTTTATTTTATAATTCTTAATCTTATAGTATTTTAGATTTTTAATGCACCCTCCAATCATTTCTTGGTTAATGTCATATCCAATTGACTTAATATTCATTAATCCAGCTTCAATAAAAAATCCGCCTGTGCCGCAGAACGGGTCCAATAAAGTTTCGCCTTCTTTAATTCCAGTCAAATTTACCAATGCTCTTGCAACCTTTGGATGCAATGAACTGGGGTGGGGGAATGGCCTCAAATGCGATTTTCTCGACTCAAAATCTTCCTTGTTTTCGCAGATTAATAGCCCGCAATATGCCTTATTGCTGATGATGAATATCTGAATCAATGTCTTTGGATTTTCAAGACTAACTTTTGGATTTTTTAGGGATTTCCATATGTATCCTGCTACCTCTTTTTCTGATAAATCCACAAACGGATCACTTCCATCATGCTTACTTCGAGAAGTCATTTTATTTTTTTTAATTTGAATTTTTTTATTGTTGTCCTTATTATTGAAATTTTCTATTCTAAGAGAAAAACTATCTTTATAAACAGAATTCCAGTCATAATCCTTCATTGTTTCAATTAAATCATCAACTTTGCATTCAAATAAGAATTTGTAAATGCTTTTGGTTAAGGATAACATTTTGAATATTTCGGTTAATGATACTTCATTACCTTTTAAGTTAATAATAACTATCCTATCAATAAACTTACATTTATCCACATTAAATAAGCTAACACTCTCTTCTTTTCCTAACCCAATATAATCCCCAGACAAAAAGAAAATATATTTCATAAAATGAATAGAATCCAAGCAATAATAAACTTATCTTTTTCCTTTATCCTTATTTGCCCCTTTCTTTCCAAAGCCAAACACTGCAAATCCCTTATACCCGAGATAAATCAAAACAGCCAATGTAATTCCCAGGATTATAAACCTTGCCCAGTCAGCAAGCTCGCTCCAGTAGTTCATTGTCCCGTAGATTATTGTCAGGACTCCTCCTCCAAACAAGCCCGCGCTTACGCTTGTGATGCCAAAAACAGCCCCTATTATGATAACTATAATCCCAATAATCCCGCTTATGATGAACACGTTCCTGAAGTAAATATTCCTTGATTTCTCATAATCCTGCTGGCAGAATGTGCACTCTTTTGCAGACTGGCAGCCATTTTCATCATATTCATAAACAACATCTGCTTTTTTTGCCGCGCAATTCTTTCTAAATGTGTCATACTCCTTGACAGCTTTCATGCACGTGTTACCATTCGGCTCTTTGGTGCGCATAGGATAAGGTTCTGCATAATACCCTTTTGAATAAACCACATCAATCAAAGTGCCTCTTGTGCAATAATCCTCATATTTTGGCTCTTTGTAGAAAGCCTTGATGCCAAACACTACAAAAAATACAAATATTATAGCAATAGCAAATCCAAGTATTGTTTCTTTTATTTTAAAGGGCATACTGTTAATATATTATTTGCACTATAAATAATTATCTTAATTATCATTTATTTTCTATATAGAAACCAAAAATATATAAATAAGTAAAACATTGCAATTTGCATGAAGAAGGGAAGGCCGGTAAAATCTGAAATAAGGCAGAATATTGTCGAGATACTGCATTTTATACAGAAGGCTTATGGCTATGAGATTTACAAGGTTTATGTTGCTATTTTCCCAAAAGTCACTTTGAGGAGCATTTATTATCATTTAAAGAAAGGAATTTCTTTGGGGGAGTTTGTCGTCAATAAGATAGAGAAAGAAAAAGGGGATTATTCATGGGGCGGCGAGGCGGAAAAAATATATTATTCTTTAGGTCCAAATGCAAAGCCGACTGGAAACGACAGAGTTAGGGAATATGTTGAAAGCAGGCAGAAACAATAGATTTTTATATTTTAGTTTGTATGGGATAAAAGCATGACATTAACTGGATTGTTAAGAGATTTGAGAAATCATAAGCCAAAAGAGCCAACTGTTTCTATTGATGTAACAGGCCTTAGTACCGATGAATTAAGTCGAAGCAGGATCCCAGATAGGTTTCTTGGTGAGGTGCTTCTTTACCTCACAACACAATATGGCACCTATTTACTCAGGCATAGAAACGAGCCAGAAATTGGGTCAAGCATACTGGTGCATCCTATAGGAAACCACAATGGCGACTATCGCCATATTAGCACAGTTATTGCAGCGCTTGCAGAAGGCAGGCACATACCAACTGGCATTATAAGGGTAAATAAACTAGTTCAGCAAGAAGTGGCGCATCGTGCTTATGTATATTCCGCAGCTCTTGGAGTAAACGGCAGTAATCCTTTTGCATTAGTCACTTATAGAAATGTACCGGAATCGATAGCTGAGAACTCTGGACTTCCAAAAGAAAAACTGAGGATATTCTAGTGATTTTCTATATTCTTTACTTAAACAATCCAAACAGCCCAAACCCAGCTCCCACATTTATTATAATAATTATAAAAAATAACAAGCTGACATAAATTAAAATCTTGTTGCCTTTTTCTGTACCAAAATACTTATGCAATGGCAATTGGAGCATCCTGCCGCCGTCTAACGGGCCTATTGGGACTAGATTGAACAATCCTATCCCTAAATTCAAGATAAATAAAATGACAAACAATCCGGCAACCCATACAATAAAATTTGGCAACGCTTCACCATAAGAAGCTTTTATGCTGTCTTTAACTTTTGTGCTCTGCTCTGGGTGCGATATCCCCATAAAAGCAGCGCTTTCATTCTCGGGATTTTTTTCCAGCGTTATTTGATATGATGAGCTGTCTGTCTTTATCGTTATGACATCTCCTGGCTTTTTGCTTTTTAAAATTGCAGACATATTCTCATAATAGGGGGTAGGCTTATTGTCAATTTCCTGTATTATCTCGCCGATTTTTATTCCGGCATTTTCAGCGGGGTAAGCCTTGCTGCCTTCGTAATAAGACGCAAATTTTACCCCATTTGGCTCTATCACTGCATTTGCCAAAGGGGCCATCACAAAATATGCCAATGCCAGGAAAACAAAAGCGGTTATTATGTTGGCCAAGGGTCCTGCTGCAAAAACACTAAGCTGCTCTTTATGGCTTCTTTTTCTCAGCTCTTTTTCATCAGGCTCGACAAAAGCTGCCGGAATGATCGGCACTATCAATGCTAAAAAAGCAAACCCGCTTGACTTCACTTTCATATTATGGGCTCTTGCCACTAATCCATGGGCAAATTCATGAACAATAGCAATCACAAATATAGAAATTATCCAGTAAAAGAATGGCACATAGAATATGCCCTTTGCCTTAACCGGCAAGACCAATCCAACTCCCTGGGCTGCTTCTTCCGGCCTGGTTATCACGGGAATCAGGCTTTGAACCAGCGTAAAGCAGATAAAAGTCATTCCCAAAAAGCCAACTACAATTCCAAAATAGCCCAGATACTGGACAAATCTTTTCCATTTTCTCGCAGCAGAATCCATCAATTCGATTCCAATCTTAGTTTTATACATAGAAAAATAAAGAAAATAAGGTACGATCTGCTTTGTATCCAAATCCTTTCTTTTCAGATAAACAAAAACCGCTAGTATAACCAAAAAAACAACGGCAGAAATTGTCTCAAAGTCCATTTTGCTGGGAATCAAATCATTTCTTCCTTACTGCCTTGAACATCTTGCTTCCGCATCTCCTGCAGCTTACCTTGCCTTGGATAATCTTCATGTTTGGACTTTTGATTTTAGTCTTGCATTTCCTGCAGACAAATACATTCCTAAACTTGCGAACTTCAGCTTCCGGAAACTTGACCATTATTCAGCACCCTTGACCTGTTTTATTACTTTTTCGTCCATTATGACCCAATACAAGACAGAAGAGCCTTCTGTCACCTGACCCTTAAATTCATCCGGAACTTTTATATCAAATGTCTCGTAAGTCTCGGCATCCATCACATTTGCCGTTGATCCCTGCACAGACAATACCTGCGCATTTCTTTTTTCTATTATAGGAACCTCAACATTGTCATGGCCAGGCATGACCTCGATTCTTTTTTTATCGTCAACCAAGCCGACTGCTGAAATCCTTACCTTTGTATGCCCGTGTTTTCCTGGCTTTGAAATCTCAGTGTCAACGACTTTGCATGCAATGCCGCCCATGAGTATGAAGCTGCCTTTCTGTATCTGGTTGGCGCCCACCATCTTTGTGTCTACCATATTTAAAAATCACCTTTTAGATTAAGGAGTCATTGGATATTCTGTTTATTTATAAAGATTATGCATTATTTTTTAGAATTAATCCTTCACGGCCAGCTTGATATCTTCTGATTTGATTGTTTTTCTTCCTGCGTGATTTGCCAATTTAATTGCCTTTACCGCAATCCCGTTTGCTATGTCCTCAATCGCATTCTTCAAGGCAACCTTGGCCTTGTCAGAC
>JACQSQ010000013.1 GCA_016211245.1 Candidatus Woesearchaeota archaeon
AGTGCTCATATTATTTTGAATGAGAGTGGGGATGTTATAGAGGAAAATCTATTCTCGCCTTTTGCTGAGCCGTTGCAGGGTGTAATTGAAAACAAATTTTCTTACGAAGCTAAGGAGTACGATTCTTTGGTTAAGGATTATGATTTCCACTTTAGAAAATACGACCCTAAGTTAAGGATTTTCACGCAACCTGATACGCTGATACAAAATGTATATGACCCACAGTCGTTAAATAGGTATGCTTTTGAGAGGAATAATCCACTTAAAAATACTGACCCTACTGGACACCAACTAAATATTGCAAATTCTCCACAACTAGCTATTTTCTTTTTGGCTCTTGGTGGGTTGCTTTTTTTAGGTAAGGTATTATTTTCAAGCCAGGAAGCTGACGAATCACAAGAAACACAACCACAACCCGATACACAACCAGCTGAGATTTCCATTGACCCAGAATATAAACAACGTCAAGAAGAGCTTGAACATCTTCAAGAACCATTCAGTAAACTTTTAATATCAGATAATGTAGAACTCAGATTTAAAGCTTTCTCTAATGTTGCAGTAGTTATTACTAAAGATGAAGAGCGAACAAAAGAAGAAGTTGTTGAGTGTCTTAAATGTGTGTTTAGACCACAAGTAGATAATCAAGGAAATCTAATATTGGTGTTGTTCAATCAAGCTGGTCAAGAGGTAGAGAGATTCAGTACTAACTATATAGGAGGCGTGATAAAATCAAATGTAGTCCAAAGAGACGATGGTACATGGGTAATAGAAGGAGGTCCAGATGATGACGGTACGAGAGTTGATGATTCAGATGACGAAGATGAAGGTAACTAAGGTGATAGGAATAAATTTAAATAGAACCTTGTTTGATGATATGGTATGAACTTAAAAATAATTTTAGATGTGGCTTTCTCTCTATTTACATTGTTATTCACAGTTATATTCCCTTTGATTAATCTTATAAAGCTTGATGCTATTTTAAAAAAGCTTTATGAAAAAGGAAAAAATGATTGGATGTTTAAACTTTATTCTAGGGGCGAATCAACTCAAGAGAAATATAGGTCTTACGCTAAATTATTTTATTCAATTTCTATTATTGGTGGAATTATACTTCTTATAGCTTGGTTTACTTATCCATGGAATTATTAAGAGGCACGTAAAGTTCTTTTTTCCAAATAGCATACCCTCCGTCAGAAAAGACTTATAAACTTTACAAATTCTGGAATTTATCCTTTAAGTTTCTTGGTTAATTCATCTTCTTATAATGATAATGTGACAGGGGTGGCTGTTTCATGAAGCCACTAAATTACATAAGGAACATTGCAATAATTTTAGCATTTTTGATAATTAGTTTGCCATTTATATATGCAGATGAATTAAATTTAGTTACAGATGAGAATGGTAACTTAATAACTGGAGACTCTTTTTATAGAGAATATAATGAGTTAAATCAGTTAATCAGAATTAGAAGTGGAAATTTAAGTAACGGCCAAATATTAGAGGAATTTATCTGGCATCCTACGGAAGAAAGGATTTTAGTAAAAGATGTATTTTCAAATGGAGTATTAAATTATAGTGTATATTACGTCAACAAAAATTACGTACATATTGAAAATTCATCGGGAAATTACAGCGAAAAATATGTTTATCAAGACAACGCTTTAGTTGCACAAGTTACGACAGATGGTCAAAAGCAGTTTATACATTCAGACCATCTTGGAAGTAATTCATTAATCACGAATGCATCTGGAAATATAATAGAAAATTCATTTTATTCCCCGTTTGGGGAGATATTAAATGGCGGCGGCTCTAGATATGATTATAACGGAAAAGAGCAAGATACACAAACCAAGGAATACGATTATGGGGCAAGAATGTATAAATCAGAATGGGGAAAATTTATTGCGCCAGATACATTAACTCAGTATATTTATGAACCTCAATTTTTTAATCATTATGCTTATACTAAGAACAATCCATACAAGTTTATAGACCCGAATGGTCATGTTGTAGTCTACTTTTACGGGTATAGCACAACTTCCAGTGGCGGTTCTAGTGATTTAGAAAAATTGCAAGCAAGAGAAACTTCATCTCAGACATCAATATTGGCATCATATAACAGATTAGATTCCGTTAAAGAATTAGTTAAATCCGAATTACAAAGAGATAAGAACCAGCCCGTTATAATTGTTGGTCATAGCTTAGGAGGCACTTCAGCTATAACCTTAAGTAATAGTCTAAAAGAAGACCATATAGAAGTGGATTTAGTAGTTACAATAGATAAAGTTGGTTTTAATAATGTCAAACCAGATAACGTAAAGGAACTAATTAATATCAGACAAAAAGATGGTCTTGAGTTACATGGTGAGGAAATTGAGGGGACAGATGAAGAACATATTTTATCTAAAATTAAGCACACCGATATTGATAATATTGACAAAAATCCATTATTAGGAATGATACCAAAAAAAGCTGACGAACTTTATGGTAAATCTGGAGGTAATGGCGGAGGTGGGGGCGGTTCTAACGTTGAATGTTATGATAGTTGTACTAAAAGCTGTGACTCACAAGGTCATTGCTCTGCCCAAACATGCAAAACTATATGCAAATTAAAGTAATAGCCCATGAAACTAAAAAGCTAATTCCTTCCAATAATGATTAAATTTAAATAAAGATTAGCTTTTAACCATACAATGAAAAACATATTAAAGTGGATATTATCAGCGTATTTTTTCATATTTATATTTCCAGTTATATTTTTTACTACTCTTGGTTACTCTGACTCTAATGAAAATCCCATTATCATACTAATCGGGATAATTTTCTTAATAGTATTCTTAACAGGAACTTATAGTTCAATTCGAATTAAAAAGAAAGAGGATTTTACTAAATTTAAACTAATGTTGCCTTTATTTATTTCATTTGTATGCTTATTTTATGGTTGGGATTTATTATCTTTTCTTTTTGGTAGAAAATGCATATTTCGAGATTGTAACACTTATTTACTTATTTTATTAGGTTCTGGAGTTAGTGTTATTTTTTTATATCTCTATGCAAAGATAATTAAAAGATATACAAAAGAAATTTAACAATTTTTGGTACGTAAATCTTCTCCAACGTCAATAGATTTAAATACTACTTTCTGAGTAAAAACTTACTACGATAGTTTCCCATAAAAAATTAGCTAAACAGGGGGAATCCATCTTCTGGGGCAAACATGAGGTGAAAGGCACTATTTGCAGGATAACACTCCTGCCATCTCCGCCCTTTTCACATAGATTCAATATCGTTAATGAAACTTTATCGGATAAATCAATAATTTCACATTATTTCCATCAAGGCAAGCAATTAAAAGGCAAAGAGTTCAAGACAGAAATTTACGATAGCAATTCCAATATCTATTCGAGAACTGAAAATAATTTTAACTTTACGCAAAGAAATGCAAGCTCTTTCATTATTAATTTGCTATCTACATCATCATACACATTTGACGGAAATTTCAAATGACGCAATCCCAGCAAATAAGACAAAATATAATTACGACGCATTATCGAGAATTACTTCAATAATTAATCCTGACGGAACTACAAAAAATACAATTTATCGTCGACAAAAATAGAAAAATATAAATAACGGTGTTCACATAAGAAATTTGCTGACGAAATACAATAATTCGAGATTATAGTAGCTCGGCAGGGCTGTAGCGCAATCTCGGATTGGCAGGCTTTTTTTAAAGAAAATGTTTTTATATAGTATAGCTAAGCGAATTCGTAATGAACACAACCAAAATAATAAAAGAAATTAGCTTAGGGGAATTCAAAGAAATAACCTCAAAATACAAAGATAACATCATTCTTAACCCCCATGCCCTTGACCATCTGAGCGATGCCCAAAGAAAGTTATTTAAAGAGCAGAGCTTAATTGATCTTTTGCTGAAGGAAAACCCCAGAGGCATTGGCCTTCAGCGAAACGGGAGATATGCGGCGTTTTACAGGAGAAATTGGGGCTTCCTTAGGGTAATACTGGAAATTAAAGATCCAAAATTGGAGATAATAACGTTTATAAACACAGAGACTATGCCTAATCTAAAGAGACTAGAAAATGAGACATCTTAAAGCACCGGGAAGAGGAGAATACCTCTATGATTACAGGAATGATATTTTGCTATTCAAAATTAGAGATAGGAACTATGCCATATCTGTAGAATTTGATAATTTCATAGTTGACATTGATGAAGAGGGATTCATAACTGGATTGAGAATTTTTGATGCTTCTCAGATTTTTAAGCTGTCAAAAGTTGCCTTGAATAATTTAAAGAGTTTTGAATTTCATGCAAAGGCAGAAAATGGCGTAATATCCGTTCAACTAAGGTTTGACTGCATGGTTAGAAATGCCATAATTAAACAAGGCCATGATTTTGTCAGGGAAGCAGCAGATTCGCACATAAAAAATTCTGAGGTAATCTGCACAGTTGCATAAGAGTATTACTACTACGACGGCTTTGCTAACTTTGGTACGTAAAGTTCTTCTAACCAAAAATCTGCTTTCTCCTCAGAAAAGCTTTTATAATCTCTAAAATTTGAGGTGATTTTTATGTATTCCGTAAGACAGATACTGGAAGAGAATTGGGGAGATTATCTTAAAAAAGATAATCCAACAATCCACCAAAAACGAGAAATCCAAAAAATGATAGATTGCTCAAAGAATAGCTGCAATTCAAGGATATGCAACTCACGTGGAAAGAGATATGCGGACAACTGGTCAGAAAATTTGAAAAGCAATCCGCGTCCAACTCCTAGAAAGCATATCGTCTTAACAGTCCCTTATTTGCTTAGGCCAATTTTGAGAAATTGGAACAATCTCAACACTTTACTGAGATCTTCAAAATATTTTTTCAAATGCTTCACTTAGATTCACATCGAAAAACAGGGCTTGTCGTCATTCTTCACACTTTTGGCAAAGATATGAAATTTCATCCGCATTTGCATATAATAACAAACTCAAATATTGATTTCAATTTTAAGTTCAGTAAGTTATGGAGAAAAACAGTCCTCGATAGTCTGAAACTATCATCAAACGAATACTATTACGGGTATTATGTATGGTCAAACAATATTGAATCAAAAAATATTGCTAAGTACATAGGAAGATATGTAAGGCACCCTGCAATTGCCAATGGCAGGATAATAAGATACAACAAAAGAGATATAATATTCTTCTATAAAGATTCAAAAGGAAAAAGGATATTGGTAAGAAAATCAGTTTTGGATTTTATCACTTGCCTTATCCAGCACATACCACCAAGACAATTCAAAATGATAAGATATTACGGAGCCTACAATAAAAATAGTAAGGGGATTTAATCAGCACTCCTCCCCTTTCTCTCTCAGCTTCCTGCACAGCTCATTATTCCTTGCAATCAGCTTGCTAATGTCCTCATTGGCTTTTATGAGAGAATCCTGCACTTGCTTAAATTGAATCTGCAATTTATCAAACATTGTTTTCTGGCTTTCAGACTCAGCCTTTAACAAGCCAACCTCATCATTCAACCTCTCATTTTCTGCTTTTAATGCGTCATTCCCGATTTTCAAATCAAAATAGCCCTTTTCCAAGTATTCCTTGTCTTTTTGGAAAGTATTTTTTAAACTGAGAGTATGATTTAAATCCTCAAGAACTGCATTCCCAGTATATTTCTCGCTCTTTTGAAGCTCATTATCATAACTCAAAGAGATATTGCTTAGCTTACTCTCATAATAAGCAGTTGACCATGAAAAAATTACCAGTAAAGCTATTATGAAAACCAGCAATATTTTATTGACATCTTTTTTGATGTAAGTAATATACAACACCCCCGAAGTAAAGTATGCACAGTTATTGGATATAAATCTTTTTGTTCAGAAAAACGATTTTATCAAGCTTATTTCCTCTTTTCCAAGGCCCTTTATCATGAACAGCACAGAAAAATAGCAGGCTATGGCCAAAGGCACTACGAGCAAAAGATGGTATTTTCCAGCAGCCAATATCAATGCACCCATTATCAAAGACGCGATTAGGGGCTTAAAAAGCAGCTTTAGGGGGTTCAAAAAAAACCCGCTCTTTGAGCTGAAGTAAAACAGCATGAAGAAGTTGAACAGCTCTGCTGATACTGTTGCTATGGCAGCTCCCTTATAGCTGTACACCGGTATAATTATCAGGTTTAAAATTACATTAAATGCCGCTGTCAGCCCTGTGACCAAAGTAAAAGCCTTCTGCTTGTCGATTGAATTCAGCAGGAACCCCATCAAATAGTTCACGAACATCAGAACCAAAGCCCATATCAGGATTTGCAGCGCAATTGCTGAATTTATAAAGCTTTTATCATAAATCAAAAGTATGATTCTTTCAGCCAATACAGTAACGCCAATGCCGAGCGGCAATGCAAGCAATGAAAGATAGTAAAATGATTTTTTATATACTGCTGACAGCATTACAGCATCTTTTTTATGGAACTTTGACATGACTGGGAAGGCAACAGTCACGACAACAAACGGGATAAAGGCCAAAGTATCTATTATCTTGTATGCCGCATTATACAATCCTGTAACAGCGTAATCCTGCATGAAGGAAAGCATGACTGTATCAATCTTGAAGTAAATTGTCATGAATATTGTGGTAAACCAGAAAGGGGAGGATTTCTTAAGGACTGATTTTATGAAGGCCCAATCAAGCTGCGGCTTGAAACCGACAAGATTTTTTGATACAAGCCTGCAGATGATAAGCCAGCTTGACGCGTTTGAGAAAACAAGCACTATAAGAAGCGCTGTCAGCCCATACCCTTTGAAGAGGACAAAAGTGCCAAGGGCAAATGCAATGAGCCTTTCTGCCAAAACGTACAAAGACTGGTAGCTCTGCACCTCGTATGCATTTACAACTGCCCTGAACGGGAATGCAATATAATACATAAACATTGCAGCTGCCGCAAGCATAACTCCTGCCTTTATCTCTGCAGCCTGGCCTGTGAGGAATATTATCAGAATCGGCACTAATGAAGATATTGCAGCGAGAATAAGCTTTGCAACAAAGACTTTGCCAAGGTACTCTTTTGCCAATGAATTGTTCCTTGCTATCTCTTTTGTTATGTACAGGGTTGAGCCCAAGTCTGAGAATATCGAGAATATGCCTACAAAGGCAAAGACAAATGAGTATTTGCCCAATCCTGATTCATTTAATGTTCTTGCGATAACTACTATAAGCACAAGAGAGAGCGCTCGGCTCAGCAACTCTCCCGCTACAAGTATGCCTGTATTTCTTACCAAAGATTTCGCTGTGGACATAATATCATAAAACTATATTTTGTATTTAAATATATACCCCAAAACAGCCAAACAGCAAGATTTTTAAGTTGTCGACTTATTCATGAGTTATGGCTGGTGAAACAAAAAACCGGATTAATCTGGGAAAAAAAGCAAGAATACTTCTCATATCACTAACCGGTATAGGCAACCTGATCATGCTCACTCCAGCTTTTGCCAACATCAAAAAAAACCTGCCTGAATCCGAATTGTATGTAATGGTCTCTGAAAGGTCTGTGCATGCAGCAAGAAATAACCCGCATATTGACAAGCTGATTTTGTACCCTTCCAAAAAGAATTTCATCCAAAAGATGATATTCTTGCTGAAGCTTAGGAAAAACAATTATGATCTGGCTTATTATTCATTTCCAAATAGGAATATCCTGAGCGATATATTCCTGTTCCTGACAGGCGCAAAGGAAAAAATAAATTACTATTACCCATTATTCGGCATTGAAAATTTCTGCTTCAGCGATGCATGCATGGAGCCAGACTTAAAGCGGCATGATCTGGAAAAGGGCATGGACTTGCTGAGATTGTGCAATCTAAAGATTTATTCAAAAAAGCCCGTTATTAACCCTTCAATGGACGATTATAAGTTTATAGAGGGCTTATTAAAAAATAAGGCTTCAAAAAGCGACATACTGATAGGAATGCATGTGGGTACTATAGACAATGAGAAAATATGGCCGACTGAAAATTTTGCACATGTTGCAAAAGAGCTTGCTAAAAATAAAAATACCAAAATAATTTTGATAGGCAGCGAGATAGAAAAAAATTTAGTCAGGAATTTTGGCGAATTCAGGCACAGGAATGTAATAAACCTTATAGGCAAAACCTCGGTGCTTCAGACTGCCGCATTGCTCAAGAAATGCAGGCTTTTGGTAACAAATGACTCCGGGCCAATGCATATTGCGGTGGCTGTCGATACCAAGGTAGTTGCCATATTTCTTGCTTCTGACATCAGAAGGACAGGGCCTTATGACAAAAAGCACATTGTCTTGTCAAAGAGGGGATATTATGATAAAAGCGATGGAAACAAAAACCACATCTACACAGACAATATAACTCCCGAGCTGGTGCTGTCGCAAATAAGGAAAATTTTGAAAGCAAAATGAAGAAAAAGGAAATTCTTATTAAATTGATTATGCTGGCAGCAAGCATACTTGTTTTTCTTATTATGCTTGAGATTGCATTAAGGCTAGCCGGGATAGGACCTCAAAAATACCCGAAAATATTCATGAAATCGCAAAACCAGAAACTGATTTACGAGCTGATGCCAAACGGATCAATAATAATGGACGGGATTAATATAACTATAAATTCCAAAGGCATGAGGGATTACGAGTACGGCTATAAGAAAAATAAGGATACTGTTAGGATAGCTGTGATAGGGGATTCTGTGACAGCAGCATTCCAGGTTGAATTGGACGACTCGTACCCCAAGGCATTGGAAAGAAAGCTGAACAGTAAAAACAAAAATGGAAATTATGAAGTGTTGAATTTCGGGATTAATGGCTATGGCATAGAACAGGAAACAGAGCTGCTAAAAGCCAAAGCAATCCAGTTTGACCCTGATATTTTAGTGATAGGATATATCCTTAACGATCCCGAGCCATCGCCAGGATTGATAGGACAATTTAAAACGCTTGAGGATAGAAAGGGCAACAGATGCATGGTATATTCGCTTGAGCTTGCAATTCCATGCGGGTTAAAGGATTTTATCGATGGCCTGAGCATTACAGAGTTTGTTTATTCTAAAATCATCAACATACGCTCAAGATTCAATGATGATGTGTATACTGCGTTTCACAAGGCTAACAGCTCTTGGGGAAATGTGGCAAGCAGCTTCAAAGAGATAAGGCTTATCGCAGGCAAGAATGATATCGATGTCATAATTGTAATATTCCCCCTATTTTATGAAGAATTTGAAAATTACAAGTGGGAATGGATACACGAAAAGGTAAAAGAGGAAGCAGAGATAAACGGGTTTTACGCAATAGACCTTTTAGAGCCGTATAAGGAGCAGGGGCTGCAAAAGCTTAAAATCAAGAGAAATGATGTTGTTCATCCGAACGTCCTTGGACATGAGATTGCTGCACAATATATTTATGACGCCACTAAAAATATTACTAACAGCCAAAATGAGAAACCCAAGCAATAGAGGAAAGAAATTTTCAAACAATATGTTTCTTTTTATTATTATTGTTTTAACTCTTATTGCGTTATCATTCCTTATTGCTTCAGTTAAGTTGAACCACAAATTTTTTGCCAAATTCACCATAGACAATCAATTGACAAATGAGGCTTTGCAGAAGATTAAAACATTTAGGATCTCTCTTGCAGTTCTTGGCATACTGTTCATAGCCACTGTATTACTCGCGAAACATAGAAAATCAGGTATTATAGGGTTTTTAGAGGCTCATAAGACAGGAATTCAGAATCTGATGCTGCTGCTGGCTGTCATCTTAGCCTTGATATTGCTGACAGAATTGTCGCTTAGATTTATGCTTCCTGAGGAGTTCAAGCGGACATTGCCGGCAGGAGCGCTAAAGGCCAGCCAGAAAATAGAGCTTAATGATGAAGGCTACAGGGATTTAAATCACCAGTTAATGAAGAGAAATGTATATAGAATAGCAGTTTTAGGGGATTCTTTTACATTCGGCACAGGAATAGAAAATATGGAAAGCACTTATCCAAAGATACTGCAGACAAAACTAAACGCCAAGGCAAGAACAATAAAATATGGAGTCTTTAATTTCGGCAAAGAGGGAGTGGACACGGAATATGAGATAAAAATACTCCAACAGTACGCGCTTAAATACAATCCGGACATTATAATTGTCGGATATGTGCTGAATGACTTCAGGGACGCAGCAAGCCAAAATAAGAGGAATTTCTACCTGTTCTGGGCTGACAAATATATAGAGAGAAAATCTTACCTCTACAGCCTAATCAAAAAAAGCGGTGTTAATCTGCTGGAATCTATAGGGGTAATAAAATCTTACCAGAAAGCTATTGCAGAAAGCTTTTACTCTGATAAGAACAAGGAAATAAACCGAGCATATATATTGGAGATGGACAAAATAGCAAAAAACAACAATGCCACTTTAGTAGTTGTTGCCATTCCATTCATTTATAACCTTGATGATTATCCTTTCTCTCATGCGCATGAGTTTTTGAAGGATACTGCCGCTCAAAACAGAATATTATACTTAGACACGCTTCCCCAGCTGTCTAAATTCAATGAAAGCGATATTGTTGTCAGCAGGTATGACTGGCATCCAAATGAAATGGGGCATAAAATAATCGCGGAAAGCATATACAATTATATGCTGGAATCCGGATTGGTGAAGTAATTATTTTTCCACGAAAAAGTACCTCCTGGCCGTGCCTTTTGGAATTTTCAGCAGAGGCAGGAAAAACTTCAGCAAAGTCCTGCTAAGAAGCCTTGTAGCGGCATTCTGCTCAAGATAACTTAAATAATAAGCCAATAAAGGATGAATGCCATCCATTTTAATGAGCTTATATTTTTTTCCTTTCAAGGACTTTTCCACTTCATTGCCTTTTGCAGTTCCGCCGCGCAGGTGCTCCTTCAAAGATTCTGTCAAATGGCTTTTTTTCCATTTTTTTATTATCCTTTCCTGATATTTGTTGAATCCCACAGGGTAAGTCAAAAGAATGTGTTTTTTTGCCACGCGATAGGCTTCCTGCACCATTTTCAGCTGGTCTTTTCTGCTTAAATGCTCTAAAGTGTCAACTGAAATGACAACATCAAAACTCCTGTCTTTAAATGGCAAATTTGTGGCAGAGGCTTTCATAAATTTCAATCTTGGATGCATGTAGCTTTCTGTTGCTATATCTATGCCAACTACCTTTCCTTTATAGAACCTTGTTATGCCTATTGTGCCGGAGCCTATTTCAAGCACCTTGAGCTGTTTTTTTCCTGATCCTGCTATTTTGCCCAGCATTCTGGCAATAGGATCATACCTTAGTATGAGGTTTAGATTTCTTTCAAGAGGGGAGTTATAGGCAATCTTTAGCAATGCACCCCTAATATTTGATTTTTTGCGCATTTTTATTAAGATCAGGAAGCATAATAAACTATCATTTTTTTGTCCCCTTCCCCAAATGACCTTATCTCCTGCCAATTTTTCGGCATGTTGGAAATTTCATTCGGGAATTCTATGCCCTTATAGACTTCCCTCAACCCTTTAATCATGCCATGATTAACAGCTATGTACACATTGTGCTTATCCTTCAAATCAATCAAAGCATTTTTTTCATTGCCTTTCGCATAATAATTAAATTCATTAAAGGCTAGAAAATTGTTTCGCTCAAATCCTGACAAATAATCCAATACACTCTTCGTTCTTTCATCGGTGTATACTGGGCTATTAAGGGATTTTAAAAACCCATGAGACTGCTTAATTTCTGAAATTATTTGCCTGTCCTCGCTGATGTAAATAAATCCCAAGGAGCTTAAGAGCAAAAGCAATATAGCTGAAGGAAGCAGCACTTTTTGCAGTAGCTTGTCATTTTGGCAAAGGAAATTTGCAAGCAACAGCAGGCTTGGGAAAGTTATGGTGCTCAAAAACTTCACTGTGATCGGTATGGGCACATACGGGACAAGGCTAAGAGGGCCAAAATTAAGATACAGCATCAATGCAACAAGCCATATCAATAGAACACTTGTTTCGTATTTCCTGTAAATTAAAGAATAAAACAAGGCTAGAAAGACAAAAGCAAAAAACAGCCCATAATGGACATCATGCAGCATCAGAAAAGGCCAATGGAAAAATAATCTTGAGAGCATCCCTGAAACAGAGAAATAATTTGAATAAGTATCCTTTACAAAATCTATTTCCTCATTCTGTATCTGGCTGTGCCTAAAAAACGGGTCTGATGTAAGGGCATAAGCATGCAAAAATTCTATAGCCGGAAATATAACAAATACAGCAAGAATCAGCAGATGGTTCTTGCTTAATCTTCTTTTATACAATGCATAGCCGGCAAAAAACAATGCAAGCACTATCGCCATTTCCTTTATCAGATAGGCGATGCCCCAGCTTAATCCCGAGTACAAATAATGCCTTTTGCTGGAAAATTTCTCGGCCTTGAGGAAAAATAATACAGAAAGCGCCATGAAAAACGCTGATGGAAAGTCCGGCAACAGACGCGTGGAAAATATCACATCCAGAGGATAAAATGAAAGAAGCAATGCCGCAACTAATCCAGTTTTCTCATTGAACATAAACCTGCCTAGATAGAATATTAGGATAATTCCTGCCAAAGACACAATCAAAGACAGGATATTTGATGTAATCTCATTGATTCCAAAGAGCTTATAGACTATTGCCTGTGGATATATTAATCCTATTCTTGAGGAGAAATGGTTAGAGTCCAAATTAAAATTGCCCTTGGATGCTTGATATGCATATTCATAATATGCAAGCGTGTCAGAATTGTCAGCGCCTGTGAAAAAAACCAGCCTGAGAGCAAGAGCAAACAGCAAAACAAAAAAAAGGTATTTTCTGTATTTATCTGCCATACACCAAGCTAAATTATATATATTTATATACGTTTGCATAATCTCGTTTTAGAACTCATGAAGAAAACAAGCCATAAAGCAATGCCGTTTTTGATATTCTTGATATTCCTATCCATCAGGATTTTTGTTGATTTTCCTGCTTACTTTATAGGAGGCGATGATGCAAAATACCTGACGCTTGCAAAGCATTTCCCGTACCATACGTTGGACAATAAAGGGCTGTTCCTGCTTCATGGGCCTATGTACCCCTATCTGCTCCACTTCTTCGATTTATTTTTTGAGGATTACATGGGCGGCATAATCCTGTCGCTTTTCTCATCAATTGTCGCTTTTTTTGTCCTGTACAAGCTGATTTTATTGCTTACAAAAAGACCGAACATGGCTCTTGGAGTGGTTGCCTTTTACGCATTGTCTGTAGAGCACATAAGGTTTGCAACGGCAATACACAAGGAGTCATTCATGACCATGCTTTTTCTGCTTTCAATCTATTTTTATCTCAAGGGACTGATGGCTAATAAAAAGTATTTTCATTTTGCGTCTTTTTTTGGGGCAGTGACGGCATTGGCAACAGACCATGTGGTTTTTGTTATTGCAAGCTTTATTGTTGCTTATCTGATATTCAGAAAAAAAGAAACAAAGACGCTGCGTGCAGCAATCCCAATTATCATAGCAATCTTATTTTATTCAACGATTCTGCTGACAAGAGTCTATGTTTATACGCACAATGAATATTACTCGACTGGAGTTGACGGGGTTATAGAGAAAGTGAGCGATTTTGGCATAAGGCAGGTTTTTGCCCCTGCATTTTTCCCTGAGACAATGCAGATAGTATTTTCAAAGACAAGCTTGCTGATAAATATACTTTTCATTTTTGCTTATTTACTTAATATTGCCCCTTTTGCTGTTCCAGCAGCCTTGAATAGGCATACTATAGGAACTCTTTTTGCAAATCCCGCAACCTCATTTTTCAGCATCATTAAATTTATAGTTTATATTGTATTGTTTATCCTGTTTTTGCTTGGAATTTATGCCTTGATCAAAGAATTATTATCCAAAAAAACCAGAAACAACCACAACCTGTTCCTGTTTGCCGTATTCCTGCTCTTTTTCTTTCCCGTCACGCAAAGGATTACTACAATAAGGATGGTATTAACGGCTTCTATTCCATTGTTTTATTTCATTGTTTTGGGCTATAGTAAATTGAGAATAAATAATTCACTAAGAAAATACTTGCCAGTTTTGACAGTGATTATATTGATATTAATGCCAATCTATTGGATTTCGGCACATAACCATTTTGTTTTTTCCATAGGAAAGTTTGTTGAAGCCGGGAACACCTCTATTTTCCTTAACTCGCTGCCAAAAGACGGCATTATGGCGCAGGTTGGATATTCCCCTGAGCTTAATTACCAGACTAGTAAGAGGATAATCTCGATGCCTTCTGGGCCTGAAAATCTAAATTTTATATTGAAAAATTTTGGTGTTAATTATGTCTTGCATGGGGAAAGGTATTGGGAGAAATTTTCTGAAAACAACAGGAACAGGGTTTATAACTACGATATCATAAAGCACGTCAAAGAAAACCCGCAGAAATTCAAGTTGATAAAGGCTATTGAGGAGAGAAATGAAGAGCTGGGCTATTCTGATACAATATATGTTTATGAGGTGATTTGATTCTATTGAGTTTATTATAGAAAACTTTTTAACTGCTTATATAGTTACTTAAAGCATGAACATATCCATTTTCGGGGTTGGGAGGGTAGGCTTGCCTCTGGCTTTGTTCTTTGCAGAGCATGGCCAGAGAGTCATTGGAGTGGATGTTGATGAGAGCAGAGTTGAGACTTTAAGCAAAGGCATCATGCCGTTTTATGAGGAAGGCGCGAACAAGCTGCTAAAAAAGCACATAAACAAGCTTTTTACAGTCACAACCGATGCAAAGAATGCTGTAAAGCAAAGCGATGCTATCATATTGACTTTGGGAACGCCAGTTGATGAGCATGTCAATCCTGTTTTCAGCCAGATAGAGAAAGCCCTTGCTGATATTGCAGCTTACTTGAAAAAAGAGCAGATTCTGATACTGAGAAGCACTGTAACTCCAGGCACGACAGAATACTTAAAAAGATTTATCGAAAAAAACACGAAATTCAAGGTTGGGAAGGATTTCTTTTTGGCATTTTGCCCTGAAAGGATAGCACAAGGATTTTCGCTTGAGGAACTGAAGGAGATTCCAACAATAATAGGCACTTTGGACAAGGAAAGCGCAAAAAGGGCCGAAAAAGTGTTCAGGACTTTCACGGAAAAAATAATCCATTCTGACGCAAGAAGCACCGAATTAGCAAAATTATTCACAAATATGTACCGTTATATCAATTTCGCTATAGCAAATGAGTTTATGATGCTCGCTGATGCGCACGATAGGAACATTTACGAGATAATAGAACTTGTCAACAAAGACTATAAAAGAGGAGGATTAAGAGTTCCCGGGCTTACAGCAGGGCCATGCTTGTTTAAAGACGGCTTTTTTTTGATCAACAAAATCCCATTTACTGAATTAATCATGAACAGCTGGAAACTTAATGAGTCAGTGCCGGCTTATCTGATAGAGAAAATAAAAGAAGCAAAAAATCTTGAAAATGCAAAAGTCGCAATTTTGGGATTGACGTTCAAGAAGAACTCTGACGACACAAGAAACTCATTGTCTTTCAAGGCAAGAAAGATTTTTGCCGCTGAAGGCGCCCAAGTCATGCTCCACGACCCTTATGTGAAGACTGAACCTTTGGAAAAAGTTTTGAAGAATGCTGACGTTGTATTCATTGCCATGAACCACGACTATTACAGGGACATGGATAAGAATGTGCTGAAATCAAACATAAAGAGAGACGCATTGGTGTGCGATATATGGAATATGTCAGGCTTGAATAAGATATTATATTCAGCAGCTGAAATCAAAAAATGAAAGCTTTAATCACAGGTGGAGCCGGATTTGTCGGTTTTCATCTTGCAAAGCACTTGATTTCTAAAGGCTATGAGATTCACATAGCTGACAATTTCCAAAGGGGAAGGAAAGACAAGGATTTTGGTAATCTGTTGAAGCAAAAGGGCGTAAAGCTTATACAATTGGATGTCACCCAGGAAAATCAATTCTCAAGACTTGACAAAAATTACGAGCATGTTTATCATTTTGCGGCCATAAACGGCACAGGGAATTTCTACAGGATACCTGACCAAGTGCTTAAAGTTGGCGCTGTAGGAACTATAAACGTGCTTGAATGGTTTTCTTCTAAGAACAGAAATGGCAAGATAATGTTCAGCTCAAGCTCTGAAGCTTACAGCGGCTTATTGGGCATTCTGGGAAATAAATTCAAGATCCCCACTCCCGAGGAAGTGCCTCTTGTTGTTGAAAATCCAAAAAATGCAAGATGGTCTTATGGCGCAAGCAAGATTTTGGGGGAAGTCGCTTTTTTCAGCTATGCCAAGGCCAGAAATTTCAAGAGATTTTGTGTCATCCGCTATCATAACATCTACGGCCCAAGAATGGGATACGAGCACGTAATCCCCCAATTTTGCGAGAGAATACTTAGGAAAGAAAAAACATTCAGGATTTTTGGCGGAGAGCAGACAAGAAGCTTCTGCTATGTTGACGATGCAGTCGATGCCACTAAGCTTGTCATGGAAAGCGAGAAGACAAACGGCGAAATAGTCCATATAGGAAGGGATGATGCAGAAATCAAGATAATTAAACTTGCAGAAGAGCTTTTTGATGTTGCTAATTTTCATCCTAAAATAAAGCTAGAGAAAGAAGCCGAGGGGACAGCGCAAAGGAGATGCCCGGACATCACAAAGCTCAGGAAGCTCGGCTTTAAGCCAAAAATTAGTCTGAGGGAAGGCTTGAAAAAGACTTTTGAGTGGTATAAATAAGATTTAGTGAAAAAATGAAATGCCAGATTTGCTCTTCGGAAAAGCTTCATAAATTCCTTTCACTAGGCCATCAGCCGGTTCCGGACGTTTTTCTCACAAAAGAGCAGCTTGATGAACCAGAAGCAACTTATCCGCTGGACGTCTATTTCTGCGAGGATTGCTGCCTGGTGCAACTTGGATATGCTGTTAATCCGGAACTGTTGTTCAAAGAGTATCATTACAATACCGGCACTAATGAAAGCCTGAAAAGAAATTTCAAGGCACTTGTTGATTTTGCTGTTAAGAGATTTAAGCTAGACAATAATACTTTAGCCATCGATATCGGATCAAATGACGGCACTTTATTGAGTTACTATAAAGAGCATGGCGTGAAGATTTTGGGCGTTGACCCCTCAAGCGTAGCAGACATAGCGATAAAAAATAACATTCCCACAATAAAGAATTTTTTTAATGAAAAGATTTCAGAGGAGATTGCAAATAAGCATGGAAAAGCAAAGATAATCACAGCAACAAATGTTTTTGCGCATGTTAACAGACTTGACTCTTTCATGAATGGCGTTTCAGGTTTATTATCAGATGACGGAGTTTTCATAACAGAATCGCACTATCTTCTTGACATGATAACAAAAATGCAGTACGACTCAATATACCACGAGCATCTGAGATATTACTCATTAAAGCCTTTAATGAAGCTGTTTGAGCGGCATGGGATGGAAGTGTTTGATGCTGAAAGGATAGCAACACATGGCGGCTCGATTAGGGTTTATGCATGCAAAAAGAGCACTTACAAGATTTCAAAAAATGTGGAAAGAATAACGAAACTGGAAGGAAAAAATGGATTATATAATAGAAAAACTTATGAAACTTACAAATCAAAAGTCTTCAGCAATAAACTGAAGCTTCAGTCAATGTTGCTGAAATTAAAAAAACAAAACAAAAGGATTGCTGGAATTGGAGCGCCTGCAAAAGGGAACACCTTGCTCAACTATTGCAACATAACCCCGGACATAATGGAATACATTGTTGAAACTAGCAATCTTAAAATCAATAAATTCACTCCTGGGATGCACATCCCTGTTGTCGGTGAATCAAAATTGCTCAAGGACAATCCCGACTATGCCATGATACTTTCATGGAACATAAAAGACATGTTAATTCCAAAACTAAAGCAAGCAGGGTACAAGGGAAAGTTTATAGTTCCCAATCCGAATCCAAAAATAGTCGAGTAAAATGGAATACAAGAATATAGGAAGCATCAAACTGCCTGCCCTTGGGCTGGGAACATGGGAGATTGGAGGGAGATTTGAAGCAAATTATTCAAGGAAACAGCAGGAAATCAACCTGATAAAAACTGCAATCGAGCTTGGCTTTACCCATATTGACACTTCTGAAGTTTATGGAAATGGATTAACAGAGGAAATAGTCGGAGAGGCTATAAGTTCGTTTGACAGGAAAAAATTGTTTATAACAAGCAAGCTGTGGCACACCCATTTGAATTATGAAGATGCAATTCATTCTTTGACTAAAAGCCTGAAAAGACTGAAGACAGATTATCTTGACCTTTATTTTGTTCACAAGCCGGGAACAAGCATGAACTTAAAGCAAACAATGAATGCATTTGAGCATTTAATGGAAAAGAAACTTATAAGGAATATAGGCTTGAGCAATTTCACCAAAAAACAGATTGAGGAGGCGCAAAGGTATCTTTCAAAATCAAAGATAACAGCATTGCAGAACGAATATAACTTATTGAGCAGGGACGAGAATGCATTGGATATCTGCAACAAGCAAAACATGGTGTTCATAGCCTACAGGCCGCTTATGAAAGGCAGGCTTGCAAAGCCAGGAATAAGGATTCTCGACGAGCTGGCAGAAAAATACAGCAAGACACAGGCCCAAATAGCATTGAACTGGGTTGTATCAAAGCCAAACATCATTGCAATCCCCAAAGCGTCTACAAAAGAGCATTTGGCTGAGAATCTTGGAGCAGTAGGATGGGAGATGGAAAGGCAAGATTACGAAGCATTGGATAGAATAAGGCAGCCCTTTGCCAGCTCCATGAAAAGATTTTTAAAAAGATATGTTTGACTTTTCTATAAATGAAAAAAAATTTAAAAATCACTATAGCAATTCCTGCCAGAAATTCCGAGAAAACTATAAAGCAAGTCTATAGCGATTTGGCTCCGAGTTTTAGGAATAATGCCATTCTGTCTGATGACAAAAGCACAGACAAGACAAGGGAGACGGCTAAAAAGCTCGGCATCAAGGTTTTTCAGAATCCCCGCGAGCCGGGATACGGCAGCAATGTAAAGAACTGCTTTAACATGGCCATCAAGGAAAAGGCTGATGTTGTTGTTATACTGCATTCCGACAACCAATATGATCCAAAAAAAGTTCCTGAGCTTGTAAAGCCAATTCTGGATGGAGAAGCAGATTTCACAATAGGCTCAAGGATTTTAGGGGACAAAGCAAGCGGAATGTCTACATTCAGGTTTACAGGAAATAGATTGCTTGGATTTTTTGAGAACCTTGCAATGGGAACAAATTTGACTGACCTGCATTCAGGAATGGTCGCAATCAAGGCGGATTTGCTCAGGAAAATACCGTTTAACTCAAATTCAGATGATTACGGGTTTCATACGGACATTGTTTTGCAGTCGCATTATATTGGAGCAAGGTTCAAGGAAATAGGAATACCAACAAGATACGAGGACATAAGCACTTCAATAAGCGTTTATAGGTCAATAATCTACGGGTTTAGGACAATGCAGATGGTGATGAAGTATTTATTGCATAAATACGGGTTGATGAAGTTTAAGGAATTCAGAATAAAAATGAATGAGCCTAACAGAAACCTTTAATAATCTATATTAAATCCGATTTCTTGTCATAAAATGTACAATCAAGTTGTTGAAGAAGACATAAGGAGCATAGGCGAAGACCTAAAGCCAATAGCCAATAAGTTAAGCGGCAAGACATTGCTGATTACTGGAGGCGCAGGCTTCCTAGGCAATTATTTTCTTCTTACAATCGAGCATCTCAACAAGAATGTTTTAACAGAGCCGTGCAAAGTCATTTCTGTCGATAATTTCATAACAGGCATGAAATACCAGATTGGGGAAAGCGGCAATTTCAAGGCGATAAAGCATGACATTGTAAAGCCATTGAAAATTGATGAAAAGATTGATTACATAATCCATGCAGCAGGCATCGGAAGCCCAAAATTCTACAGGATTTACAAGATAGAGACAATTGACGTAGGCGTTTTGGGAACAAGGAACGTGCTGGAGATGGCAAAGGAAAAAAAGGTGAAAAGCTTCATGTTTTTTTCATCAAGCGAGGTTTACGGAGACCCTGACCCAAGGTTTGTGCCGACTCCGGAAACCTATTATGGAAATGTCTCATGCACGGGCCCAAGGTCGAACTATGACGAATCAAAAAGATTGGGGGAGACTTTGTGCGTAGCATACAATGAGATGCATAATATTCCTGTGAAGATGGTGAGGCCGTTCAATGTATATGGCCCGGGCATGAGGGAAGACGACTACAGAGTCATACCGAACTTTGTCGCAAATGCATTCAAAGGAAATCCATTGCCTATTTACGGGGAAGGCCATCAGACAAGGACTTTCTGCTATATAACGGATGCAATGATCGGTTTTTTCAAGATGCTGCTTTCCGAGCATAACAAGGAAAGCTTCAATGTTGGAACTCAAGAAGGAGAGACAAGCATGGAAGAGCTTGCGGGCATGATTGCAGAAATTTTCGGCAACAAAGTTCAGGTCAGGAAGGCTCCAGGCTTGAATGACGCATATGGAAAATCAGAACCAAAAAGAAGATGCCCCGACATTACAAAGATAAGGACTTTGCTCGATTATCATCCAAAAGTTGATTTAAGGACAGGGTTAAAGAGATTCATAAAATGGGCGGCAGAAGAGTACTCAATAAAGTCAGAGATTGTGACTGAGGTAAAGAATTCTTTTTGATTTTGTTAATTTAAATACATAACCTAAAATTCAAAAAGCCATTAAGACTAAAAATTAAAAATCCCTAGAGCGACTTTTATAAGCAACCGTGATTAAAGTAATCCGCTTGTGCTAGTTTGCTTGCTTACCTGTCGATAAATGCTTCGTAAACTAAACAATCCTCGGCTCAGGCAGCGGAATAATAAACTTCACACCTTTTTCCGCATATCTCTTTGTCTTGGAAAGAATCTCATCTGCAAAGTTCCATGCCAAAATTAATATGTAATCCGGAGTTTTTTCATCCAGCATGCTTGAGCTGACAACAGGAATATGCGTGCCTGGGGCGAATAAACCCTGCTTTAGTGGATTGTCTTCAACAATGTACTCAATATAATCCTTTCCTATATTGCAGAAATTAAGAAGAGTGTTGCCCTTTGCTGGGGCTCCATAACCGGCTATTGTCTTGTTCTGCCTCTTGATATTCTTAATATAATCAACTAATTTGTCCCTTACGCCATAAACTTTCTCGCCAAATTTCTTGTAGGTTTCAAAGTCGTCAATGCATATGTTTTTTTCATAATCCAATAACTCTTTTACAGAGGACTGGGCTTTATGCCTGCTGCCTTCTTTTGCTGTAAAAACCCTTAGAGAGCCGCCGTGTGTCGGAACCCTTTCCACCCTGAAAATTTTCATATTATGCTTCCTAAAGAAATAATCAAGTGATGCAAGCGTGTAATAAGACATATGCTCATGATAGACATTGTCAAAAGTCATCGTCTTAAGGGTATCGACAAAATATTGTATTTCTATGACATAAATCCCATCATCTTTCAGCAAGCCCTTAACATTCCCAATGACAGAATCAATGTCATCTATATGGGCAAAAACATTTGTTGCTGTAACGACATCCGCTTTGCCTTTTCTTTTGATTATCTCCTTTACAACCTTTTCATTGAAGAAGTCATTTATAGTCTCAACGCCATTTTCTTCCGCTATTTTAGCAACATTTGCTGCCGGCTCAACTCCAATCACATGGACATTGAATTTTCGGAAGCCTTTTAATAAAATGCCGTCATTGGAGCCAATGTCCACAGCAAGGGATTTATTGCTTAAATTGAAGTTCTTGGTTATATGCTCAGCCATCTCAGCAAAGTGCTTCTGGAATGTTTTTGTGGTAGAGCTTAGGTAGACATAATTGCTGAACATATCTTCTGATGGAACTATATATGTAAGCTGCACAAGCTTGCAATCATCGCAGAAGCACAATTCAAGAGGAAATTTTTTTTCTGGTTTTTTCAAATCTTCTTTTGAAAGAAAACTGTTGGCTAATGGTGTTGTTCCTAATGATAAGAAAGTCTTTAATTTTTCATTTTTGCACATTCTGCATTTCATTATATCACCAGTAAGTAAAAAATATTTTTACAATCCTCTTTGCATATGCAGGAGCCTGCTTTGACAATCTAAGCTTGCTCTTTCCTGCCTCCCTTTCTTTCCAGTTGACAGGCACTTCCGCTATTTTATAGTTTTTTCGTATTGCCTTCAATGCAATTTCGAGCCCAATGTCAAATTCATTAGCTTCAAGCCCCAGCTCTTTGATTTTATCTATTCTGAAGCCCTTGAACAGGCTGGTGAAGTCCTTTAAGTCCAATCTCAAAAACGCGAACCTGACAGAGTAGTTTGCCAGCCTGTTTGCCAAAGTTTTTATGAAAGGGTAACCTTCAATCTTCGAGCCTTTCATGAACCTTGATGTGTGCACAAAGTCGCAGCCATCTCTTATTTTTTCAAGAATTGAGGGGACATATCTTATGTCATCAGGCGCATCGGACATGAAGATTATACCGTATTTGCCTGAAGCCCGGCTTATCCCTTCTCTTATGGCAGAGCCCACCCCTCTTGATTTTTGCCGGTGGATAAATCTCAGATTTTTATATGATTTTGACAATTTCTTTAGAATTTTTTCGGTTCCGTCCCTGCTATCGTCTACTATAACAACTTCAACATCCTTGATTTTATACCTATCAAAATTTCTGAAAATCCTTGTTATGGAATCCGCAATTATCTCTTTTTCATTATAGGTTGGTATTATTATTGACAATTCACGCTTTGGCATGGGGCATTGTTTAAACAGCCCCTTAATAATTGTTGTGTTTTGACATGTCGGAAATATACCTCAGTCTAATTAACTGATGGATGAAGCCCAATAAACAAAAGTAATTGTGGTATATTTCCGAGCATGCTCAAAAACCGCTATGAATAATTGTAAAATTGCGGTTTTTGACATAGAAAAGTATAAATAACGCGATGCAAGCATGCAAATCAAGAATGATAGCCAAAATATCCGGATTTATTGAGAAAAATTCCGACATAATCAGAAAATCCATAACCAATAATAAATTTAAGTTAGCTATATTTTCTGTCATACTCGTAACTTTAGCCACTTTTATTTTATCTTACTTCAGCAAAGATGGATTGGAAATGACGCATGTAATTGCGATACCTTTGCTATATTCCTTAGTTATTTGCAGCCTGCTTACTGCCAGGAAAAACTACAAAAGGGCAATTCTGTCAGTTTTCATAATCTCGGCATTATTCCAAATGTACTTGGCTGCGCAATTCATCGGGGTTGAGCATGACATCAATGTCCAGTATAATGCCGCTGTAGCCTTTGAAGAAGGAAAGGACACCTACAAAGTCGTCAATCCGTACTATGCAAAGCCCATCCATAGGGAGATAACAAGATTTTACAGGCCGAATTATGAGGAAGTCGCCAATATCATAGACTTTTATGGCCACCCTTCCAGGATATATTTATCGTATGCAGTCTACAAGATTTCCCAATGGATGTCTGTTTATTTTAGCACCCTGATAAAATACCCTATGATAATTGCGTCACTGGTAATTGCATTTTTGATGCGCAAAATTCTGAGAATTCATAAAAGAAATGACAAGAAAATATACAACTCAATTGCATTGTATTTGTTTAACCCCTTGACAATAATGGTTTCTGGCTACCATGGCCAGGTTGATAACCTTGGCATAATCTTCCTCATGCTGTTTTTGTACCTTATGCTGAAGCGGCAAAAAGTCAGCATACTAAATGACCTGATTTTTGGATTTTCGCTCGTCATAAAGCCAGTCACTGCAGCAATTGTGCCTTATTTAATGCTGAGAAGGAGAAAAATATTCAAAATGGGGCTGTTCCTGTTTACAATATCCATACCTTTTGCAGCATTGCTATTTACTTATAAATTTTTAACTGCACAAATAGCGCTAAAATATGTGCTTCTGTACGGTGGAGTGAGGTATTTGTGGAGCTACAGCAGGATTGAGCAGTACCTTACAACAACATTTAATCTTCCAGAGGTGCACGAGGCTTTTGTTTACATATATATAGCCATAACAGTGCTGATGTTCCTGTTTATGCTCTATTACTTCTACAAGAATAAGAATATAGGATACATTGATGGAATTATCATATCCTACTTTATATTTTATGCAATCCATTCCGGCTTTGGAATCCAGTACCTTTTATGGTCATTGCCGTTCATGGCTTTGAAATCCATTGAAAATGTCCAATTCAGAAATCTAGTGTACATATTCTCTATCATTGGGCTGTTTTTCGGATTAACTTTCTATTATGGAAACGCAAACGCTTATTACATAATCAGGGATTTGATAGGCTATTCTTTGATAGGATTTGCATACTGGATATTTATAGTTTTTATGCTGTTGTGGTATATTAAAATAGGAATTAAGAATCAGCCTGTAAAAGCCTTGTAGAATTTTTCAGCAACTTTTTCTATAGAAAATTTGTCAAGGGTCCTTTTTCTTCCGTTCTTGGCAATTTTTTCTGCTAATCCTTTATTTTTAATTAGGCTGATTATTTTTTCAGCCATATCATCAGAATCAAATTTTTTTGATACCAACCCGCAGCTTTCATTTGGAATTACAAATTCCCTCCCGCCGCATTCCATCACGACAACAGGAATGCTGCAGGCCAAAGCCTCATTCACTGCAGGGGTAATCTCCTGGTAGTTTGCCAGCACAAAAATATCAGCTTTGTTGTAGATATTTGCCAGCTCATCATGCTCTTTAGAGCCAAGAAATTTTACATTATTCTCCAAGCCTAGATTTTTTGCCAGCCTGACAAGCTCATTCTTGTAATATCCGTCCCCAACAATCCACAGCTCCGTATTATTTCTCTTGTCTATCACTTTTCTCAATGCCCTTATTATCAGATGATGGCCTTTTATTTCATATAACCCGCCTACAGAAAGCAATATTGCCTTATTTTTTTGTTTTTTAAGATTTAATGGCCTGAAAGTATTTGTGTCAGTTGCATGGCCAATTACGACAATTTTTTTAGAATTTTTTTCAGCCAATCCCAATCTTATGCACCTATCCGCAGCTTCCGGATTTGTGAATAAAAGATATCTTGCATGTTTATAGGCTTTTTTCACGATATTTATTGGAATGAATTTTGTAAATCTGAATAAATAAAATCCTTCAACAGTCTGCGAAGTTCTTAGGATTAGTCTGGAATTATACTTCTTTGCTGCAAGATAAGACTGGTATGCGAACCAATAAAATTCAGGGTTGCTTGTCTCTATTATGTCATAGCCTTTTAGCTTGCCTATTAAATCTAAATAATAATCCCTTTGCAGGCCCAGAACTAAAAATAATTTCTCCAGCATATTGCCATGGTCCAGGCTACTTATCTTCTGGATTTTGAAATTCTTGTAGGAAAAATCATGCTTTTTGTCGATGAAAATCGTGACTTCAAAGCCAAATTTTTTTATCAAATATTCATATACCTTCAGGAGATTATGCAGTGACGATTTCAAATTTGCATGAGTTGGGATTACGACAGCGACTTTTAGTTTTGGCATTTTACTAGAATGCGTACCTCAGCATTATTTTAGCGGCAATTACCCCATCCTTCCAGTTTATTTTTTTTCCTTCCTCAAAAGACCTTGGCGAGAACCTTATAGGCAGCTGGACTATCTTATGGCCATTTTTAACCAGCTTGCACATAAGCTCTATATCATATTCGAACCTGTTGGACTTGACATCAACGCTTTTCAGCACATCGCTTGTGAAAAGCTTGTAGCACGGCTCCACGTCAGTAAGATTTGTATGGTACAAGACGTTGAAGATAAAAGTAAGCCCCTTGTTGCCTATCCAGTGCAAAGGGTGCATTGTGTGCTTTTTTGGCAGGAATTTTGAATTTTTTGAAAACCTGGAGCCAAAGACTATGCTGGACTCCTTCTTCAAAATCGGCTTCAGCAATCTTTTGTAGTCATTTGGGTCATATTCAAGGTCAGCGTCCTGGAATATTATGAAATCGCCTGTTGCAGCCTTTATGCCAGTCTTCAGCGCTGCCCCTTTGCCAGCATTTTTCTTATGGAAAAGCCTTACATAACTGCCTTTCAGGCCTTTCAGCACTTCTCTTGAGCCGTCCTTGGAGCAATCGTCGACAAGAATTATCTCTTTCTTTATATTCCCAAGATTGACAGATTCTACCCTTTTGACTACCTCTTTTAAGGTGCCCTTTTCGTTATATACCGGAATTATAATTGAGAGCTTCATTTTTATGAGTCATAGCTTATTGATTTTTATTGCTGCTCCAGTTTTCAATGAGTTCTGCGCCAATTCCAGAATTTTTGTTACTCTCAACCCAGATTTCAAGTTATTTTGCGGATCATTTTTAGTCTTGATTAAATTTAAAAAATATTTTACCTGCTCCGTCAACGGCTTTGAATCCCCGATTGGAATGCCCTTATAGCCTTTGTCATCTATCATTATTTTTCCATTAACAATCCTAGGCCTGCTGTCGAAATACCTCAGCTTATCAATTGCATAATCGTCAAAGACTGCATAAAGATTTTCCCCAGCAATAATAATATCCATTTTTTTCAATGGATAAAGCCATGTGCCTATTGAGACTGCAGAGACATTATTTGGAAATTTCATATCCATTGTTACTATGTCCTCATTTCCTTTCTTTATGAAAGACGCTCCATTAACGCTTAATTCGACTGGATTCGCTTCCAGAAGATAAAGCAAAATTGAAACGCTATGCGGGAAAAAATCCCATAATGCGCTAATATCGGTCCTTATTGGCCCATTTCCCGAATGGAATATGCTTATATAATTAATTCTGCCAAAAAGCCCTCTTTTTATGTCCTCTCTAAGTTTTTGGATTCCTGGATTAAAAAGATGCAGATGGCCAGCCATCACAACTTTATTATTTTTCTTCGCAGTTTTAGACAAATCTTCCGCTTCCCTAGAGCTCAAGCACATGGGCTTTTCAACAAGAGCATGCTTTCCCGCGTTAAGGGAGTCTTTAGCGATTTTATAATGGGTGCTTCCAGGGCTTGAGACTATCACAGCATCAACGCTTCTATCATTTAGCATAATCTTATAATCGGTTGTTTTCTTTATCTCCTGCCCGGGATTGCATTTTTGAAGCGCCGAATCAATTGATTTCATGCTTCTTGAGCAAACCCATTTTACAGATGCATTAAGCTCGCACAAAGTCCTCAGGTAGTTTGTGCCGAATCTCCCAACACCAATTATTCCAAAATTCATTATATAGGAATTTTCAATCCCACATATAAAAATCTATCTCAATCCGAAAGCTTAATAAAACAAGCTTTAATCCAAGACCATATGCCGAATGAGACAGCAATAAGAATCGAGCCCGCTTTTGCGGATGAGCGAGGCGCCATATCCAACATACTTGAGAAGGACATCTGCCATGTCGCTATAATCACGTCAAAGAAAGGCGCAGTCAGGGCCAACCACTACCATCCAGAGCAGATGCAGTATGTGTATCTGATAAGCGGAAAGTACAGGACAGTTTCAAAGGATTTGAAAAAGAAAGACGCAAAAATTGAGGAATTTATCGTTGAGCCTGGCACGCTTGTAATAACTCCTCCAATGATTGCGCATGCAATGGAATTTCTAGAAGATTCTGTTTTCATCAACATGACTGACGGCAGCAGGGACAGCGACAAGTTTGCAGAGCATACCATAAAATACAAGCTGATTTGAGCTTTGATTTTTGATAGTAACTTATTTAAATTGAGTTTTAAACTTCTTTTCTATGAAAATTGTAAGTATTGTAGGCACAAGGCCAAATTTTATGAAGATTGCTCCTTTGATTGAGGAAATCAAGAAGCACAAAAATATACGGCATGTTCTGATTCATACAGGGCAGCACTATGATCTCAGAATGAGTAAACTTTTTTTTGATGACTTAGGGCTGCCTAAACCTGACGAGCATTTAGTCTGTCAAACTGATGTTGGAGTAGATGAACAAAGGGAATTTCTTAGGAATACAATCAGAGCTGCGCTTGAAAGACAAAAACCAGATTTGGTGATAGTTGTGGGAGATGTAAACTCTACAGTTGCCGGAGCGCAAGCAGCTCATGAGCTGGGCATCAAAGTTGCTCACGTAGAAGGAGGATTAAGAAGCTTTGACATGACAATGCCTGAAGAGGTAAATAGGATAGAGACAGACAAAATAAGCGATTTTCTGTTTACCACAGAGGAAAGCGGAAACAGGAATTTAAAAAGCGAGGGAATCGACAAAAGCAAGATTTTTTTTGTCGGAAACGTGATGATAGACTCCTTGCTGAAACACAAGGAAAAAGCGAAAAAATCAGAAATACTTGGCAAATTGAATCTAACAAAAAATAATTATGCATTATTAACGCTGCACAGGCCAAGCAATGTCGACAGCAAAGGATCTTTGGGATATGTCATTGGCATATTAAGCGAAATACAGAAGAAGATAAAAATTGCTTTTCCGGTGCATCCTAGAACAGTGAAAAATCTAAAGAATTTTGGGTTATATGGAAAAGTAAAAAATCAAAAAAACATAATATTGACAGAGCCGCTGGGCTACCTTGATTTCATCAACCTAATGATTAATTCAAAGTTTGTAATTACAGACTCCGGCGGCATACAGGAGGAAACTACGGTTCTTGGGATTCCTTGCATTACGATGAGAAACAATACAGAAAGGCCGGTCACAGCAAGCCAAGGCACTAATATATTAGTAAGCACGGATAAAGCCAATATTATAGAAGCGGCTGACAAGCTAGTCAAAGGAGCCTCTTTTAAGCCTAAAATGCCCCAATTCTGGGATGGCAAAGCAGCCAAAAGGATTGTTGAAGTTATTCTCAAGAATTTTAGTTAATTTCAGTATGGAAAAAAAATCACTTCTTTATATTATCTTTGGTCATAATTTGATATATGGAAGATAAATTGTATATCAAACTATTTTTTTCTTGCCACCGCAAAATACAACAGCTCAATTGGTCTTAATTCTATTAATTTGGCGCCAGACTTTCTAACCAACTCCTTAATTTCCTCTGCTGTATAACTTCGGGAAACTAGTCCTTTAATCCAATCATCCTGAAAACAATACTGAGTTCCATCAAAGGAAAAATTGGTATGCCCTCTAGCTTCGTACATTGTCCTTCTTTGTTCATCAAATTGTCTGTTGTACAAACTGAATACAAAATAATCTGCATGATTAACAATTTTTCTGAATACCTCTGGATCATTAATATTGCCAAATGTATTCATCAAACAGACAGCCATATCATAATTTCCGCCATTCGACAAATAATCTGAAATATCTGTTTGTACTACCCTTAACCTTCCATCTCCAGAAAATCTGTTTTTAACAAACTGGAAAGTACGTTCATTTTTTTCTGTCCCGACAATATTTACGTCTGGTAAAACATCTAAGACAGTCCTAATAACTCGTCCGCTCCCAGAGCCGACTTCAATAATCCTTTTAGGAGTATATGCTCTAAGAACTCTTTCTAACTCCTCTATCTCTGCCTTGTAAGTTTTATACCAAATCTTATCTCCAGTACCAACACTATCAAAATCGTCTGCACGGATTCTTTCTTCTGTTTCAAGCAAACAGTTTATACATGGATGGTTTGTTGTCCTTTCAGGGCCTAATCTTCTAAGATATTCTGGTTTAATCATTTTTACCACTAACCAGTAAATTTATTATAATATATCAAATTATTGCTAATAATTTTTGACAAAAAGGGAATATTTAAATATAAAAAGTAAAAAAGTATGCAAAATGAGCAATTTTGAAACTACTAAGAAAGATTTGGATATACTGTTTGAACTAAGCCTGAATGCAAGAGCCACTATCACACAGATTGCCAAAAAAGTAAAATTGTCAAAACAAGTGGTAAGTTACAGGCTTAGTTTGCTGGAGAAGAATAAAGTTATCTTGGGATACTATGCGATAACCAATATCTATATGCTTGGAAAAACACATTATCGTGTATTTGTCAAATACCAAAATATGAGTTCTGAAACTGAAGAGGAGTTTATGAATTATTTAATCAAAAATCCTAAAATCGTGTGGATTGCTTATTTTGACGGTGATTGGGATGCGGCATTTTTAGTGTGGGCCGATAATGTCAGAGAATTTGAAGGAATATTTGATGAGATCAATGAAAAATTTGGTATTTATTTTCAACAAAAATATTTTTCCATTGCTACTAAGATAGAATATCTAAAGTTTAAATTTCTTAACAATAACATAAATACTTCTTCCATAATTTTTGGAAATTGTTATTCTAATCACAAACTGGATAAACTTGACAGTAATCTAGTCAATGAATTAAATTTAAACGGGAGAGCCACTCTTGTCAGTTTGGCCAATAAATACAATTCTTCAGCCAAAGTTATCAAAGAAAGAATAGATAAGCTTCAGAGAAACAGAATTATTGTCGGATACAACATTAAACTAAATCATAATCTTTTGGGGTATACGCACAGAAAAGTACTATTAAAATTGAGTAACACGTCAAAAGAAAAAATTGACCAATTGTCAACTTACCTAAAAAATCACAAAAACTTTATTTACTTGGTAAAGCCAATAGGAGATTATGATTATGAGTTTGAATTAATGACAAAATCTAATGAAGAATTTCACGAGATAATCAAAGACATAAGGTCTAAATTTGCAGAAGAAATTAAGAGCTACAACACAGTTATCCATTATAAAGAACCGAAGTCTGGACAATCTTACAATTTTTGAGTTTTTTATTCCTTTCTCTCAACAGCCTTCATCAGGAAATTTACCTTAATCCAAGGCGGATACTCGGGCATATCATTTTTGCCCAGTCCAAACTCATAGAAAGTGCTTTTGCCCTCACTTGATGCTTTCCTGAATCCCCGGTTTTCATACAAAGGCTTTATTCTCCAGTTGCTTTCTGTCTCAACAAGCTTGCCAACAACTTTATTGACAGAATTCTCTTTTGCGTAATGCAAAATCGCGACAACCAAGGCAGAGCCAATGCCCCTCCCCATAGTTCTGCATGAAACAGTCAAGTCCCTTATGAACCATCCATAATCCTTTTGCTCAATTATGGTTTCTGCGATCAGCCCATATTCGCCAAATTTGTCATTTAATTCAACAACCATCACAATGTCATGATTTTTTTCGAATGATTCTTTTAGCTGCTCCAGGCTATACCTATTTGTCGTTGCATTGAGCTCATTGGTCCTGTTAAGCAATTGAGTGACTCTTGGCCAATCTTCTTCCTCAACAGGCCTTACAGTCATCACCATATCGCATTGCATCAGGAATTCCTTGAAATCGCCTTTGTGGCTTTTCTCTGCTTCTTCGCGATTTCTCTGCTCTTTCAACAACCGAACTCTTTTTTTGTCCTCTTCTGTGGCATTCAATGGCATCACACTTTCAAGCCCCAGGACATCCAATGGATCCAACGCGTCAAAAATATTTATTTCGGGAATCTGGGATTTCACCTCAGCCCTTTGGAAAGGATCATCATCCACAAAAAGCATTTCATCATAAGAAACATTAAATAAGCCTGCAAGCTTTTTGATCGCATCTGACTTCAAGCCCCATCCGATCTCGGGCTTTTCAAAATATTTTTCTATTTCAAATTTTTTAAGGATATTCTCAACATCCTCATAATAGTTCTTGCTGCAGATTGTGTTTTTTATGCCCCTTTTGCCCAGTTCTTTAAGAGCTTCTTTTGTGCCGGGCTTTATCTTGACATTTTCCTTGTCTTTATAGAAAACTGTGCCATCCCAGAGAGTGTTGTCGCCGTCCCAAATCACCAGCCTGATCCTTTTCATATTGAGAAATAAAGATTTGGAATATATTTAAACCTTTGGTTCACTCATCTTGCGCAGTATCTGATAAACGACCAACAAAACAACAACCACAATAATCGCAGTCCAGATTATCGCAGCAAGGTTATTTTTCTTTTTCCCCGTATCCTCCATTTTATTTTCTTGTTCTGCTGGCTGTTCAGTTATGGCATCTGCTTGAATCTGGGTTTCTTCTATTGGAGCTATTGGCTCTGGTACAGGCTCAGGAGCTTTTTCTTTTGCGCCTATTGCAAATACGCTAAAACCAGGAGTTGAAGACTGGTAAAACGCATTGTTGGCATCGCTTGAAACTTTTGCCGTAGCCAATTCATTCCATTTGTCTTGGGCATATCTAAATAATATGACATCATCTTCATTAACCGAGTTGCTCAAAAGCCAAGCTTTTGGGACTTTAAAGCTGATGGTTATCGTTAATGCGTCGGAATCAGCAATATTTGCTTTCGTGATTTTCAAATACTGGTAAATACTCGATGCAGCATTCATGGCCAAAGGGTTTGACTCTAGGGCTTCAACAGAAAGATCAACGTTTGTCAGTGTGTTCTGGACATCGGCTTTTATCTCTGTTATTGCTATATTGTCGTTTTTTACAGCCAAAATCGCAGTTGTTCCGGCTTTAATTATATCCCACCTGCTTGATGCGGATTTGGTCACATCAACCTTAACATCTCCTCCTCCACCGCCTCCTCCCCCCCCTCCGCCTCCGCCAGAGCTGCTGCTTGAGCTGCTGCTACTGCTGCTAGACGATGTTCCGGGAACTCCGCCGGCATAAGTTGAGAAGAGGCATGGCATTTTCCATATGCAGTAATCCGAGCCTGTTTCATTCAAACTCACGCCAGCTTGGGTGTCTCTTCTTACGCAATTTGCAAGGTTGTCATCGCAATGGTATAGCCTATCGCATGAGCCAGTTCCTTTATCTATTTGTATCATGCAGGACTTCGGATGGAATTTGTCAACCAGTTTATTCGAAACTTCTTTGCTTAGGCCTGTATATCCGACAGTAGTGCCTGATGTGGTTGAGGTGGTGCCATTTTTGACGCCGCCAGCTGTATTCACGTTTCTGATTTCTTCGTTATGCGCAAAGCTTCTTGTTAGCCTGACATCAAGGAAGAATAAGGTTGTATTAGAAGAATTATCTCTAAGCCGTAAATTTACATTTCTAGCGGTTGTGTAGTTTATTAGTATTCCGGCGTTTGCTCCGCACTGCCTATGCAATTGTGTTTCATAAGTTCCATTGTTGTCCAAATCAAGATCCAAAATCCAGCCTGATGGCAGGCTCATATCAAATATAAAGCTGCACTTCTTGCATTTTGCCGCAGAGATTGCTGTGGTGAAATTTGAGCATGCACTTTGCGCGCAATTACCTGCATGGTCACATATCTTTAATTTATAGTAATAAGTCTTGTTTCCGCTTAGAGTGTAATTCAATGAATTTGTGCCTGTGTCATTATACAATTCAACCTCATGCCAATTCTTGTATTTTTGGGTATTATTGTTAAAAATGCCAACATCATATAAAGTTTTGTTTAAAGTTACACAATTAGTTGAGTTATAATAGAAATCCACGCTGCCATTTGTAGGCTCATCTGTGTCGAAGCCTAATAGCGCAGCATCTGGGTATTTTTCAACATTCAAATAAACAATTTTTGGAGCAAATGTATCTACAAATCCAGAAGCTTCAACTCCAAGACTGTTTTCCACGCAATATTGATTGCCTTTGCAGTCATAATCGTTGCAATCAGTTAGGGTGTCAAAATCCTCATCTACACCATTTCCGAAGCAGTCCTCAAATGGAATATACCCTTTATTTATCATAAAGAAGCATTCAGGATCATTTTGAGGAGACAAGCCATCACCATCACAATCAAGACTTTGATCACCGGTGCCCCAGCAGCATTCTGGTGTAAAGTCTATTGTGCCTGGTGTAAAGAATGAAGGCCCTACAGTATCTAAAGGCGAGCTTTCATTTGTTGATTCGTTTGCTGTGGCTGAATAAAGCCTCAAATTAGCTGATAAATTCAGCAAGCCGCTGATTTTTGTGATGTCATCCTTGTTAACACTAACCATGCCGCCTTGGATTTCGTTGCACATTTTTTGTTTCCAAGCGCTGAGTTGTATGTCTGTTGCTTTCCACTCGCTGCTAATGCACCTATGCGCTTTTTTGAGTTCAGTTACAGAGCCATTGACGTAACTAGCCTCGTATCTGAAATATAGATCCCAGCCAACGCTGCTGCTATTTGAGTTCAAAGCGCATCCTCCTGTTGTTTTTCCATCAGAGTCCATATACCAATAGAATTTAGCAGTGTTATTTCCTGAGCCAACTCCTTGCCATGTGGTAACGCCATTGCACATAGCGGCATCTTTAATGTTGATTACTCCAGTTCCCAAACCAAAATTGTCTTTGCTGTCTTTCATTCCGAAGTAGCATACATCACTGAATGCAGAAATACCAGTTTCCGGGCAGGGATCATTGCCTAAGGGTATTGGAGGGCTTTCCATATCCATTCCAGTGAACATCTGCATAGTGGCTGCCGAATCACACCAGCCGCTGCGCCAAGTGCCATTCAAGCTTGTGCATTGGGATTCTGTAGTTGAGTTGAACACTTTCGGCTCACACGAAGAGTAATTTGATGAGACTGTACCTGTGCTCGCTATACTCCAATTTTTCCAGAAGCATAGAGGATCAGCGTTGCATTGTGTTTGGTCAGATGCAAGTGTATAATTCCACCAGCACCTATTCCCTTTTTGGTCGCACCAACCATTATTCGCGTCAAAGCCTGTCCAGGAGCAATTTATATTTGTATTACAAGAAGATTGAAGCTTATAGTTGAAACAGTCAGTGTTATAGCTTATATCGCACATCGGATTTGGGTCTGGCAGCCACTTGCAGTTTGTCTGGTTGCTGCAAACAGTTTGTGTTTCGTACTGGAAACAGCTGAACACTTGCGTTCCGTTGCCTCCAAATCCCGTAGGGTCGCACCAGCCGTTATTGCTTTTGCACATGCCATTTGTGCTGCAATCGCTGCCTAAATTAAAACATCCAGATTCACAATAGCCTCCTGTTGGAGACCAAGGGTCAAAGCGCCATGAGCAGCTTAAATTACCCCCAATTGTGGAATTTGCATTATTACAAGCAGTTTGATTTGACATTAAAGTTTGGTTGAAATGGCATATCTCATGCCTATGGCCGCACCATCCTGTAGTGCCGCCAATGCTTCCCATATGGGCGTCAACAAACCAATAACACCTGCTATTGCCATTACAATCGCTTTGGCTTAAAGGTGCGCATTCGTCCCATACTGAAGAATTTAAGTTGCACGTATTTGAGCCAGATGCATGCCACTCGCAAGAAGCATTTTCCCTGGCGCAACTAGTTTGATCGCCATCATTTTGCCAGCAAACTGCAGATTTTTGGTCGCACCAGCTGCCATATGTGTCATTGAACCATCTGCAATCATTGTCAACACAGCTTGCATTATTTGAGTACTGCCAGCAATCTTTAATGGAAGTTCCTCCGCAAAATGGATCTGTAAAGCAGCCACCGTCAGCACAATCTACTTTTGCGTCTCCATCATTATCACTACCATCAAAGCAAATTTCAGTAGCGCCTGTATCCTCTGCTGTGGATGATTTTTTGCATAGCCCAAGAGTAGCATCCCATGTGCATGAGCCATTAACTCCTCTTCCCCTTTCTACACAGGATTTCTGGTCATTACAATTTCCACATCTGTCAAGGCATGTTGTTGTGCCGGCAGAAGCGCAAGAGCCCTTTGTAGAGTCCAAAGGATCTATTTTCCAATCGCATTTGGCGTCCAAGCATTTTGTTTTTGCATTTACTTCATTATAAACGTTGCAAGCATCACAATTATTTGAGTCACATTTGCTTACACTTCCATCTTTAAACTCCTTGCTTGCCTCGCAATAGCCAAAACCATTAGGCGCTATGCCATCAGTGCGCCACACGCAAAACCCTAATGCTGAAGACTCGCAGGCTGTTCTTGCAGCTTCTACGTTTGTGTAATTTGTGCCATCCGTCTTGAATTCGCATCTAAAGCATCCTATATCACAGTTGCCTCCTTGAGAGCCTAACTTTGGCGCGCATCTTCCAGATGTTATAGAGGCATTTGTCAGATTGCCAGTGCCGCAATAGCTTTCTGTAACCCATAAACCACCCACACCCTTTTCACACATGTCCCTATTATCCACTAAATCGATGTCGCCTTCTTCGCCTTGGGCAAAGAATGAATCACCCTTAAACTCGCAATGCTTTGTTGCGTTATTCCACTTGCAAGGCATATACCATGGGTTATTAGCTATTTCCTTGCATTTGCTTTCTGAGTCATAAGCATTGTAGTCATCACAATAAGTGGCTCCTTCAGGAGGCTTTTTTAGGTTGTCCCAGCATTTTGTTGAAAATTTATTTTCAGAGCAACTACCGGCCTGCCATTCACAGCAATGAGGCAAAAATGTAGCACTATTGCATAGATTAGAATTATTAAGTAATGTACAATTTAATCCATTTGCATATATACCATTTGCTATATCAACTGCGACAAGGGTGCTTACATTGCATTGGTTTAATGTGGTATCATACCTGCAGCCAGTTGTATTTGAGCATGAGCTTTGGTTTTGGTCGAAAATCCAGCAGCCTGGAGCAACAAAAGTGCCTCCAATTGCGCCTCCTTCAGTGCCTGCTGTAGGATCGTTGCATTTGGATCCTAGGGAATCCCACCAGCACCATGCAGAGTCAAAGCATTTTTTCTCATCTGTTATATTAGTGCAGCTAAAGACAGAAGTAAAGTTTTGATAACATGAGCCACCCCAAGTAAGGTTTTCATATACACAACTTAATCCGTACCCATTATTTTCACAAGTGCTTTTATTGCCTTGGTGCCATTCGTCAAAACTCCAGCAGCCAACGCTTTCACACCATCCAGTTGTTGCGTAAGTAGATATTTGCCAGGTGCAGTTTTTGTTAGCATATCCTAGGGATCCTTTGCAGCTAGTTTCATCTACATTTTGCCAGCATGACCTTGTCTCGCACCAAGGATTGTTCCAAGCGCATGTAAGGCCTGCAATTCCGGTACTCTGGCAGCCGGATTGGTTATTGTTGAATGTATAACAGTTAAATTCCTGGCAATAATTGTACTTTGAATCCCATTTGCAATTTAATGTGTCGGTTGTGTTCGTGCATGAGGCTTGTGATTGATGCTTTGTGTCCCAGCATCCAATATCAGAACAATAACCATAATTAGTCCAGTAACAATCAACATCTGAATTGCATGCAGCTTGTGATGTATAGTCCCAGCAGCCTCTTTGCCAGCAAGCGCCCCACTTGCAGCCTGTTGTGTTTCTGCACTTTGCCTCATTTGTTGAGATATTGACTCCACTACATTGCCAGTTTCCAAAGCAATGAGATGCACTGCCGTTAGTTGTCGTGTTCACAGGAACTAAAGCCGGACCATATATGCAATCTAGTCCATAAGCATCAGTATCATCTTCGCAAGCCGTTTCGTTTGTGCCGTCATAATTCCAGCATTGTATTTCTGTGCACCATGTATAGGTTTGAACTTTAGAGCCTTGCCATAAGCATGTGCCATTCAAATGACCAGAAGCATTTGCATTTTTACACCCGCTTTCTGTGTAAAAACTCCAGCAGCCAAGCTCTTCGCACCATCCTGTGCCCCAAGCATCATTTCGCCAAGTGCATTGTGAGTTATTTTGGCAGTTTGTCTTGTCAGAATATGTCCAGCAGGTTGTTACTCCAAATGCAAAGTTGGCAAATACAAAAAATAAGAGGATAACCGCTACTAGAAAAAATAAGAATATAGATAATTGAAGCCCTCTTTTTCCTAACATTAATGCACCATTAGTTAATGTTATTTTATCATGAAAGCGCTTATATTTAAACATTCCGAAATTCAGGTTTGAGGCCCTAAAGTTAAGAAAACCATTAAACAATTCGAGACCCATGCGTTCTCCTGACTATAATGGGTGCCCATCTTCATATTTATATCCTAAAAGCACAGTTTAATGGGACAGAATAGACGAAGGTGCTTAAGTTAAGAGTCTCTTCAATTTTTACTGCTTTTTGAATTGCAAGACGCATAAAGCAAATACCCGGCAACACCCCCTGCAATTCCCAAAAGCAAGTCCTGCATTGTGTTAAAAAGGCTAGGCTGCCGCATTGCATTGTCAATCAAGTCAAGGATGAATTCCAAAAATTCCCAGACCATGGCAGTAAAAGCCACCAAAGTAACAACAAAAGCAAAAAACACCAGCTTATGGGCTTTGAAGTGCCCCTTTTTCTCCAGCTTTTTAAGAAGCAAAGAATAACTGGCGCCTATGGCAACCCCTCCGATAAAATGCATCGGTATGTCAACCCATTCAATTTTCCTGTACAGGTCAGGATAAGCCAAGAAAGCATGCACTATTAAAACAGCGATTGGAAATGCGAATATCCTGAGCAACTCAACAAGACTGATGCCAAAGAATTCGGGCCTTTTCATTTAACTGATGAAAAACACTACTTTTATAAATTTATTCCAAACCAATAATATTATGGGAAGTAAGGTGAGGGAAAGCAGGCTAAAGGCGGCAGTCAAAAAAATGATGCCATTCGGAATGCAGAAGTTTATCTATAAAAACATTGTAAGAAAGGCAAGAAATTTGAAATTGAAATCACAGAAGAAAATCATAAAGGAAAGCATAAAAAAAGAATTGATTAAAATAGGATTAAAAAAAGGAGATGCAGTTATTGTGCACTCTTCCTTGAGCAGGATAGGGTTTATAGAGGACGGAGCTGACTCATTAATTGACGCTTTTCTTGAAGTGGTTGGAGAAGACGGCTTATTGGTGATGCCTGCGTTCTCTGCATTAAATTACGATGAATCAAAGAAAATATATATTTTTGACGTCAAAAACACCCCTGCTTACGCAGGGGCTGTGCCGGAAACTTTCAGAAAAAGAAAATGGGTTTTTAGAAGCATTTCACCGACACACTCTCTAATAGCCTATGGGAAAAAAGCAAAGTGGTTCACAGAAGGGCAGGAGAAATGCGACAATCCTTACGGAAAAGAAGGGCCTTTCTACAAATTGCTTGAGCTTGATGCAAAAATATTCTTAATTGGAGTAGACCAACTGGCAAATTCTTCAATACATATTGTCGAGGACAAATACAAAGATTTTCCAATTAAAGTCTGGACTGAAAAAAGCAAAGTGCTTGTCATTTACCCGGACGGGAGCCGAAAGATAATTTATGCAAGGTGGCATATTCCAAACTTGTACAAGAAGAGGGACAACAATATGCTGGAGAAGCCATTCCTTGAAGAAAAGCTGATGAGGATTTATCCTTTTTTCAATACAGAGGTAAGGGTTATAAGGGTAAAAGATGTTGCTGACTGCATGGAAAGGCTGGCTAAAAAGAAGATTACAATCTACAATCCCGAAGCTTACAAATCAACCTAGTTTGTTGGCAAATTCCTTATTCTCTTCAATCATCAAGGCATCAATAAAAAATTTTGCCGCCCAATTAGGATAAGCGAAAGGAGCATACCATCCATAAACAGGATAAGCTCCCGGAATTCCGCCTCTTATGCCGGGATTTGATGAAGAAAGGTTTTGCATTGATTTCATGAAATTGTTGCTTTTTGCCTCAGCATTCTTGAATTTTCTATCTTTTGTTATCATATAAAGCTTTTGCCATATAATTGACATTTGCGCATTTCCTGTCAGGCAGCTCCAATTGATGCTGCTTTTCCATTCCTTATTGAAAGAGCCTGCTAATGAGCCATCTTCCCTTTGAGCTTCAGCCAAAGGAGTTGCTGCCTTTATAGCAGCTTCAAGATATTTTTTCTTTCTCATATAAATTGCCGCTTCCAAAATGCCCCTTATTGAATATGCTATTGTATGCACCAAAGGCTCCTGCTCTGGATAGAATCCATTATTTTCAAACCATCCATTAGCCAATTGCTGGGTCAAAGCCCAATCAATATTTTTTGCTACAGCAGTCCTGTATTTTTCATCTCCTGTTATCTTGTGCACATGAAGCAAAGACCATGCAGTCCTTGTGTTGTAAGTATGGATATGATTTAAATAATCATACTTTCTCAAGCAGCCGTCCTCATCCATCACGGACAAAAGCCAGTCTGCTGCCTTTATTGATGCGGCTTTGTATTTTGCATCTTTCGTTTCCTCATATGTCCTGCATAATCCGAAAATGACCTGGCCAGTGTTAAAGACTATAGGCAAATCTTTCTTTCCTCCACCATGAAATGCTCCTGATCCAAGCTGATTATTTAATTCAAAATCCGCCATCTCTATCGCTCTTTTCCTGTAGAAATCTTTTTTTGAGTATTCTGCATAGTTGAAGATTGTTGGAATAATATATCCTGTTGTTTCTACATACGATTCGTGCCAGCCGTCAAAGAGAGAAAACATAGCTGGTACACCGCCGTCATTGTTTGCTCTCTGGGCACCCATAATCCATTCGATTGCTGCTGCAATGTGAATCTGGTTGGATAAGATAGGATGTTTTTTGTTTAAGGAATCTTTAAGAGAAATTGAGGTGATGTAGTAGAATTTTCTTGGATTCAATGCCTTTAGCGCATAATTAAGATATCCCATTTATGGCGATGAATTCTGTTGATTTTATAAATTTAATTGAGAATTTGGTATACAAATTTAGGTTTATGGATAAATTTAAATATACTGATAGGACATAATTATCATTAAAATGGATTTGATTAAAATACCAGTTATCAGAGAAACTAAAAACATCCTTATTTACGGAGCGATATTATTTTTCATAATTTCTTTTATCTTATCATTAGTTATTATTGATTTGGATTTTAGCGGTAAGATAATTCTTGCTTTGTTCATCGCCATAACAGTTACAATCATGTCCATAATTTTTTTGTATCTTGTAGGCATTTACTCATTATTAAGAATGTCTTTGTGGGCTGCAAAATACGGCAAAAATAAAATGAACGCGTATATAGTCATTTTTGTTCCAGTTATTTTATTCGCTACAAATTTATTTAGAATAAACTATCTGTATTCTTTAATCCAAGAGAATAAAAATTTTGGTTTTTTGATAATTTTTGGATTTCTATTTGAAGTTGTTTGCCCAATAATTAACTATTTTCTATTTGAAAAAATATCACAAAAATATAAACTAAATTTTGGATAATCGAACCTATTTAAAGCTCGATTTGTTATTTAATAAGTTTGAATTATAATTAAGTTTAAAAATAGACATTAAACACATAATCTAAAATGAAAATACTAGTAACTGGCGGAGCGGGATTCATAGGAAGTTATATCGTAAAACACCTCCTGGATAATAATCATAATGTGAAGATACTTGACATAAAAGAGCCGAAAATAAGGCACAAAAACCTTGAATTCGTCAAGAAATCAATTCTGGATGACATAAAAAAAGATATCATGGGCTCTGATGCTGTTTTCCATTTTGCCGCATTATTGGGCGTTGACAACTCCGACAAAAAGCCATTGGAAACAATGAAAATCAATCTCGAGGGCTCTGTGAACGTCTTCAAGTCAGCGATTGATGCAGGCGTTAAAAATATGATATATTCTTCTTCATCTGAGGTTTACGGGGAGCCAAGGGAATTGCCTATAAAAGAGGATAGCGTGAAAGGTCCAGTCTCAACTTATGGTGTTTCCAAATTGGCTGCTGAGATTTATGCGAAAGCCTATAACCAAGAATTTGGAACTGATATCAGAATTGTAAGATTTTTTAATGTCTATGGCCCGGGGCAGGAAAGCAATTGGGTTGTTCCTATATTTTTGAACAAGGCTTTGAGAAATGAGCCGATAACTGTATTTGGAAATGGCAACCAGACAAGATGCTTTACATATGTCGAGGATGTTGCAGAAGGCGTCTTGACTGTTTTTGAGAAAGGAAAATCTGGAGAGGCTTATAATATCGGCAATAATCAGCCAACCACAATACTTGAGCTTGCGCAGATTGCAAAGGAAATGACAAAAAGCAAATCTGAAATTATCAAATTGGGTTTTGGCAAGGAGACAAGATTGAAAGAAAGAGAAATCGAATACAGGATTCCGGACATTTCCAAGATGAAAGCATTGGGATGGCAGCCAAAGGTAATGATTAAGGATGGTGTTAAGAGGATATTGGAGAGTATGAAAAACTAAAATCATTGGAAAAATATGGCAGATATGGCTATGATATAATAAAAGACGCTAAAAACAGGATAGGTGCATAAAATGGCAAAGGTTGTGACTTTAAGGCTAAAGGAAAAAGAGCTTGGTTTTATAGAAGAGTTATCTAGGAAAGAAAATGGCGACAGGTCTCATGCAGCCAGGAAACTAATAGATTACGGCTGGATTTACTTCATTTTAAAAAACTATAAAGAAGGGAAGATGAGCATAGGCAAGGCTGCAAAAGAGCTAAATTTGACAATAACTGAAACAATAGAGCTTTTAGCTGATTTAGGAATAAACTCCCCTATAACTTATGAAGAATACTTGGAAGGTTATAGGAATTTAAAAGATATTTGATAATTATTTTTCATTCAGCTCCTCCCAATCCCGTGATAAGCTATTCCCATTGACTTTATCTTTTCCTTGTCCAAACAATTCCTGCCGTCAATTACAACCAAAATCTTATGCTTCTTTAATTTCTCCAAATCCATTGACTTAAACTCTTTGTGGTCAGTAACCAAAACCAAATAATCAGATTTGTTCAATAACTCATCCAAATCCCTGACATTGCTTTCTTTCTGAACATGGGGGTCAAAGACAAAAACATCTGCTCCTCTTGTTTTCAGGATGTTAATCACTTCATAAGCTGGACTTTCGCGGACATCATCGACATTTGCTTTGTACGCTATTCCCAAAACACCGACTTTTGCGCCTTTGATCGCTTTTTTTAATTTTTTCAATTCATTTTCCAATAATTCGACTGTATAATGGGGCATGTTATTGTTGATTTCACGAGCCAATTTTAAGAACTCATGATTAAATCCAAATTGTCTGCCTTTTTCTATCATATAATAAGGGTCTTGACTAATGCAGTGTCCCCCCACCCCGCTGCCAGGATAATGCGGCATGAACGCAAACGGTTTTGTTGAGGCGCCTTTAATAACTTCAAGAATATCAATCCCTGCCTTGTCAAAGCTTTGCGCCATCTCATTCACAAATGCAATGTTAATATCCCTAAAAGTGTTTTCCATTATTTTCGTGGCTTCTGCTGCTTTAACACTACTAAGTTCTAAAACATTCGCATTTAGAATTCCTCGATAGAAATCTGCAGCCGCCTGAGTAGCCTCTTTTGTAATCCCTCCGACAACCCTTGGCAGCATTTCAATAGTCCATTTTTTGTTGCCTGGGTCAATCCTTTCAGGGCAATGCGCCACAAGCAAATCATTTTTTTGAATGTTAAATTTCTCTTTTTGCAATATGGGCAAAACAACTTCCTCAATCGTTCCAGGATAAATTGTTGATTCTATTACAAGCAAAGCGCCTTGCCTTATGAATTTTGAAACGGTCGATACAGAATTCATTACTGCAGTCAAATCAGGGGAATTATTCCTGTCAACAGGAGTTGGAACGCAGACAATAACAACATCAGAAACAGGAATGCATTCTTTCGGGTCTGTTGTTGCCCTGATTTTATTCTTCAATGATCTTAATTTGCCTGCAACATACTCATCTTCAATCGGGCTTTCATTTTTATTTACGCTGTCAATCTTGCTTTTGTCAACATCAAAACCATACACTTTATGGCCTTTTTCAGCGCATAAACAGGCGAGAGGCAGGCCGACATAGCCTAATCCAACAATGGTAATTGTTTTCATACTTTAGACGCAACTGATGTTGATTTATAAAGTTTTCTTAGTCATAAAAATCAAATAATAACCTTTATAAACAAAATTATTTTGCTTTCGCCTATGTCTAATTATAATCATGATTTCAAGAGCGACAAACTGTACACTATAGGAATAAATACGGGTTTTTTTGTTGCCTTTCTGCTTTTCGCTTCACTATTTTATCTTATACTTAGCTTTCTTAATAAGGTTCCCCAGGCAATCAGATATTACCATATCTTATTGTTTGTGGCGCTAACTTATTTTATAAGGCTTTTGGCATTGAAATTTAAAAAATGAGCAATATACAAATATTTTTTAAAGGAGTAAAACGGGGTTTTGGGGATTTTTCCCATCTCATAAACAACATCATTAATTTTTTCCTTCTTTTGATAGTTTACATCGTTGGAATTGGCCCGGTTTCAGCTATAAGCAAATTATTCGGAAAGCATTTTCTTGACATTAAAAGACAAAACAAAGCATCCAACTGGCATGAGCATAAGGTCACAAAACAACCGATAGAAAAATATTACAGGACTTTTTGATTAAAATGACAGCAATTCTCGGAATTTCATGTTTTTATCATGATGCGGCAGCGTGCCTTATCAAAGACGGCATTGTTGTAGCGGCAGCAGAAGAGGAAAGGTTCACAAGAAAGAAGCACGACATTAGTTTTCCCATCAACGCTATAAGTTACTGCCTTAAAGAGGGGGAAATAACCGGACAGCAGCTAAATTATGTAGCTTTCTACGAGAAGCCGCTGCTGAAATTCGAGAGGCTATTGAGCATGCATTTGGAAATGTTCCCGAGGTCGTTTTGGTCTTTCTACAAGGCATTGCCTGCATGGATAAATGAGAAATTGAGGGTGCCGGGAATTATACGAAAAAAACTGCATTACAAGGGAGATATCATGTTCATTGAACATCATCTTGCGCATGCAGCATCATCATTTTTGGTAAGCCCGTTTGAAGAAGCCGCTATTCTAACAGTTGACGGCGTTGGGGAATGGGCGACTGCATCATACGGCTATGGCAAAGGAAATGATATAACCCTCTTGAAAGAATTGAGGTTTCCACATTCCATTGGGCTTTTATACAGCACAGTTACCGCGCACCTCGGATTTTCTGTAAATAACTCGGAGTACAAGGTCATGGGTCTTTCACCCTATGGAAAGCCGGTGTATTATGACGACTTCAAGAGGGTTGTTGATATAAAGGAAGATGGGAGCATAGAGTTTGACATGTCCTATTTTGATTTCCATTACAAGCTTACGATGCCCAGCAAAAAGTTTGAAGAAGAGTTTGGAAAAATAAGAAAGCCTCATGAAGAGGTCACGCAAAAACACAAGGATATTGCAGCCTCGCTGCAGAAAATAACAGAAGAAATGATATTTAAGATGCTGAATCACCTGCACAAGGAAACAAAGATGGATAACCTTTGCATGGCAGGGGGAGTTGCATTGAACTCGGTTGCTAACGGAAAAATAACAAGAAACACGCCATTCAAGAAAGTCTGGATACAGCCTGCTGCAAGCGACGCTGGCACTTCCTTGGGGGCGGCTGCTTATGCTTATAACACAATTCTGGGCAATAAAAGAAAATATACAATGAAATCCGCTTATCTTGGGCCTTCTTACTCAGCTGAATACCTGCAGAAATTTCTGGATGATGATGGGGTTATATATAAAAAATTCAAAGATGACACAGCTTTGGTAAAATTAGCTGCCAAACTGCTTTTCGAAAGCAATGTCATCGGATGGTATCAGGGCAGGATGGAGTGGGGGCCAAGGGCATTAGGGGCAAGAAGCATTTTGTCAAATGCAACAAACCCCAAGATGAAGGACATCCTGAACCTAAAGGTCAAGCACAGGGAGCATTTCAGACCTTTTGCGCCGGTTATAAGCAAAGAGGACGTTCATGATTATTTTGAGATTGACAAGGATGAAGAGCCATTCATGCTTTTTGTCTATCCTTTCAAGGAAAAAGTGAGGCATCTTGTGCCAAGCGTTGTCCATGTTGACGGAAGCGGCAGGCTGCAAACCACTTCAAAAGAAGAAAACCCTCTGTATTATGGAGTTATAAAAGAGTTTGAAAAGCTCAGCAAGATACCAATACTTGTCAATACCTCATTCAACATAAGGGGCGAGCCGATCGTATGCACTCCTGAGGATGCCTACAGGTGCATGATGGGCACAGGGATTGATTATCTTGTCATGGATAAATTCCTGATAAAAAGAGCCGATAATCCGAAAGATATGTGGGACAGTGAGAAAATTGCCACGGACTAGCAAGCTAAAGAATATTGCCGTGAACCTGATTTTGCTTCTTTTCTCATTGGCTGCAGCTTTTCTTGCGGCAGAGCTTATAGTTTCCATATTCTTTCCGCAGGATTTGCAGAAATATAACCTAGACCAGGATATTGTCCACAGCCCAAGGCCCAATACCGTAACAAGGCTCAGCGGGCCGGAATTTACAGTTGTCAGGGCCACAAACTCAAAAGGGCTTGTGGACTATGAATATAATTATGAATTTGACGGCTTTACCATTGTGGCGCTGGGAGATTCCTTTACAGAAGCATCCCAAGTCAGTCTGGAGGAGGGATTCCCAAAAATTTTGGAGAAGAAACTTAAGGCGGGATATGAACAAATAAGGGTTGTCAATTGCGGAATTGGCAATACGGGAACAGACCAGCAGATGATATTCCTGCAAAAGGAGTGCATCAAGTATCATCCAAATATTGTCATGCTGAATTTTTATATAGGCAATGACTTTGCCAATAATTATGCATCTCTTGTGACCGGCTATGAAAAAGGAAAGCTCACTGACAAAAGGCCGGTGAAGTTCTCAAGATTCCAGAGATTTTTTCATTTCCTTAATACAAGGTCCCATTTTGTAAAGCTTGCCGAGAACATATTCCTCAACAGCGATTTTACAAGGAAATTCCTGTTCAAAATAGGCCTGTATAAAACTACAGGCGAGCCTTACGACAATCCAATAAGCCTGCAGCATGTATTCTTCATGAAAAATGAGATAAGTGATATTGGATACAACAAGACGCTGCTCATCATGGACAAGCTGATTAATTACACAAAATCTCAGAATGCGCAGCTGATAGTTACAATCATCCCCACAAGAGAGCAGGTTGATAATAGCAAATTCAAAGAGCATTTTGAGATTTATAAAAAAATAAACATCTCTGTCAATATGACTTACCCAAATGCAATCTTGGCTGATTACCTAAAGAGGAATAAGATTATAGCTATAGACTTGCTGCCTGATTTCAAAGCTGAGAACATAAACAACACATTTTACTTCAACGAAGATGAGCATTTTAATAAAATAGGGCACCAGATGGCTGCTGATGTCATCTTCGAAAGATTAATAAAGTCCAATTTAATTTCTTAAATTCATGGCGAGCAGGTTTTATTTGCTAAGCGACATCTGGAGCTTCATGAAGGAAAGAAAGAAATGGTGGCTTTTGCCGATAGTCATAATGCTGCTTTTGGTTGGAATTTTGATTGTGGTGGGGCAAAGCTCCGCATTAAGCCCGTTTATTTATGCTTTGTTCTAGGCTAAAATTTAAATAGTGTTATCTTTTTTTAAATAGCTATGAGAATTTTAATAACAGGAGGAGCGGGAGCATTGGGCAGTTCTTTAAAAAAAGTTTTCAAGAATGCATACTGCCCAACTCGCAAGGAGATGGATGTGACAAGTGCCCGCTCTGTAAACAAAGCTGTTCTGAAGTATAATCCTGATGTATTAATTCATGCAGCCGCCTTAGTCGGCATAAGGGAGTGCGAAGAAAATAAAGAGAAAGCATGGCTTACAAATGTAGAAGGAACGCAAAATATTGTCAATGCCTTGAGGAAATTAAACAATAACTGCTATTTGATTTATATGTCAACTGCATGCGTTTTTGCAGGCGAACAGGAAAAATATTATGCAGAAGACGACATTCCTGGCCCAAAGAATTATTATTCCTTAACAAAGCTCTGCGGCGAGCTTGTTGCAAGGCAATACACAAACACATGCATTATAAGGACAAATTTCGCGCCAAAATCACAATGGAAATATCCAAAGGCATTTGTTGACAGATATGGCACGTATCTTTTCAGCGATAATGTTGCCGAAGGCATTCTTGATGTTGTGAAGAAAAAGCCAAGAGGGATAATACACATTGTTGGCAGCAAACGAATGAGCATGTATGAATTGGCGCTGTTGGTAGGCTCTAAAAATACAGGCAAGATGACTTTGCAGGAATATCAAGGTCCGCCTTTGACAGTAGACATGAGCTTATCAACAAAGGAATGGAAGAAATATCAAATAAAGTAATAGTATGAATAACTAATATGAAGAACCCAAGAAAATTGCATTTAGGATGCGGTACAGACATAAAGAAGGGCTATTTGAATCTCGACAAAGCAAAAATAAAGGGAGCTGATGTAGTGCATGATCTGGACAAGTATCCATGGCCCTTCAAAGACAATTATTTTGACGAGGTTTACGGGCAGGATGTTATAGAGCATGTCAAGGACTTGTTCAAGTCAATGCAGGAAATCCACAGGATATGCAGCAACGGGGCAACTGTGAGATTGGTTGTGCCATACTGGCATTCATCCGCGGCATTTTACCCAAACCACCATTATTTCTTCAATGTAGACAGCATGAAATTCTTTACAGAGCCAAACAGGACTTATGACTCCTATCCGGGATTCAAGATGGAAAAAATAAGGTTAATCCCCTCAAGAATAGGGTGGATTATCCCCCCAATCCCGATGCCAAAATCATTATTCCCCAATGTGATAGACTTAAGGCATTTGGCCAGCTACCTTCTGGGAGAAATAATCTTGAAAATAGATTTTACCATGAAAGTCGTCAAGAACAAGAAAAATGAGAAAAAGCTTCGTTTCAATTATAATTGTTAACTACAACGGCAAGAATTTGCTTGAAAACATGTTAAGATCGATTTCTAAATTAAGATATAGGGATTGCGAGATTATTGTTCTTGACAACAAATCAACAGATGGGAGCCAGGAATTTGTTAGAAAGCTTAGGAATGTAAAACTGGTGGAGAATCCATCCAACATGGGCTATTCCGGCATAAATTCTGCAATCAAATATTGCAAGGGAGAGCTTATATTATTCTTGAACAATGACATGGAATTGGATTCCAATTGCCTGAAAGAGCTTGTAAAAACAATAAACTCAGACAAGAATGCTTCTATGGCTGTCCCAAGATTAGTGAATTTTTATGATAAAAACCTGAAATCAGGAGGAACATGGCTGTCTAGGGCATTTTATAATGGACATTTAAAAGCGACTGGAAACGAAAAAATAAGTGAAGTGCCTTATCTTGGAGTTGGGCTGATAAGAAAGGATTTTGTAGATTTATTCGGTTATCTATTTGACCCTGATTACTTTATCTATGGCGAGGATGTGGATTTGGGGCTTAGGATACGATTAACAGGAAAGAAAGTGCTGTTTGACCCGAAAGCTATAATGTACCATCTGCATTCTGTAACAATGCAGAAGCAAAGCAGATCGTTTTCTACGTATTTAATGGAAAGAAATCTTCTTATAACTGCTTTCAAGAATCTTGAAATCAAGAATCTTGCTTTATTCCTCCCTTATATTAAACTGATGAGGTTTGTTGCCTTTGTCAAAGATATTCTTACCTTAAGATTTGATTTGGCATTTTCAAGATTAAGGGCAATGTTTTGGATATTATTAAATTTCAACAAGGTTTTGAGAAAAAGGAATGAGACGCAGAAATTCAGGAAATCTGACGATTCTTATATTCTGAAAGTGTTTAGCGAGAAATACATATTTAAGGAAAAGTTCAATGTTTGATTTCGTACACTATGGTGCCGGTTTCTTTGTTGGAGTAAGCAATATTATACCCTTTTGTTTGTATGGCTTTTAATGAGTTATCGTCTAAAATGGCCCTTCTATCAAGCCAGAAATCCTGGTTTGTGAACATATACTTCGCTTTTCCCAAGTTTTCTTCGTCAAAATACAAGGAAATCCTTTCGATGTTGTAGGGAATGCACTGCCCGTTTGCTATAAACACATCATCATGATTTGTGTTTTCCTTTACCCATTTAAAGTCTTCTTTATAGAAATTCCAGTAATTTGAGGCCAGATAAGTTTTTGCGAAAGAGGTGAAGACAAAGCCCGCAGAAACCAATACTATCAAGACTATGAAAATTTTTTTCAGAGAAACATTACTTAAAACCTTATCATACCCAAAAGCCCAGAAAACAGCCAAGGCCGGAAACCCAGGCAGAATTATTCTTGAAACTCCGAAGCCGACATTCGGGACATAGAGCAGGAATAAGATGAAGTAAGAAAAAATCCACACGCCAAGCTTGCCTTTTTCATCAAATTTCCTGAAAAACCCAACGAACAAGGGAATGAGGAATACAAAAGTGCCGAACAGCCATATTGGGAGCAGCATTTTCATGTATTTTATGTCCAACAATGACAATAAGGTGTAGTTTCCGTCAGGCACGCCAAAAATCCCGAAATAAGTCGATATTATGAGATTCGGGCTTGCCAGCCTCTCAAACTCGAAAATACTGTATGACTTTAATTCATAGCCCTTAAATGCAAAATTAAGGAAAGGCCAGATTGGGTTGCCCAGCAACAGCCAGTTTCTTATGAACCATGGAGAAGGTATAAGCAAAGATATTACAATTAATATTATCGATTTTTTAAAAAATAATTTGTTGTTGGAAGTCTTTTTGTATAGGATAAACAGCAGCACAGGAATGACAAATAATCCATTGTATTTGGTTAAAATGGACAATCCAGCAGCGATTCCAGAGAGATATATCTTATCATTCATCAAGAAATATATACTCAAAACCACAAAAAACACAAGCATGCTCTCTACATAACTTAATACGCTGTAGTCGATAAAAATCGGGATGAATGCGAGGAAAATTGCCGAATAAAATGCAATTTTTGAATTTATTAATTTCTTAATAATTAAAAATGAAAATGCTAAAGACAAAATGCCGAATATCGGCGATATGAATTTGACCGCAAAGTTTGCGGCATTATGGCTAAACGAATTAAAAATGAAATAAACGATTGCAGCAAAAATATGGTATAAAGGGGGACTCCAGAACGGCTCGTCCCTGCCTAAAGGCTCGAATAAAGGAATTTTTTTGTTCTCCGCCATGAACCTTGAGATTGACATGTACCAGCAGCCATCTCCAGAGATATGGTAGGGTGAGGTTAAAGACAGAACAATTAACGAGAAAAGAATAATTAAGTATATTGAATATTTGGTGTATTTGTCATAGCTTTGGAATTCCTTAATCCTGCTCATTTCAACAACCTTATTATCGCATCTGCAAATCCGTCAATATCATCTTTTTTTACCAAAATCCCATTCTTTACAATCTCAGGGTGAGAGCCTATGCCGAATGCAACAACTTTTTTGCCGCAGGCTTGTGCCTCTGCTACCGGCAGGTCAAACCCTTCCCATAATGAAGCTGTAACATACAAATTACACGCAGCATAATAGTTTGGAAGCTCTTTGTCATTTATTGATTCCTTAAATATAACGTTCTTATTTGCCGCTTCCTTCAATTCTTTATAATATCTTTTGAATGTTGGCTTTCCAGCTATTAACAGCTTTGTATTCTGCATTTCCTCATTAACGATGTCAAAGATTTTCAACAGGGTATGGATGTTTTTATGTGGCGATAATCTGCCTATGAAGAATAGCAATTTCTCTTTATCCTCAACTCTAAGCTTTTTCCTGACTGCCTTTCCGCTTAATCCCTTTCTGTATCTTGGATCAATTTTGTTGTAGACGACCTCACTATCAATTCCCGTCTCTTTTTTTAACTCGTCTTTCAGGAATTTGCTGACTGAAACAGCTTCATCAACACTGTTTAATGACAATTTAGTGAAATAACCAAATAATTTCATGTAAATTTTTTCTAATGGATTGCTAAAAAGCTCACTATAACCAACCCCATGATTATAATAGATATATTTTATCCCGTAATGCCTTTTCGCTTCGGAAGCAATACTATTCATTGGGTACTGATGCGAAATAATCAAATTATAATCTTTTAATTTATTGACTGCCTTGCTCATTTTTAAAAAATCTAAAAAGAAAAATAACCTGTATACTCTCTGCAGAAACAATGATTTTGGCATTCCCAGTATCTCTAACTTGTAGCCATCGGGCTTGATATTTCCTTCAAGTGCGAAAACAGTAACTTCATTACCCTTACTACTGTACTCCTTAGCCTGCTGCTCTGCAACCCTGTCAGGGCCGCTATAGTGGGAAAATGTGGATGTAAGGATAGCCGTTTTCATTATTATAGAATTTAATTGACTGGTTTAAAAATGTTGTTAAGAACAGAATGCTGCCAGTTTATCGTTAGATTTGTTTGTGACAATTTTTAATCAAAAGCTTTAAAAACATACTTCCGATTTTGCATACCAATGATTCAGCCAGATACCATGAGGAAAGTCGATTACTGGTTAGGGATACCTATCTGTTTTGCGCTCACAATATGGTACAAGCTGCAAAGATTACTGGGATTGAAAAATCCAAAATATAATGAAAAGCCAAAGAATGTACTGTTTATAGAATTAGCGGAAATGGGAAGCACCGTTTTAGCTTATCCTACGATTAAAAAGCTGAAGTCAACATATCCAAATGCCAATGCGCATTTTTTGCTGTTCAAGCACATTGATGCGAGCATGGAAATCTTGAACGTAATACCAAAAGAAAATGTTTTGACAATTGAGGTTAAGAATATTTTTACCTTGACAAGGGATACTTTAAAGCTCATGTATACCTGCAGGAAAAAGAAGGTTGATACTGTCATAAATCTTGAGATGTTTGCGAGGTACAGCACGATATTAGGGTATATAAGCGGTGCAAGAAAAAGAGTTGGGTTTTACGGGTATGAGATGGAAGGCTTGTATATTGGAAACTTTTTAACTCATAAAGTAATTTACAATCCGCACATCCATACGGCGCATTCCTTCATCGCATTAGTAAGGGCATTGCAGTCTCCATTAAATGAAGCCCCAATGGCCAAATACTCAATCTTGGAAGACAAACTGGGAGTGCCAAAGATAAAATCGGATAATAAGGCAAAGGAAAACATATGGAAGAAACTAAAAGAAATAAATCCCGATGTCAATGAGAAGAAGAAATTGATTTTGGTTAATCCAAATGCAAGCAAGCTGATAGCCATAAGGAAATGGCCGTTGGAGAATTATGCCAAATTAGTAAAAAAACTGATTGAAGATAAGGATATTTATGTTGTTATTATCGGAGTTGTCAATGAAAAACCTGATGCAGAATTTATTGTTGATTATGTTAAAAATAAAAGAGTTCTGGATTTAACCGGAAAGACTACTTTGAAAGAACTGATTGATTTATTTAATATTGGAAAAGTTTTGGTGACAAACGATTCAGGACCTGCTCATTTTGCTTCATTGACAAACATCCACATAATTGTCTTTTTTGGGCCTGAAACGCCTGAATTGTACAAGCCGATGAGCGCCAATGTGACTGTCATGTACTCCCATTTTGCATGCAGCCCCTGCGTTTCTGCATACAACCAGAGATTGAGCCCGTGCAATAATAATTTGTGCCTTAAGAGCATTGATGTGGAGAGGGCTTATGGGACCGTGAGGAAGGTTGTTAAATAATTCTTTTGACGTCTTTAAATATAGGAAGGTTTTTAAACAGCATTCTATATTGAAAGTAATCTGGGGGTAAAAGTGAAGTTTAGTGCTATCGCAACTAAAGCGTCTATTGTAATTGCTGTCCTATTCCTAGCCATATCAATTTTTCTTATATTATCCAATGCGCAGCTTAAGAAGGAAATTTTCGAAGCCAAGGAAGGCTCGCAGAAGATTGAGCAGAACTTCAAGGCTCTCAAGACCAGCTACGAGCGGGTCAAGAAAGAGAGCGAAGCCCTCAAAGAGCTTAATGACATGCTTAAGAAAGAGTCCTCATCATTAAGTGCCGAGATGAAGGAAACGGAGATAGAGCTACAGAAGACGCTCGACAGGCTAAGTGATTTTCAGAGCACTGTCCAAAAATCCATACAATGGTTTAAGGCTAATGTAAATATAGAAAACCTTTCCAAGTACGAGAAAGTCAGGAACGACCTTGCCAAATGCATCAAGACAAAAAATGAATGCGAGATTGACTTGTTATGCATAAACGAGGTAAACAAGGAAAACCATTTCAGATACAGGTATGATGGGGACACCACAGGCAAAGCGGACTTCCTGAAGGACCTGGAGCTTGTTTACAAGCAGAATGGCGGAGACTGCGAGGACTTTTCCCTGCTATTCAGGGCAGAGTATAATTACCTGCTGAACAAGTGCATGATTAATTATACGAGAGACAGGATATATTCTGTCACTGAAGACACGAGGATTGATGAAGACTATATGTACATAATCTGCGGCACATTTGACCCATGGCTTGGCCACTGCCTTGTTGGGCTGACAAAAAACCCTGTCGAAAGCTCGGCAGATATCTATCAAAATATCAAAGAAAGCGTGATGGTTGAGCCCCAGAACGGGCAGTTTGTCGGCTACATGAACGACACCAAGCTGGTTAAAATATTCGATGACGGAATGCCTCCGGATACGCTGCATTACCTGGACTTTGTCATAACAGATGATGATCTGAATATATTTTACCCATACGGGGAAACAGTCGCATGGGTCGGCTACCACGATTTTCTTGAAATATCAGAATCGCTCAAGGAAGGTGTGGAAAAATGAAACTGAAACTATCCATTTTTGTAATATTTCTTTTTATTATATCATGCACCCAATCCGCAAATCAGGATGCATGCGTCCAAGGCAAGATAAAGATTGCAGGAGAATGCTGCTTTGATTCCAACAGCAATTCAATATGCGATGATCTGGAGCCAAAAAGCAATGAAGCAAAGCCAAAATCCGAGATGACAAAAGTAACAGGCGAGGTTTCCAAGCCACTCAGGCAACAATACATCAGCCTGAAAGAACTGGAAGACGGAATCAACAAGAGCTATTTTCCGATAAAAAGATACAAGTTTAAAGACGAGGAAAACAGAAATGCAACCGGAATAGAAAACACTTTTGACCTCAGAATATCAACATTGACTTACGAAATTGTCAGGTTTGGAATCCTTAAAATCAAAAAAGATTATAACTTTCTCACAAGAGAAGAAAATTTCACAAATTTTGTCCAAAGAAGATACGATTTGAAGGTTAAAAACAACGATATTGACGCCAAATCTTATATAGATTACAAGCAGATTGACAATGATGATTGGAATGAGGCTGATTATCTTTATGACCATAAACTAGGAGGCATAAATGTTGCCGGTAAAAAGGTGTTTCTTGAGAAGCATTTTATTCTTTGGTACGTAGATAATGGATTAAAAGACATCTCTATAGAATACAAGATTAATTTATGGTGCACTCCTGAGCTTGTTGTCGAAGTCCATGAAACTGAGACATTTGATTTCCTGCTGACATATGGAGATGCCTTCAAGGAAAACCATGTTTACATAAATGGCTTGCTTGAACAGCAAAAAAAGCCTATGATGAAGGATGCCGAAAAAATCCTGAATGTGTGTTCAGGAAATGCACAAGCGTTGAAGTTAAAACCAGAAGAAGTCGTATTTTACGGAAAAGACGGGTTCTATCCGTCAGAAGTGAAAATGAAGGCAGGAAACAAGCTGATAATCCATAATGAAAATGACTACACCAAAGCAGAGTTCTTTACTTTTATTGGAGATAAAACCGGCGCTTTCCTTAGCCCTCTTGTAAATTACACAACATCCGAGGAAGTGCAGATAAAACAGCCAGACACTTACACATTGCTTGTTCCCGAGTATGCAGGAAGGGTAAAAATAATTGCAGAGTAAATGGCTCGTTTTTATCTATTTCATTCAGCAAATCTTTATAAACAGATTTATTTGACTATGCTATATGAAATTAAATAAGAAATATCTGCAGACTTTCATCTTTATACTTGTATATCTCTATGCCATTTACTTCTGGTCGCAGCCCCTGCAGGAAAGAAAACTGCCTTATGGGGAATATGACGCGATGTCTCATTTTGAAGTGGCAGACTATATTGCCTATCATGACAAGTCATTCATGAAGCTGCCGCCCTACATTGACTTGAGGTACGGGAATGACAACCAATTCAGGCCGCATACCTTGTGGTATCCGCCGGCATTCCACAGCTCCTTGGCAGCTGCGGAAGCGATTGGAGGGGAAAGGGTAGTGCCTGTGTTTTTGATGAATGCAATACTCTCAACTTTTATTATTATAACCGTTTATTTTGTCATAAGCTCTTTATTCGGCTTTCTGCCTGCGATTCTCTCAGCAATCTTATTAATTTTCTCGCCAAGAGACTTCATGCCCCACTTATGGGGGCAATGGCCCGAGAGGTTTGCCTATGCCCTTATACCAATAATATTGTACTGCTTTTACAAATATCTGGCAAGCTTTCAGCAGGAAAAGAAAGACCAAAAATACATATATTTTGCAGCGCTATTTCTTGGAATAGACATTTTAGTGCATCCATTGGCATTCTTTCATTCTGCAGCCGGATTGCTTGTGCTTTATATATTCATGGCAATAAAGCATAGAAAAGCATTCTTTAATCTAAAACATTTGGCGATTGCAGCACTAATCTTTATTGTGTTATTCATGATGTTTCCCTACCAAACACTTGATATTTTCTCGACATTCAAGTCTAAACCAAACAGCCAAGCCCCAGCCATGGACTTCTCAAGGATGTTCAAATGGAGCCTAAACCCTGCTGATTACTCGGGAAGCGTTCCTTCAAATTATTTTTCATTTGGAGAAATGCATGGGTTATGGACAATGCCTTTTTTGTTGCTGGGCATATTATTCCTGGCTTTGAGGAGGGAAGACAAGGACATGCTGCTTTTGGCATGGCTTGTGAGCCTTTACCTTGTCTTGCACAGGGACTTTGTTGGCAAAGCAACTTTTTTGCACAGGTCCCTGTCGGCGACAGCCCATATATTCGCCCCTCTGACAGCAATCGGGGCCGTTTCCATTGCCTCTTTTGTGAGGCTTCCGGCAAACTATAAAATATATTTAAAATACGGAATAGCGGCTTTATTTGCGGCACTAGCCATTTATTTTAATTTTGCATACGCTTCCAGGGTGCTGAATAAAGACACCTATAATGATTTTTTAGGAACCTTAAACCAGCAGGAATTTGACGCAGGAAATTGGATTTTGAAGAATGCTCCTGAGCAATACACAGTTTCTGTTTTGGGGATTCCGCACCAGGATAATTTAATAGGCGGAACAGCAAAGAAAATACGATGGTTGGCTGCTGTTTCGCAGCATGTAAGCAGGTTTTATTACCTTTATCCGGCAAATGAAACACAAAATCACCTGAAAAATGACTATTTCCTTGTTGACTACACTATGGCTTTAGCCATGAGTGATGCTGAAACTTCCAGCAAGCTGCAGGCTTTTGAAAAAAACGAGCTTTCAGGGCATACTTTGCTTTATGATAAGGGAAACATAAAGGTGTATAAGCTTGAACCTTAAAAACGAATCAAAGGAAATATTGATTTTTGCATCAATTGCGCTATTAACAGCTTTAGCCTTCTCATTTTGGCTTTTCAGCTTGACAGGACTTAAAGTTGCATTGGCGATTATTATAGGATTTTTGCCATTTTACATATTCCTCAATGCATTAAGCCTGGAAGAAGGCGAGAAGATAGTCTTTTCATTATTGCTTGGGATTACATTGTTCCCGTCTATTGCATTTCTTTTAGGATTTTTAATGCCTTTCAGGCTTTCAATGGCAGTTGCTTTTGCAGCCTTGGCAGCAGCGGCATTTGCGGCTGCAAAATTCAGGAAATAGGAAGATGACATACCATCAAAAATCAGGGATTTTAAGCAATATGCTCCTGTTATTTGCCTCAATGGCGGTTTTTCTTGTATTACTGGAAATATTTGTCAGGGTTTTTGGAATAGCCCCCCAATACGGTCCCTTAAAGATGTTCGAGAAAGACGAGCAGCTTGATTTCAGGATGATCCCGAATTTCAAGGGAAAATTTGTGAAGCAGGAGTTCGAGATAGAGATACACACAAATTCCTATGGATTGAGGGATGAGGAATATTCCGGCAAAAAGCCGAATGACTACAACATACTTGCTTTGGGGGACTCATTTACATGGGGGGCATATGGCACGGAATTAAACCAGACATTTGCCAAGATTCTTGAGAAAAAGCTGAACGACAACTCAAAAAGCATTGATTACCGCGTCATAAATGCAGGCGTGCCAAGCTACGGCACGGACCAGCAACTGGCATACCTTAAAACTCACGGCAAAAAATTTGAGCCGGACATGGTTTTGCTGAATTTTTTTGTGGGGAATGATTTTTTCGACAATGCCCAAAAAAACGAGCTGACAGTGAAGAGCAATCTATTGGTTACAAACAAGCTTGAGCTCGGAAAGACGGAGAAATTAAGAAACTTCCTGCTGCTGAATTTTCATTCTTACAGGATAATCGAGAAAGGGACGACAAGCCTTTTTGCCAATTTCATCCAGAAAAACATAAAGGGAAAAATACAATACTGGGAAAAAGAAGCGGAATTGTTTATCAAGCCTTTAAATGAGGATGCAAAAAAACAATTTGAAATGACAAGAGAAATTCTGGACGAGATGAACTCTTACCTCAAACCAAGGAATATAAAATTTGTCATTGCTGTAATACCCCTGAATTACCAGGTTAACGACGATTTAAAGCAGTCATTTATAAAAAATAACCTTGGTGATAAGGAATTTGACATTGAGCAGCCGCAGAAAGTCATAACAGAATGGGCAAAGGAAAACAATATTTTTGTTATTGACTTGCTGCCTTATTTGGCAGAACTGGAAAAAGACCACGACTTATACTGGAAATTAAATGCTCACTTTAACGTTGAAGGGAATGAAGCTGTTGCAAACATAATATTTGAGAATTTATCCAATAACAAAGCGTTAGTAACGAGAGCAAAATAGCTATTTTCTTAAATTAAATGCAATTCCTGCCAAAACCAGTGCTGCCGGCAACAAAATTCCATGGTATTTGATATTTAGCCCAATCAAGCCAAGATAATAGCTCAAAATTCCTATGACTGCAGCTGACAAAGCAATTCCAATCACGAATCTTTCAAGGAAATCCAGCTTTTCTTCCCAATAAATCATTATACAATAGCCCGGAAGAACAAAAAGCCAGAATAACGATAAGGCAAATCTTAACGAGACAATGAAGCTATCTTTATAATATATGATTTTTAGTATAATCAAACCTATCAAAAACAATATTCCAATGTACACTGATTCTTTCTTGACTACTTCAAAAATTTCTTTGCTCAATGCAATCAGCTCCAACATTGCTGTTTTTCAATACAATTATATTATTATTCTCAAAAACTATTTTGATATAGTCTTTCTTCAACAACTCATTTGCAATTAATAGGTTATATTGTGCAAAGACAGGCTGTGCAGTTCTTCTGTCAAATACAAGGTAATTGAAATTGCAAATGTCCTTTGTTCCAAATCTGATTTCTTCCGGCAGTTCGTCAATGCCGAACTTAAATGAAAATAATGATTCTCTTATTGGAGCGCCGCCGCCTGCATCTCCTGGCAATTCTGAGTCATAATTTCTTCTAACTTCCCTTTTGTTTATAGCGTCTATGAAACCTTCAGGAGTAACCTGGTAATGGGCTCTTTTTGCGTTTCTCAATAATGCATCTTGACTATATATGTCGCCGTAAAAGAAATATACTTTTACATCGTCTTCAGCGTTTTTCGCAATCCAGTTGAACATGTCCCAATGCTCTTTGCCCATCAAACCATTACTTTGTATCTTTTGATAATGCGGAATTAAAGGGATATTTGGAATTATCACCAAAATAATCAGAATTATAGATAATGATATTGAATGCCATACCTTCCATTCTTTGATTATCAATTTCAAAATCCAGTAAATTCCAAATCCAACAAGAAATGACAAAAATATCGGCCAGAAAAATCTTAATTGGAAAGCCTTTTCCCTAAATCCAATATAGTTTGAAAGCCCGACGAGAAGCATGCTTAGCGAAGCAATTGTTGGAACAAGGCTTTTTTTAATGAAAAGTAATGATGCAATAAATCCAATTACCATAAAAACAAGAAGCAGCTTGAAATCCATCAAATAGATTGTTGGATTGTCCCATCTTAATGACGCAGCAAACTCAAATGGTTGTCGAGGAATCCAGACTCCTTTAAAAATAATAAAGTAATAAAGCGTCAATGCCAGCGTAATGATAGCTCCAAAAGCGAAATTCTTTATTATACCAAAATCAATTTTTTTATTGGTTAATAAATATCCAATTAAAAATATAATCAAGTATATCGCAGCAAACAATGTCTCAGAAGTATGGGTCATAAATGTTGCAGCCATAACAATTCCAAGAAAGATGTAAGACTTGTGCAGATTATTCCTAGAAGTGTACCAAAAAATGCAAATGAGGAAAAATTGAGACAATAAAGTCGGCCAATGTCCGAATAGGAATCCTGTGTACAACCCAGAGGAGAAAACAAGCAACGATATTGGAAGAGAGATTAATGCAACATTTTTGTTGAACTGCCTAATTACGAGATACATAACTAAAGATGCCAAGGCAGCAAAAAAGAATACACTAAAGTAAATTGTGTCATAAACCTCCAAACCGCTTAGATGAGATAAGATTACGCTTAAATGGTATAGTACTGGCGGATAGTAGCCTGTCGCGCCTTCAACGCCCATCACAATGTAGCTTGCCTCATCCCTGTAATTGCCTGCGTCCTTAATGCTTTGCGCTCTTGTCTGGTGCTGAAATGCATCAGAAGCCATGTATGCGTAAGGGTAATCGTGCTGCAATTGATGGTCGAACAAAAATCCTGTGCCTAGATAAAGAAAGACACCAAAAAAAATTACAAGCACAATCTTTTCTAAGTCAAGCCTGATTTTGAACACCTTTCCCAAATTTTTTTGCATAGATAAAATAACCAAAGTATAATAAGATTAATACAAATGATATAACACTTATCATTTTTCCCCTAGCATACGATTTTGGCTTGTATTCAAATTTAACCTCGCTTTTTTCACCATTTAGATAAACAGCTGTTACTATCCCATTTGCTTTATGCATTTTAACTTCATTTCCATTTATGCTTGCCTTCCATCCGGGAAAATCAACAAATCTTTCTGAAGCAACAAGCCATCTTTTTTGGCCGCTCAATTCCAAAATGACTTTGTTGTTTTTGTATTCTTTGACCGGAGCCTCAACATAACTTCCTTTTGAAATATTGAATATTTTATTCACATCCTCTTCTGTGACTGTATTTTGGCCTGAGAAAAGATCTGGCACTATCACTCCTCCATAATCCACATACTGCCTTAGCAATCCTATGCTGTTGTCATCGACAGAATCCCGAACTAAGAAGATAACATCAAACGTTTTCAGGAAATCCAAGCTGTAATCATTTATTTTTGCGCCCTCAATCAGGACGCTTTCATTGGGCTTCCAGCTCTGGGACATTATGGTGTATGTAAGCTGCCTTACAAGCTCTTGATTTCCAGCAATCAAAATGCTTTTGGGCGCCATGTAGTATCTTGGAAGCTGATAGGTATTATTGTAAAGATAAGGCCCCCATGCTTCCCAGATTGAGCATTCCCTGCAATTATTGTACCTGCCTATGAGCTTGAATCCTTCAATATCTTCCTTTTCGCTTAATATAGCATATTTGCTGTTAAGCACAGCATAGAATTTGGCTGGTGAACTTTGCGCTACACTCAGGTAAATTATATAATCATTAAACCAGATTCCAGAGCCGCCTTTTAACTCTGAAATCCCTTTTTGGGCATAATAATTGTAGCCTGCAGCTCCAATCAAGTCCTTTAATGCAAGGTTTATGACCCTGAATTGCGAATTGTCTTGCGACATTTTCTCTACTATCGGGATTTCGCCAGGATTTACCACTTTTATTGATTGAGGTGCTGCTTGAATTAGAAATAATTCAAAAAAAATAATACTAAAAATAACCCTGAAAATCCATTTCTTGTCAAGCTTTTGATACCTCTCAAGCAAAGAGTTCAATGCCAATAACCCAAATCCTGCAAGAATTGATGCTGCAAATGCAAACAAAACCAAGGCTCTTTCTATATGCCTTGTTTGGCTGAATACCGGAACATTGAACAATAATTTTGACAAAAAGGATTCTGTCGACAGCAATAATGACAATAACACAATAATTGCGGCAAAAATGACTGCTTTGTTCTTATAATTTTTTAACCCCAATATTAAAAGGATTATCCCTGCAAGCCCTACTGCTGCCGACAAGCCCTGGCCATTAAAGAAGATATTTGACACAAATGCAAAAAGGAAATTGCTTAGCTTGACCGGCTCGCCAAGATATTGCTCATATGAGATGCCTGCTCCCCTGTTGGACAGCTTCATGAACTCCAAACCGGGAAGCAATTTTATTGCGGAAAGGCCAAAGAAGACGGCAATAATAATTATGCCTGCAACTGAGAGTTTTATCAACCTGTTTAATATGTTTTTATCAATCAAGTAAGTTGTTGAATAAGCCAAGATTAAGATGAACAGGTATGGAAGATAAATGACGCCGCCGACAGAAACAAGCAATGCGGCAAAGATTCCTGCAAGCATTGAATATAATATATATTCTTTTGTTTTTAATGATCTTATTGTAAAAAATAATATAAAAGGCAATAAGGAATATCCTTCTATTATCATTATGTTGCCCGGGATAATAAAAGAATGCATGAAACCGTTGAACATGTAAAGCAAAGCTGCAATGAATCCTGCTCTCTTGTCTTCGCTTAAGTAATAAACTAATAAGTACATTCCCAATCCGGCAAGAAAAAGGTGGACTATAACAGTGAAGTTCATTGCCAGATAAATATTTCCGGTCAGCAAAATAAAAAATAAATTCAGGTCAATGAAATAGTACTCAGGCTGCGCAAACAAAGGCCTTCCGGAATAGTAATAAGGGGTCCATAAAGGCAAAGAGCCTTCTGACAATGACTTTTTCATGTTGTAAGAGTAGAAAGTAACATCATTGATGTAATGCACATTGTTGAGGATTTTTGAAGCGCTTATTATGCCGTGGAAGAAAAATAAGGATAGAAATAACAGTATAATTGCAAGATAGTGCTCTTTAATGAAGCTCTTGATTTTATTTAGATACTCTTTCAAGCCAAATCCCCTGTAGAAGATATTAAGAAGCTATTTAAAAGGTTTATTATTGGGATTTTGAGAATTTAACTGGACATTACAATTTTAACTAGATTAATAATGTATTAGGCGACCTATTTCAAAGCACGCATGATAATAGGTGACCCGCACACTAATGTTTTGCTATTTATCTTATCAATAAAGCACTATTGTTGTACGAGGGGCACCCATTCTGTTCAGGAGAGCGCATGGGTCTCGTAATTATAAAATATAAATTGAATTTTATAGTGAAGGACTAATCAACAAACCTGTACTTAACCAGATAATAAACTGCTTTTATTCCATCAACCCATGTTATCTTCTTGCCTTCTGCAAACTTCCTTCCGTAGAAATTGATTGGAACTTCATGAATTTTATAGCCTTTCTTCAGTATTTTGGCTGTTATCTCAGGCTCAAAGTCAAACCTTGCGGCCTTTAAATTGATTCCATTAAGAACTTCTTTCCTGAATGCCTTGTAGCAGGTTTCCATGTCAGTTATCTTTACGCCGTAAAGCATATTCGTAAGCAAAGTTAAAAATAAATTTCCGGCATAATGCAGCTTGTACATCTTGCTCAGGTTTTTAGTTATCATCTCAAACCTTGAGCCGTAAACGACTTTTGTTTTGTTCTCAACTATGGGCTTTAATAATTTTTCATAGTCATTCGGGTCATACTCTAAATCAGCATCTTGGATTAGGATTATATCGCCTGTTGCCTGCTTTAGCCCAGTTCTTATCGCAGAGCCCTTTCCCTTGTTCTTTTCATGATAGACTATTTTTATGCTCTTGTCTTTTAGTTTTTTTAGGATGTCTCTTGTGCCGTCTTTTGAGAAATCATCTACCACAATTATTTCTTTGGCAAAATTTAATGTTTTTGCTTTCTTTACTTTGCCTATAATCTTCAGTATAGTGGCTTTTTCATTGTAAACTGGCATTATGATTGAAAGTTTTGGCATAGAAAATAAGACTTATTGGACGTTTAAAAAATTATTGTTTTTTATAAGTTGATAGAATTTTATTGATTATCCTGCTTGTTGAATGCTTCTTTTCTGCTTTAGCAATTACTATCCTTCCGCCATTTTTTTCAACAATCTCTTTTTCTATTATTTGGCTTAATTTATAATCGCCGGCTTTGACATGAACATTTGGTTTTATTTTATTCAACCAATCTCTCGGGTCTTTTTCATCAAACAGAAAAACATAATCTACAGATTCAAATGCAGCTATTACAGACGTTCTTGATTTCTCATCATTAATCGGCCTTTTGTCGCCTTTGTTTAGTTTTACTGATTTGTCCGTGTTTACGCCGACTACCAAGACATCCCCTAACTTCTTTGCCTCTTCCAGATACTGCACATGCCCTGCATGAATGATGTCAAAGACGCCGTTTGTTGTTACTATTTTTTTATTTTTGTTTTTGGGTTTTTCAACTATTTTGATGATTTCGTTTAATGTTTTGATTTTGGAGTTGATCATTTTAATTATACTTGATATATAGGTAAAATGAAACTATTATTATGCTAATTATACAACCTAATAATACCATACACATATCTTCTTAAAGATTTCTTACGTTTACTAATAATCATATTTTCTGCCTTATTATCTTTAAATACCCAAATCCAATATGTTAAATTGTCATAAAGTTTAAAGCCGAAAATAGGATCAGAAACAATACCATGAATTTTTTCATATTTTTTTTCTGACTTTTCCATCATGTATTTTGATAAGTGATAACTTTTAATAGAAATAATTATTATAACA
>JACQSQ010000002.1 GCA_016211245.1 Candidatus Woesearchaeota archaeon
GTTGTATACACCATTGTTATGCAATCTAGCTTATCCTTTCTCTTAGTTTTTCCGAAAGATTTAAATATTAATAGATATGAACAGATATTATTAAATAACCCAAAGGTGATAAAAATGCCACAAGCAGAAACGTTTAGTTTGCCGGAAATCATAAGTGATGAGATTTCTGCATTAGTCAAAGCAGGATTCTATTCAAGCAAATCGGATGTGGCAAAAGACGCCTTAAGAAGCCTTTTTGAGCATAAGCCCCATTTGAAAGTTGCCGCTGCCATAGAACTATACAATTCCGGCGAAGTCAGCCTTGGAAAGGCAGCTGAAATTGCCGAGATGAGCACCCCGGATTTCAAGGAAGCTCTTGCGGATAGGGGCACTATAAGAACTATAAAATCAATCAAGGAAAGAGTTAATAAGGGAGTTAATATTCTAAGAAAATCCAGAAGGTGACTTGATGGGTTTTGTTTTTGATGCAGATTTGCTTAGCACGTTTGCCAAAATCGAGAGATTGGAGCTTTTGGCGAAAGTATTTGGAAACAAAAACTTACTCATGCCTCCTGCTGTTGCATCTGACTTACAGCGCTCAAAATCAATTCTCGTCAAGAATGTTTTAAAATCAAAACTCTTTCAGCAAACCAATCTCAGCAGTCAGGAAAGAGAACTGGTCAAAAAGATTTCTGAAAGAAAGCACCTTGGAATGGGAGAGATTGAGTGCATAGCTGTCTGTAAACAAAGAAAAATGGTGATTGTAACAAACGACAATAAAGCAATTGATTTGGCTGACAAATTGGGCATTGAAGCAGTTGATTTGGAGGCGATTTTATACTCAATGAAGGAATTAATGGAAATAAAGGCGCTGAAGCAGATAATTGAAGACATAGAAGCAAAAGATAGGGTTGTGATAGTGAATAAGGAAATTATATTAAGAAATTCTGAGTAAGATTTCTTGAGGTGATTTTGGAAAAGTTAAAGAATATCCAATTCCTTAAATTGTATGTACAATTGCTATACAAACTTTATAAATCAATTCAATATTCAACCCTTGCAGCAACTTTTTTGGCTTCCGTCAAGCCAGCCTCTTGTCGTAATGTCTCGGCAAGGTCTGTGCGCTCCCACGTAAAATCAGGATCATTTCTTCCAAAATGGCCGTACGATGCTGCCTTTCTGTATATCGGCCTTCTCAGCTGCAAATGGTCAATTATCCACCTTGGAGTCAGCTTGAAGTTTTTCTTTACCAGTTCGACAATCTTTGCTTCCGGAATCTTGCTTGTGCCGAAAGTATCTACATTGACCGAGGTAGGATGCGCAACACCGATTGCATAAGACAATTGGACTTCGCACCTGTCAGCCAGACCGGCTGCAACCACGTTTTTTGCCACGTACCTTGCGGCATAAGCGCCGCTCCTGTCAACTTTACTGGGGTCCTTGCCTGAAAAAGCCCCCCCTCCATGCCTTCCAACGCCTCCATAAGTGTCAACTATTATTTTTCTTCCTGTTACTCCTGAATCTCCTTCAGGGCCTCCAATCACAAACTTTCCTGTCGCATTTATATGCACTTGTGTATCGGCATCCATCCATTTTCCAAGGACAGGCTCTATAACCTTATCTCGGATATCCTGCTTTAATTTTTCCTCGCTCAAATGCTCCAAATGCTGCTGAGCAATAACAACAGCACTCACCCTTTTTGGAACTCCGTCATGGTATTCAACGCTAACTTGGGATTTTCCATCAGGCCCAAGGTCAGCAACCAATCCCCGCTTTCTCACCTCTGCCAGTCTTGAAGTCAGCCTGTGCGCAAGCATTATGGGCAAAGGCATCAGCTCAGGAGTCTCATTGCATGCAAACCCATACATCATTCCCTGGTCGCCAGCGCCTTGCTCATGACTCGAAGATTCAGTGACTCCTTGGGATATATCCGGGCTCTGGCCGTGTATGCTGACTAAAACTCCTGCATCTTCGCAGTCTATGCCAAACTGAGGATTGGTATATCCAATCTCCTTCAAAGTCCTTCTAGCAATGCCTTGTATGTCTGCATATCCTCTTGTCGTGACTTCGCCAGCAACTACCACTAATCCTGTTGTTGTCAAGCATTCAACAGCAACTCTTGAATAAGGGTCCTGGGCGTATAAGGAATCTAACACCGCATCAGCAATTTGGTCTGCGATTTTATCTGGGTGTCCTTCAGTCACGCTTTCACTAGTAACATAGGTTATATTAGCCATTTTTCCACCTCAAATATAGAATTTTCATTATTTCGGGGTAAATTATCCCAAGTATTAAAAACTTTTGTGCTATAAATATTCCAAAAGGAATAATTTTAAATACAGGCTAATAATATCAAAGTCCAAGAGGCATGAGAATAAGAAGATTTAGAAGACAAGATGCTGAAGCAGTAAGCCATATTATTAAGGAGTGTTACCTTAAGCTAAATATCGGAGGTCACACTAAAAAAGGGCTTAAACTGCAGATTGATTGGAACAGCCCGGAAAATCTAGTCAAAAGAGCCAAAAAAATCAAATACTATGTTGCATTGGAAAACAATAAGATTGTTGGTATATGCGGTTATGATAATAAGAAAGTTCACACATTATTCGTTGATATTAAATATCAGAAAAAGGGTTTTGGAAGAAGATTATTGAGCAGAGTTTTGAATCAGGCAAGGGAAGAAGGATTAAAAAGCATTAAATGTTGGTCAACTTTTTATGCAGAAGAATTTTACCGCTCATTTGGGTTTGTCAGAAGAAAAGAGATTAATTCACCGAAAGATATAAGGTTAGTGGAAATGAAAAAGACGTTTTGAACAATAAAAATGCCATACGAACTTGACGAAATAAAAAAAGTCAGAAAGAAAATCGGCTTGACGCAAACCCAGCTGGCCAACAGGGCAGGAGTTTCCCAATCGCTTATTGCCAAGATAGAGTCAGGCAGGATTGATCCTACTTACACCAAAACCCAAAAGATATTTGCGGCGCTGAGCGAGCTTGAAAAAAAGGAAGAGACCAAGGCAAATCAGATCATGACAGCCAGGCTTATAAGCGTTTCCCCAAGCGATTCAATCAGGGAAGCAATAGCCAAGATGAAGAAGTTCCAGATTTCCCAATTGCCGGTCATAGACAACCATAAGCTAGTAGGCCTTGTTTCAGAATCTACAATACTGGAAGCGATGCTTAACTCGAAAGGCAACCATGTGGAAGATGTCATGCAGGAATCCCCGCCCATAGTATCCAAGACCACTTCTGTCCAGGTTGTTTCAAGCCTTTTGAAGCACTTTCCTATGGTAATAGTTTCAGAAGGGGGAAAATTGGTGGGTTTAATAACCAAGTCGGACTTATTGGGAAACCTGTATAGAGAACTTTGAATAATCCCTTAGTTTTATATATTTGATTCGAAGTTCTCTATAAAAGATAGATATGAATTGGTCAAAAAGCACTTGGCAAAATAATATTATGCTGCCCATACCTTTCATTTAGATTTCCCAAACTCATTATCAATCTTTCTGCAGGAGTATTCTTGCTTCTTATTGTGCCATTATTTGATTCAAAATCTCCGGTGTCCATGTTTATACCGAAACGCAAGAGCGGAGTAATCGAGGGATTTCTGCTGAAATACTCACTTGCGCTTGCATAGCTGCTGTCAAGGAACCTTTCAGACTCGTACATTGCAGTCATTGTATCCATTAATGACATTTCAATCAATTGCGGCACTGAAAATCTTGGAACATGCAGTTCATCATATTTTGGATCCTTAATCCAAGGTTCTGACGGAATAGGGGCAAATTTATGCAAGTCTGTTGATTCTATTCTGGTTTCAGGCAGCAAAACCTTAAACCTTCTTGGCAGGAATGGGGCGTATCTGGCTAACTTTACTAACCTAGGATGATTGGAAAGATTACGATAAACTGTTACTGCATCCCTGTAAGATTCTAAAACAGGATGCTCAGGCTTTTCTTCCATTGACCTAAACATCCAATCGTAATTTATGCCATGCCTGCCAAAAATGCCATCACCATATGACTGTCTGTTACCATACGTTTTGTTCATGCTTGCGGCTATAAGCTCAAAAATATCCTTATCAAGCGTTCTGCCGCTGCCTTGTTCATGACATTCAAACTTTTTGTAGTAATCAAAATCAAAATAAGTAACACCTCGATGGCCTAGGTTATCCCTGTCCATTAGGCTTTCCAAGGATTTATGGGCATCGAACAAACCAGGCGGGTCATGCGTAAATTGGTTGTCGCCAGTCTTAGCATAAACAAATGGATGGACATTTGCATCGGTTATATAGTGGGATAATGCGCCATAAGCAAATGCTTTTAGCTTGTCTTTTTTATCTCCATTTGGCGTAGCTTTAATGAAGTCCAGCATGCTAAAGTATAAATCAAGAAATCCTTCCAAATGCATTACATCGGAAGCTTTGTAGTAGTCGTGAGGATACCTTTTATCTTCCCAACCCATTTTTTTGGGAACACTGGAAAAATAGAAAAGGTCAGGGAAAATGCTTCCAAAAACAGCGTAATTGCTGTACATATCCCATAGTCTTTTAAGCTCAGGCGTCCTTTGAAAAGTGCTTTCTATTACATGGTAGTGGGTTATCGGCTGCGGCATTTTAATCTAAGTAAAGAAAATAGCTTTTAAAATCTATGCCCTATTTCTTAAATTTCCTAATTTCCCAAAATCATACACCTTATCCTCAACAGCGTAGACCTCAAAACTATCAAGGTTTTGCTCAAGAAAAGGGCTCAGCATTTCATCCCGTAGTATGTCAGTTCCTTCTATTAATGTATTAAATGAAGGCTGCACTATAAGATTTTTGCCTTTATACTTCCCTTTTAAAAAGCATTTATACTTTTCAACCCTTGCGCCTTCCTTTAGAGAAATTGCCGGGTGCTCATGGCCTATTATGATGGTAGATGCTTTCTTTAGTAGCCCTTTATCTGGAATTTTGTCCCCATGAGTTATTAAAAATTTGCCCACCACCACGCTACCCAAAACTTTGACGTTTCTTTTATTTGCTATCGGCCCTAGAATTGTATCATGGTTGCCCTTAATCAGTATGATTTCTTTGCAATATTTGGCAAGCAAGTCCAAAAACTTTAGCGCATTTCTCCATTCCTGCTCTGAAATAGTGCCAAACTCGTGCTTCAAGTCGCCATTTACTATTATCCTGTCAATTTTCTTATATTTGTGGCTTTTGATTATCTTTTCAAATCTTTTTGCCATCTCCTCAAACTGTGTTCTTGGCACCAGTATCCCTTGCCGGTTTAGAACCTCCTCATAGCCAATATGGATGTCTGCAATCACCAAAGTAGAGTCAAAATACAGCGCTAAATCAATAATACCCATATTTGATAGAATTTTCATAAGACGCAGGAATTAATTGTACTATTTATAATTTAAGAAAAAATAAAAAAAGAAAAATGGCCTTATTCGCCCCTTGCCAGCTCCCATGTCTCCTTAAGCGCTACTACCACGCTTGCAGGTACAACGAAAGCTACAATATTGCTGAAAATACCTGAGAGGTATTTCCCAACAAACTGCACTTCAGATTTCCACATATCCATTTGGGCGCCTGCTATATAGGCTACTACTACCAAAGCGACTGTAACCAATAAAAAGTCCTTGGTTTCTTTTCCTGAAACATTAAGGAACCCTACCACCAGTCCCAACAGGACCAAGATGGTAAACAGCCAATCCTGAGCTGCTTCCAGCTGCTTTATCGCAAGACCCAGCAACACAGCGATCACAACTCCTGCTATGAAAGAGTACTTGCCGATTTGTTTTTCCATGTGTTTACACCTCCGATATATAATGTTCGAATTTTGAATTTGACTCTAAATACAATGTATTTAGAATATATACTCCTGAAAATGCCTCTATTTAAAACTTTCGAAAAAAATTCCAAAAAATAAGGCTAATTCTGCCTTTTTTATCCAAATAAGGCTTAATTCTAACTTTTTATGTAAAAACAATCAATTTTAGTTATAATAACTTTTTTTTCAATACGGGGATAAATCAAAAATTTTAAATATTAGTTATGCACTAACAACAATATTATAAATAATTAAATCTGGAGGTGGATATTAAATGGCAAGTAAAATTGGACAGTGGGCATTCCTTGTGGGTTTAGCGCTTGCAGTGGTTTTTGCCTTTGTCAAAGCCGGCAAATGGGAAGGAATAGTAACTTTGGTGCTGGTAATAGCAGGTTTAGTTGTTGGTTTCTTGAACATAACTGAAAAGGAAACAACACCTTTCTTGATTGCTGCAGTGGCCTTGATGGCTACCAGCGCAGCTAGCTCTACCAAGCTGGATGTTATTAATGACCTGGTGCCAAATGTGGGAACATGGCTGCAAAACATTGTTGTTAATATAGGAATTTTGGCAACACCGGCAGCTGTGGTTGTTGCTTTGAAAGCGATCAAATCCCTGGCACAAGATTAAACTCTATCGGAAGTTATTTAATTCCGATATTTTTTCTTTCTTTTTATTTTTGGCTTATATGGAAAATGCACTATATATGAAGGACTCTTACCTTAAAGAGTTTGAAGCTGTTGTCGAGTCTGTCAAGGATGATAGGTATATTGTTCTAAGCCAGACTGCTTTTTACCCCAAAGGCGGTGGCCAGGAACATGATACAGGAATCTTGATTTGCAATGGGGAAGAATACCCCGTTGTATTTGCAGGCAAGTTTGAAGGCAAGATAAGCCATGAAATATCAAAGCCTGGATTAAAACTTGGCGATAAAGTGACCGGAAAGATTGACTGGGACAGGAGATACAGGCACATGAGGATGCACACTGCAGCCCATATAATAGACGCTATATTATATAATGAAGCAAAAGCTTTGTGTACTGGCAACCAGCTTGGAATTGATAAATCCAGGATTGATTTTTCTTTGGATGTTTTGGACAGGGAGAAAATACAACAATATATAGATATGGCAAATGAATGGGTTAATAAAGCTATAGATGTTAAGATTTACTTTTTGCCAAGGGAAGAAGCCTTAAAGATTCCAGGGGTTGTAAAGCTTGCTGCGGTCATGCCACCGGAAGTGAAGGAACTAAGAATTGTCGAGATTCCAGGCATAGACTTACAGGCAGATGGCGGAACGCAGGTTAAAAATACTTCTGAAATAGGCAAAATCTCCTTGGTTTCAGTTGAGAATAAGGGAAAGAATAACAGAAGGATGTATTATACTTTAGACTAAATTCTATACTTAATAGTAGTAACAAAACGAAAGATTTATAAAGGGTTAAATTCATAATGCTTGTTATGGCGGGTGTAACTAGAAGGCATGCTATAGGTACTTTCATAGCTATTGCTTTAGGTGCAGGCGAAGCATTAAACATCCCAAGAGTTCTGCACAGGGAAGCCGGGCTGGAGCAGTTGGCTGAATCAACTGACAAGGCGCAAGCCTATGCTGATGAATTTCAAAGGAGTAACCCTTCCGAATTTATTGATAAAATCCAGGTAATGTGGTCTAATGAATATCATTCAATTGCAGGAGAATTCGAGAGGGCTTTTTCAGAATACTTTGTTAATGCTGCACGTGACGATTATCTCCAAAAAAAGAATCCTTTGGCATTTACAGGTCTTGCGGCAAAGCTGCAGCCAGCTGACTATCACGGAGGCATGTCGCTGAAAAGAGGAGTACCCGGGCTGGTTGATGAAGTAGCATGGGAACTCTCTGGCAATTATCAATCCCGAATTATTTGGAATCATGAGAAAAGGAAGAAAGAAAAAAATCCGGTTAAAGCAAGAATACAAACCTTAAGAAATCCAGGTGATAGCGGATTTTGGACATTGGAAGAATATTTGGAGGCTTTGAAAGACAGCTCCAAAGACTTGGAATATGATGACCCAAATCCAAATCTTAATGTTCCTCGGCTAGAGCGTACTAAAGATTATTTGCGTAGGGTATTAAGGAATTATTTTGCACGATTCAATGATGCCGGGTTCTTATTGTTGCCAACAAACAGCAACGCAACAAGATTTGTCGCATTTGTTTCGCCTATCCTTTTTGATCCGACGAAGCTTAACATCTACGAGCCATCTGATTTAAAGCCTTTCGGCATTGATGCCGCACTTAACCATGTCTATACAGTCGCAGCAAAAATCGCAACAAGAGAAAGAATGATTGACTGGACATCAACGGGAATTGGGGAAGATTTGGAAGCAAATGGCCTGGAAAACCTTGCCGAAAGGGATGCAAGATTGAGCAGTTACGGGATGGCACGCATGGCAGCAAATCCTTCAACAGTGCGCACAAATCTGGTCCATGACCTCAAATTACCAAGCAACATCGGACAGGTAATCTATGACCATGATGGGATAAGAGCATGGTCTGCAGCTGATGAGTTTGGATCAAGATTCTCTGAGTTTTATGTCACAAGCAAACAATTCAGCAGAGAAGCCTTGAAGAGATTGGTCAGAGACCATCCTCGTTATCAATATAAAGCGGATGAATTATTGGAAGATATAGAGGGCGAGGGCCCGGAATATTGAAAGAGGGTTATTGCAGAACAAATTACAAACGAGCTATGGGAAATCAAAGCAGATGCCCAAGCTGTATTGCTGCAGACTCCTGAGAGCATAGGCAAAACTCCAAGGTTCAACGTCTACGTTTTTGACAGGGCTTTTGATTCGATGCGAACAGGAAGAAGGGCGCCGACTCAGCAGGAATTTGGCGCTTACATTGCACCAGTTCTTGCGCAGCAGTATGATCTAGCTCAAAAGAGAACTGAAAAATGGATGAGAAGATAAGGATTAACCATTAAACGACAAAATGCTAAACAAATCAATCCAAATATTAAAGAAAATGCAGTACCAGACTGGGCTTTTTGCAGCCAGCAGAATGAATGCCAAGACTGGCTACAATCTGGCTTGGATAAGGGATAATGTATATGCTGCAATAGGCTTGGAAGCTGCCCAAAAGTACAAAGATGTAAGAAAAACTTTCAGAGCATTGCTTGGCATCCTTCTAAAGCATGAATACAAGATAGACTGGGCTATAAAGGAAAAGCCAAAACACGCCTACCAATACATTCATGCAAGATACAACCCAATAACAATGGAAGAGATTTGGGAAAACTGGGGCAACAAGCAGAATGATGCAATCGGCGCTTTATTGTTTAAGGTTGGCGATCTGGGGGAAAAAGGAATTAAAATCATCAGAAATGAAAATGATTTGAGAGTTATCCAAAAATTAGTAAATTACCTTGAAAGCGTTGAATACTGGCACGACAAAGACAATGGAATGTGGGAAGAAAATGAAGAAGTTCATGCTTCTTCAATCGGAGCTTGCGTTGCTGGATTGAGGAAAATAAGTAAGATTGTTTATGTTAAAAAAAATTTAATTGAAAAAGGACAGATTGCATTGAATAAGCTATTACCAAGAGAATCAATTACAAAAGAAGCTGATTTGGCTTTGTTATCCTTGATCTACCCATATAACATTGTTAATGCAAAACAGCGAAATAAAATATTAAAAAATGTTGAAACAAGATTATTAAGGGAAAAGGGAGTCATCAGATATATTGGCGATCAATATTACTTTAGAAACGGAGAAGCGCAATGGACGATGGGATTGCCGTGGCTTGCAATAATCTGCAAACAATTAAAAAATCCTGCAAAATACGCATTTTACATGAGGAAGACTATGGCAGCGATGAATGGCAAAGGAGAATTGCCTGAATTATACTATGCCAACAGCAATGAGCATAACGAAAACACGCCTTTGGCTTGGTCGCAGGCTTTGTTTGTTGCAGGGCTGAAACATGATAATTAGCAAGAATGCACTAAAGGAACTTAAGGGAAAATCTGATTTAGAGATTGCTCTCGAATTAAATAAAAGACATGGTAATAAAATTACTCGAGCAGATGTTTTCAAAGCGAGGAGACAGCATGGTTATCTTACTAAAGCAGAAGAAGAGCAAATTCGGCAAGGAAGGAGAAAAATTATTGCAAGTGTTGCTGGGTCGGGAATTTTATTAGTAGCAGGTGCTACAGGAGTCGTTATATACGAACGCGCAAATAGACCTATAGTTATACCAACTGAGTACGAACTATCTGTACACGATGAACGAAGGCGTCAATCCCACATTGACTCGATTATTGTGGGAAGAATACCTGATTCTGTTATTTATGTTAAATATGCAACACCTCAATTGCTTGAAAAACTAGCTCAGGATGGATAGGTGCCTTCACCAGACGCTTCTGCCGACACCATCCCAGTTGTAATGGGCGGCAAAAATGATTTGGATTTCAAACCAGCCGATAGTACTATAATTGGAAAAGGGGCTAGAAGCATTGTAGTAGTATATCCATCCGTTTATGTGGATATGTACCAAAAATACCCTCAAATGAGAAAATTTTTTCCCAAGCCTCAATTATTTGAAGCTATGGAAGTCATTTTACGGCATGTAGTATTAAATAATGAATTTTACAGATGCAGAAAATCTCAATAAAGGTATTCCGGAATTTCCAGTTGAGGAATATACCGATTTAGACGGAAAAGTAAACTTTCCACTTTATAATCTAACTATAGATATTTTGTCCAACGTAAGAGAATATCAAGGACTTATGGCAGACCCTAAAATAAATTCAATCCCCTATCTTCCAGAATACGCAAGAACTCTTAGGGCTTTGACAAATGAAATGTATCTTACGCTTTTTAAACCAGAACTCATACACAGAATGAAACCTGAATTTGTGAAGAAATTAATTCACGAATTTAGTCCAAATAGATTAATTGCGCAGTCAAAATGAGCTTTATTTAAATATCACTTTCCCCATATATCACATTACCAAATAATATTTATGGCTCCGCCCTCTTTATCTCCAAGCCGTCAAAATCCTTGTCGTAAGAAATTATTTCAGAGCAGTTATTGAGCAAAGCAGTCGTATAATGGATTAAATCAAACGTGTCGAGATTGTATTTTTCACCTCTTTTGAAAGCTTCAAATAACAATTCTTTGTCTAAATCGAGGATTATACAATTACTTTTGAACAAGGATTTAATGCTTTTTGTGGCATGAACTTTGCTTTTGCTGATTAAAGCTATAAAATAATGGGATTCAACCAAGCACAATGCGTCTGTAATAAACTTTTCATGCACAACTTGCCTGCATTCATCCTTATCAGGGTTTTCTGTAAAAGCTTTAATTAATATGGTCGAGTCTAAAAATGGGCTCATATTTTTCCTCGCCTTGCATGAATCATATCCACTAATTCTTTGGTCGTATATTTTTTCTGGTCCTTTATTTTATCTGCTTCTCTAAACATCTCCTCCATTGATGATATTTCTTCATCTTCCAGAATCCTGTTTACGACAGAATCATAGCTTTCTCTGGGATGTGACTTTTTCCTTTCCAGCTTTTTCTTGGTTTCTTCGTATAATTGTATGCTTGTTAGTTTCAATTTAATCACCTTTCTATAGATACTACTATAGATAATTATAGACATCTATATAAATCTTTGGATTTATTTAAATATTTCATCCACCATCTCCACATACATCGCATTGCTCCATGCCTGGCTGAAGCAGCCTGTCGGGGAAAATTCTTTCGCAGAGCTTATTTCAGAAGCGCAGCCAATACAGCCTTTCCACAAAATATCCTCAGTGCTTGCGTTTATTATTTTTTGAATTTGCTTATTGAATTTTTTATTATCGATTTTGTGCAGCTGCATAGCTGCCAAATTGTTTAAGTAAAACCATGAATCCCCCCTGTGATAACTCCTATTATTTTCTCCTGTATTGTTTTCTGTAAATAATGGGTTGCTTTTCTCAATTGTAGACAATCCACCCCAATCCAGCCATAGGCTGTTTAAGGAATTCTCAAAACAAGTTTCCCATTCCTTTTGTGACAATAATTCAGGACAGATATATGATGCAATGAAAATATTGGGTCTTATTGTCCAGTCATCAAGGCCGTCAGCCAGAATCTTCCCATTCCAGAATTTCTGCCTGGCTTTCAGCTTTAATGCGTTCTCAAGTATTTTATATTTATGATTCATTGTCAGCTCGAAGCCCAGCCCGTACATGTTCAGCCTTAACGCCTGCAATTCTATCCTTGCCCCTTTCCTATCATCATTTCCAAAATCAGTATCCATCCATGTCTCCATGGGCTCATTGGAATCAAAACCATCTTTGGTATGGAACTTAAGGAGGCAATTTATAGATTTTTCAAGTGCATTCTCAACTGCATAAAGCATAGTATAATACTCATTTTCTTTTTTGCTTATCATAGAATTGCACCTTTTGATGTAGCCCTTTATGCTCTTGGCGCCTGCCAACTTGCTCTGCTTGATCCAGTACATAGAGATTTTTATCGAGTTTATCGCCTCCTTGTCCTTGTTTATTTTGCCTATTAAGTGCCAGCATCTCAGGAAAAGCCACCCAATAGCATCGGCGCTTCCAAGCGATTTTGAATTATGATCGCCAATAAGGTTTGGAAATCTGCCATCGTTATTTATCAATTCCAAATAATTCAGCAATATTTTTTCTGCCATATTTTTATTTATTTTATATAAAGATTTTAATGCTACCAAAGAATCCCTTGACCAGAACTGGAAAAACCAAGGCAACCCGGCAAACAGGTTATTATTGCCTTTCTCTTCAACAACAAGATTATTCAAAGAATTTGCCGCATTTACATAAGCAATTTTAATTTCTTTGCTTATTTTTTCATTTGTTATTACTTTTTTAATATTTTCATTTTTCAGCATATTGAAGAAATGCTCTTTTTCCCTTTGCTTTAAATCATCCAAATTTTTAAATACAAATTCCGATTCTTTTATCGCGCTGTTTTTGTTCTTGGATATTGAGAATACAAATTTTTTTCCCTTCAATCTTAAGGCATTGTAAATAAATCTCTTAAATGGCGGGGAGTTTCTTTTTTCATCATCAATATAATATCTTTCAACCCACCTGCCATTTTTTTCATAAAAATTATTGCTGCTTCTTATTGCGAGATACATGCTTGATTCTTCTTTTCCGCCGGTTGAATCCTCTTTCAAATCTGTTTTTTTTGTGAATTTTGCTATTATGCAGCCCCCTTCCTCAAAAATATCATAAAATCTGCCCCATTCCCTGTTGTCAAAAGCTTCCTTGCAGTCCAATGCTATATCGATTTTATTTTCAGAATCCAATTCATAAATCAATGAGTTAAAACCTTTCGGCATTGCAAAGCTTTCAATTACATCGTGCTTTTTTCTCTCTGCAAAATAAAACCCATTCTTCACATAATCAATATTATCGCGCCCAACAATTTCAATACTCTCTAAGAATTTGTGCATCTTCATCGATTTGCTGTCAAAATAAAAAAAGCCATGGTACCGTGATGTCGGCTTGTTGAAAAAGCTGCAATACCCCCCAATCTTATTTGCGAGAAGAAATCCGCAGTTGTCATTTGCTTCTTTGCTTGCGCTTAAAATTCCAAGATTATGGATTATCCTCATTTTTGCAAATTAATGTCCGGCTCCCGGCAAAATTAAAGGTCACTTGTATGCTTTCTCAACAGCCAGGTCATGCGCCGCGATATAATTTTTTATGAAGCTTTTCCAGTCAGCCATCGAGGCCGTTTTTCTCGCCTGGAGCTTGTTTGCTGTCCTTTCCTCTTTTGAAAAATTCGCGAAATTTAGCATGACTTCCACCAATTGGCTGACAACATCGTCATCGCTTTTATTCAGCCGCTTCAGGACATAAATCCCTGGCGTGTCAGACTGGGCGCATTCTGAGCAAAAATACCTTCCGAATCCGGCCAAGTCCGTTGTTACGGAAGAAACTCCCAAAGCACCAGCCTCTAATGGGGTGTAGCCCCATGGCTCGTAGTAGCTTGGAAAAATTCCAAGATGGGAGCCTTGCATGGCCTCGTAATAGTTCAGGTTAAGCAGCCCATCCGCGCCGCTGAGATAAATGGGGTAGAAAATAATCTTTACCGGATCGCTTTCGCCGTTTTTCAGGCTGGCGGCATTTATGGCTCCCAATATTTCGTCATTCCCGCTGTAAAGGTCATGAGTTGCTGCCGGAGGCGTTCCTTTCTTCAGGAATCTTGAGACCCTTATCTTCATTTCCGTCAGAAAATCTTCCTCAAACAGCGTGTCATTGCTTATTTTTTTGCCGGATACAAAAGAGTAAATCAGGTTTTTCTCGACATCCCCCATTGTCTCTTCCAAAGCGTCCTTTATGTCCTGGAAGAGGGTTTTGTTTTCTATAATCTCGGGCTTTATGTTCCTGAAATTGGCAGGCACCCATATGAAAGCCACGATTGTCTTTTTTGTTTTTTCACGCTTCATTGCCTCATTCAGTTTGCCGAGAGCCTTGATGTAGATGTCTATGCCCTTGTCGTGAAACTCATACCTTCCGGCCAAAAAATAAATAAGCGTTTCTTTCGGGTCGAATGTGTAATAGGGGAAAAAATAATACAGCATGAACTCCCGTATCCTGTCCCTTTGGATTTTATGCTTGATGACAATCTCTTCAAATGAGGGAAACTTGCTTATGTCCAGGCCGTTGGGGAGCAGGATATCCGGCTTTTTCTTGAGAAGGTACAATGCCTCCATCCCTGTTATCTCGCTGACTGTCGTGAAAGCATCGGCAAAAGCTGCTGAATTCCTCTCTACCAAATGCTTTGATTCTATATTGTATTTGTAAACTTCCTGGTCAGGATTTATCTTGTCCCAAATGGAATACAGGTCGGCATTTGCGCTTGCAAGAGCCCTTCCAAGAACAGTCGCATGGGTTGTGAATACAGTGCCAATATTCACTTTTTTCTTCTTAAGGTAGAGAATTGCGGTTCCTGAAAGCCACTCATGAAAATGAGCCACTATTTTTTTGCCCGCGGCGCGCTTGGACAATATTTCTAGAAGCATGCCGGCTGTATAAGCCCACACCACAGGCTCGTCATAGTCTTTTGGAGCCCTTAGGGAATCTATCTTGAACCAGTCCCAAAGCTCGCGCTTGATATCATTAGCCCTGCTCTTGCAGTTTTCAAAGTCAATCAAAATTACATTTGGAGAGCCTTCCACAAGCCACTTCCCATAATGGCAGATTACGCCTATCCTCTTCAGCTCTTCAAATGGCTGCTTGCACAGCTCATTCGGGATTTCCTCCTCGAAATGTCCGATTGCCTTGGGGGCAAAATAAGGGCCGATCATGAAATAGTTTTCACCATAGGCCTCGACCATCTTTGCAGCCTTTGACATTACTACAGTGTATATTCCCCCGACTTTGTTGCAGACTTCCCAGGAAACCTCAAACAAAATATCGGCTTTTTTGTCCATTAATTTACTATTTTATTTCTTACTTTATAAAGATTTGATACTACTTGGAAGGAAAAATGAATGAAATTTATGCCTCTTGATTGAATAGTGCATGATTAGCGAATTTAGGAATTTTCATTACTAAATCGTATGCTAAGTATCCGTATTTCATCAATCAAACCATCAATTATTTATATAGGTTCTATCTAAAATAATTATAACTTAAGATTATCATAGTGGCAAGGTGGCAGTAAATAATAAAGAAGGTGCTAGTAAAAGGACTTTTATAGAGATAAGGGACTCTATTCTTTTGTCGCTCGCTTCTGGTCAGAAAACCATCAACCAGATTTCCAATGAAACAGGGATAAACTGGAAAACAGTTGACAACCATTTGGTCCATCTGATGGGAAAATTGCTTGTGAGAGAGGCATTCACTTCTCCTTATGTCAGAATTTTTGAGCTGACAGCTTTTGGCAAAGACTATCTTAGAAAAAATCTTGGAAAGAATATCAAAATCACAGACAATAAGCTGATAAAAATCAACGGCGAGGGGCATACATGAAGGTATTGATGTTCGGCTGGGAATTTCCGCCGATGAGCAGCGGGGGATTGGGAACTGCATGCTACGGCTTGACTAAAGGGCTGAGCAGGAAAGGGGTAGAAATAACTTTTGTGTTGCCGTACTCGGGAGAAAGCGACGCCAATTTCCTCAAAATGAAGTCCACAAATGACATGCAGAGATTGAGGCTAAGAAAAATAGACTCTGCTATAAAGCCGTACATGACCTCGGAAAGCTATCACCGGTTTGTGAGCAAAAAATCAGCTCAGCAGGCAAAGATATACGGCTCGACTTTGTTTGACGAAGTGCATAGATATACGCTTGCAGCAGAAAAAATAGCGGAAGAGGAAGACTTTGACGTAATACATTGCCATGACTGGATGACATTTGGGGCCGGAATAAAGGCCAAGAAAAAGAAAAACAAGCCATTAGTGCTGCATGTCCATGCAACGGAGCTTGACAGGACCGGAAGCCATAAGGTCAACCAATATGTTTATGACATGGAAAGGGAAGGCATGCACAAAGCAGACAAGGTAATCGCGGTGAGCAATTTCACCAAGCACAAGATAATAAGCCATTATGGCATTGCCCCGGAAAAAATAGAAGTCGTCCATAATGCAGTTGATTTCTCACAGCATTACTATGACGAGACATTTGCACTTAAAAAAACAGACAGGATTGTATTGTTCCTTGGCAGGCTCACTCTGCAAAAAGGCCCGGACTATTTTGTGGAAGCAGCCAAGAAAGTGCTTGCTCATGAGAGAAACGTGAAATTCATAGTTGCAGGCGCCGGGGACATGGAAGCCAGAATGATAGAAAGGGCTGCGGAGCTTGGCATTGCGGACAATGTCCTGTTCGCTGGCTTCCTGGATCAGGATGACGTGGAAAGGGCTTACAAAATGGCTGATATCTATGTAATGCCATCGGTTTCGGAGCCTTTCGGGATAACTGCCCTGGAGGCAATGAAATTCAAAACTCCGTCAATCGTTTCAAGGCAAAGCGGCGTCTCAGAAGTTATAAAGCATTGCCTTAAAGTGGATTTCTGGGATGTAAATGAGATGAGCAGCAAGATAATAGCCCTGCTAAGATACAGGCCCCTGCATGAAACCCTCAAGGAAAGCGGCTACTCCGAAGTTAAAAAATTCAATTGGGACGTGCCGGCAGAGAAATGCATGAGGATTTACAATAAGCTGATTGGCAAAGGTTAAATATATGAATGAAAAAACAATCAGAATATAAAATGGCAAAAAACTTGACAAAATAAAATTCAAAATTTAAATAAAACTTATATAATAAAAAATCAAAATGGTAAGCGTTTGCTTTTATTTCCAGGTGCACCAGCCGCTGAGGCTGAAAAGATACTCGGTATTTGATATTGGAAAACATAGCCCTTATTTTGACGAGCATAAGAATGAGGCAATAATAAGGAAGATAACCCATAAATGTTACTTGCCGGCAAACAAGATAATCCTTGATTTGATAAACAAAACCGAAGGCAAATTCAAGGCTTCCTACAGCATGACAGGGGTGGTGCTGGAGCAGCTTGAGAAATACGCCCCAGAAGTAATTGAGAGCTTCAGGAAATTAGCAGATACAGGATGCGTCGAGATTCTTGATGAAACATACCACCACACATTGTCATTCCTTTACTCGAAGGAGGAATTCAGGGAGCAGGTTCTTTTGCACAACAAGAAAATAAGGCAGCTTTTCAACTGCAAGCCGACGGTATTCAGGAACACTGAGCTGGTCTACAGCAATGAGCTTGCGTCCTTCATGGAGAAAATGGGCTACAAAGGCATTCTGGCAGAAGGTGCAGACCATATACTTGGATGGAGGAGCCCTAATTTTGTATACAGCCCAAAAGGCTCAAAAAAAATAAGATTGCTGCTAAAAAATTACAGATTAAGCGACGATATTGCATTCAGGTTTTCAGAGAAAGGATGGAAAGAATACCCATTGACAGCCACAAAATTTGCGCAGTGGGTCGGCAACATTAATGGCAACGGGAATTTGGTAAACTTATTCATGGACTACGAGACATTTGGCGAGCACCAATGGGAAGACAAGGGCATTTTCGAATTCTTGAAGCATCTGCCTCATGAAATTTTAAAGCACCCCCATAATGATTTTGTGACGCCTAGCGAGGCAATCAAAAGATACGATGCAGTTGCGGAGCTCGACTTTCCGCATTTTGTGAGCTGGGCAGACATCGAGAGGGACGTAAGCGCATGGCTTGGCAACAAGATGCAGCAGGAAGCCATGAAGGAAATATACAGCCTTGAGCCGCATGTAAAGCTTTCGAAGAATCCACAACTGCTTGACCAGTGGAGAAAGCTGCAGACAAGCGACCATTTCTATTACATGTGCACCAAATGGTTCAATGACGGCGACGTGCACAAGTACTTCAACCCTTACGAAAGCCCTTACGA
>JACQSQ010000017.1 GCA_016211245.1 Candidatus Woesearchaeota archaeon
GGACATCATTAGGTATTCAAATATTTGTCGTAGCTAATATGTTTCAATTTAAAGAGGATAAATTATGAAAGATTTTTATTTTTGGAACTATTCAATTCAAAAACATTTTTAAACTGCAAATCTTTCCTTTTTGTTATGGACGACCAAGGTGTTAATCCTTCATGGCAGTACAAAGTCAAATCTTTCCTAGTAGAATGCCTAAGGGTGCTCAGAATCACGAAGAAGCCTGATGCGATTGAATTCAAGACAATAGTGAAGGTAAGCGGCCTTGGAATACTCATTATAGGGGCTATCGGCTTCGTGATACAGATGGCAAAATTCCTGCTTTTCTAATTTGCCTTTTCAAAATCCACGAAAGAGTACCTTAAGCTGCCGTCAGCATGCTCTTCCCTTGAAATTTCTTTCCATTCATCTTTGCTGTATTCCGGAAAGTAAGCGTCGCCTTCAAATTCTTTTTCAATCATGGTCAAATACATTTTATCTGCCTTTGGAAGAAATTCGGCATAAATCTGCGCTCCGCCTATTATCATCACCTCTCCGTCTCCTGCAGCTCTCAGGGCGTCGTCAAGCGAATGAACAACTGTGCAGCCTTCAGCCTTGTAGTTCCTATCACTTGTGATAACTATATTTTTTCTGTTAGGCAGTGGCCTGCCTATGGACTCAAATGTTTTCCTCCCCATAACGACTGATTTTCCCGTAGTAAGCTCCTTAAATCGCTTCATGTCGGCAGGAATGCGCCAGATGAGCTTGTTCTCATTGCCTATGGCCCCATTTTTTCCCAAGGCCGCGATTAAAGAGACTGTTTGTGACATTTTTTTGTTTATCATATTCTTTTACTATGCTGCGCATTTTATATCACTTGTTCATACTTGCGCTTTACAATAGGCGCACGGGCATTAACGAAATAACACAATAACGGAATTTCATTAAAATAAAATAATTAAAAATAATCGAATTTTCAAACAGCCATTGGGGCTTTTATCGCAGGATAGCTTTCATAATTTTCTAATTTGATATCCTCCATTTTAAAGCCGTCAATGTTTTTTATTTCCGGATTTAGGTATAATTTTGGCAATGGAAGCGGCTTTCTTGACAATTGCTCTTTTACCTGCTCGAAATGATTGTGGTAGATATGCGCATCTCCCAAAACATGCACAAATTCCCATGCTTTTAGGCTTGTTACTTGGGCAACCACGTGAAGCAATAATGAGTATGATGCAATGTTAAATGGAACTCCCAAAAACATGTCGCAGCTTCTTTGGTACATCTGCAATGACAATTTCCCGTTAGCAGCAAAGAACTGGAAGAATGCATGGCAAGGCGGCAAGGCCATCTTGTCAAGTTCTCCTGGATTCCACGCATTTACTATTATTCTCCTGCTTGTCGGGTTGCTTTTTATCATTTCGATTGCATTTTTCAATTGGTCTATCTCCTTCCCGTCAGGAGTTTTCCATTTCCTCCATTGGACGCCGTAAACTCTTCCCAAGTCTCCTTCAAATTTTGATTTTGGCTTCCAGTAATCGGCATTTGCATTTGCAGTCCAGATTGTTGTTTTTTCCTTATCTCTCGTGCCGTGGAGTATTTCTGCAAGCCTCCTTTCATCATCTGAGCCTTCAATGAACCATAATAATTCCGAGGCAACGCTCTTCCACGGCAATTTTTTTGTCGTCATTGCAGGAAATCCATTTTCCATATCGAATCTTAGCTGCATTCCGAAGACTGCCCTCGTGCCTACTCCAGTGCGGTCTTTTCTGTCAGTGCCGTTATCAAGGACATATTTTAAAGCATCAAGGTACTGTTTCATATTATATGAAGAATTATCCAATTTATTAAAAGATTTGGGTTATTTTGGAGTGCTTCTTGCTGCTACAAATGCGTCCTCCAGGCTCTCTTGTATATCTCTGACATCTTCAATACCTACAGACAGCCTTCAAAAATTAGTTGGTGTTCCCATGGAAGGTTTATAGTGTTAGATAACAATTACGAAGTGTTGAAACAAAAAGTTGTAGAAATTTACAGGCAGAATTCAAGCCATGGAACCGTGAGTTAGATTTTAATTAGTTAATTTCTGAAGCATGTAATTAATTCATTTGCCGGATTATATTAATCTTGTTGTTTTACTAAGTAGTAAATTTTCTTAACCACTACCAAAAAGTATTTA
>JACQSQ010000016.1 GCA_016211245.1 Candidatus Woesearchaeota archaeon
GGTTTAACGAAACCCCTCCAAGAGTTGAATACTCCCTAACCGCCAAAGGAAAGGAACTGATTAAATGCTTCAAATACCTTAACATCTGGGCAAAGAAGTTTGATGTAAAATACCCCAACCAGACTTAACGCTCATAAATTGCCGAACCGAACGCAGCGAAGCGCGGGGAGAGTTCAGCGGGGCGAGGAGGCGAAAACCGAAGAGCTCCAGAAGCCGCTAACCAAGATAAAGAAAGATTGATAAATTAGCCCAACCAGATTATCAAAATGAAGGAATTGATTGTAGCTGCATTCATTTTATTTCTACTTTCCAGCTGCACAGCATTACAACAATCCGAGTCTATTAATGAAACCAACGAACTATCTGTTGAAGAGAAGCACTGGAGACAGGTTTTTGAAAAATCTTTTGAAAAAGCAGATTGCCCAGAACCAAGAGATCCAAATACTCTCCCAGAGGGATATTACAAAGGAACAATGATTGATTCTCACGTGCATATGCACAGCCTACCCGATGGCGAGCCAGGGGGTATTTTCACCGGGAACAATCTCGGCACTACCCTCAGCGTAGACAAGTGGGTCTGCATGATGAATGCCGAGGGAACCAGCAAAGCATTCACATTCTTTCCTGTTTGGAAGCCCATCATCCCAGAGTCAGTTGACCTTGTTAAACAAACTCTAGAAAAATATCCGGGTCGTTTTATTCCGTTCATAATGCCTCCTGACAATGACGGCAGTCCCGATGGCTATCCTACAGTTGATGCAGGAGAACTTGAAAAAATGTTGAACGTCGAGCCAGGACTTTTTGAAGGCTATGGCGAGATTGGCCTTTATTCCAGACAGGGCGGTGCTGCAGCACTTCCACCAGATTCAGAAAGATTTACAGAGATCTATCCTATTCTTAGGAAACATGGATTGGTTGTGTATTTCCATCCCGGATTCAATCAAAAAGAAGCGCTTGAACGAGCAGCACAGGCAAACAGAGATATTACTTTCGTCTTTCATGGCGGCCATTTGTATGTGATTCCAGAGAATCAGGCAGGCATCTCTCACGATCCAAAAATTCTGTCTGGTATAGAAGAGATTCTCTACAATAATCCGAATGTTTATTACGGCGTTGATGAACTCTATGGAGGTGACTGGCTGCTGCAACCAGACAGAAGCAAGGAGGACTTCCTGGCTAACTTCGCTGACTATGAAGCTTTGCTGAAAATAGATCTCGGAATGTTTAAAGGTTTCATAGAACGGCATCCCGACCAAGTCATATGGGGAACCGACCGTGGTGTTGGCCCATCTTGGGACAAGGACCCTGATGTCGCGCTGGCATTGAATAACTATACCCGGGCATTCATAGACAAGTTGGATCCATCAGTTCAGGAGAAATTGGCTTACAAGAATGCGGAAAGATTACTCTTAGAATAACTCAATAGCGACCTCTTGAATTACAGACAACGTATGCGCTTATACGCAGTTTTTCCGAAGGAAAAATTGTGGTGGAGTGAGTGCAACGAACGAAACCGTATAAGCGCTGTTAGTTGCTCCGACTGAAAGGAGGACGAGCCAGAGTGCAACGTCCCGAAGGGAAAAATCAAAGTCGTCGTGTCTATAGTTTATTTCTGGGGGTTGCCGCCGCCGTTTTTTGCTTCTTTTTCCTGAAAAAAAGAAGAGTTGGGAGATTTCAGCTGTTTTTGCTTCTTTTTTGGAAATATATTTAGTTTCGGTCTATTTCCATCAAATAATTTTTATAACCGAAAAGATTAATAAAGGAGTTATTTTTAGTCTTAATAAAGGAGAGCCGTATGGGAATAAAATCAGCATTATCCAATTTAACCGAGATTAGTAAAAAGATTTCAAAAGGCTGCATCAGTATTATTGATGCTGCAAGTAAGCAAAAATTAAAAGTAGCTTTAATTAGTTATTATTATCAAAAACCAACTATTTCTGGTGTCGGAGTGCATGCACTAAATTTGGCAAAATATTTAGCTAAGCATAATTGTGAAGTACACCTTTTTTGTCACGGCGATACAGATAATTATTATAAGGAAAATGGCGCCTATGTCCATGTTATGGGCAGGATTTTAACTCCTGCTTGTGATGGCTTCTCTAAAAAAAGGCTTGAATATGATATTTTTGAATCAAATGTCATTAAAGAAATAGTTCGAGAGAATTTGAAGAGAAAGTTTGATGTTATCCACACCCATGGAGCACTTACAAAAGCTGCTTTTATCCTAAAAAAAGTGTATAAACTAAAGTGGGTGCATACTTTTCATGCAATAGAAACATTAAGAGTTAAAGACCTTAGTAAAGAAGAAAAGCAGTTTGAAGACCTTATATCATGGATAGAGCATACAACAAATTATTGTGATGGCGCTATTTTTGTTTCTAAGGATTTATCACATAATGGAAAAAAACAATATGCCCTAAAGTCTACAAAAGTTATTCCTAACGGAGTAGATTTTGAGTTATTCCAATATTGTCCGATAACTAAGAAAAATGTGCTATTTATTGGCAGATTTAGCAAAGATAAAGGAATAGATTTATTGCCAGAGTTAATTGAACAGATAATGATGATAAAAGATGCAACCTTTACCGCAGTTTGTCCTTACAACTCTGCAGAAGGAGAATTAAAAGAAATCAGAGAGTTAATTGCCAAATCAGAACAAAGGCATAAAGAAAGATTAAGAATAATTACTACTCCGCAAGATCAAGAAAAGCTAATAAAACTATACCAAGAATCTCAAGTTTATATTCAGCCTTCAAAATATGAATCATTTGGCTTATGTATTTTAGAAGCAATGGCAACAGGCAGACCTGTTGTTGCGTTTAATGTCGGAGGAATTCCTGAAGTAATAGGTGATGCGGGTTTTATAGTGAACAACAAAAAAGAGTTTATTTATAAAGTAAAGCAACTTTTAGAAAATAAAGGAGAATGCATAAGAACTGGCAAAAATGCCAATAAACGTGCTAAAATTTTTGATTGGGATTTAATTGCAAAGAAAACAATACAATTTTATGAAGAGGCAAAAACATGAATGAGAATATAATTTATCCTACATTGTTAATAGTTTCTGGAATTTTAATATCTACCATAGTAATAATTTTTCTTATGAGATTTTCCAATAAAATTACAAAATTCTTTGAACTATATCCTGAATCAAGAGGAATACTTGGCATTTCTCTAAAGATAACATGCTGGTTCATAGGACTGATTATATTTCTTATATTTTTTAGGTGGGCTTTGATGATACTTAATCGGGAATTCACAAAAAATTTTGTAGAGAATATTATAATTGTGTCGCCCAAATACATTCTGGCAGTAGTTATCATTGTATTGGGGTTTTATGCTTCCAGGTTTATAAGAGAAAAGTCAAAAGACTATCAATTTGAATTTAAGGAAAGAATGCTTTTAGTTATGGATTTAATAGTCCAGATGACATTTATCTTTACTGCCCTTTATTCTATAGGAGTTAATATGGTTTTCTTCTTAGAGTTCTACAAAGTCCTGTTATGGATTATCGGAGCTATTATTGCTTTGGTGATTAGTATGACCCTTGGAATACCTATTGGAATAAACATTTATGAAAAGATGAAGAAAGAGAGGAAACATTCTAGAAAATAAATTTGTTTCGTCGCTACGGAACTCCCCCCTCGTTTTAGTTTTGAAATATCCCCTGCCTGTTCTATAGGAAATAACCTTAATTTTCGTATGTTTTGAAATGAGTGTAAGGTTATTTCCTAATAAGCAAATCACTTATTCGTCAGGAACAAAGTTCCGATTATTAAAGTGATTTGCTATAATGAAAGACAAAAATAAGTTATTGCATGGTTTGTCTTTCAAAGTTTAGTTAGCGAATAACTATAATTTACTATTGTCGCTAACTAAACGCCCTGAAGCAACCTCAACAGCAGCTTCCAGCCCGGATTTATTATGCCCATTCACGGAATGACGGGAAACTGCGCCAAGCTTTAACAAGCTGTTCCTCACAGAAGCGCTGGACTCAGAAGCAATCTGAGCGGCATTATCCGCAATGATAAAGCTGCTTACCAGCGCCTTAACAATGTCAGTGACAGGGCTTTCCTTACCGATAACAGCAGCAGAAACATCCGAACTTTTGCCGGCAAGAATGGCATCATAAACACAGAAATCATTGGGAGTTACGGCAAAAACACGGGGAGAAGATGTGTCTATAAAAAAACGGGAAC
>JACQSQ010000018.1 GCA_016211245.1 Candidatus Woesearchaeota archaeon
CTTACAACCAGCCCTCCGCTTGTCCTTATCAGCTTTTTTGTGTATCTCATATTATATATAGTTTATATCTATTTCATATATGAAATAGTATTTAAATAGATAAATTTATATATGAATCATATATGAAGTTTATAAAGCTTTCTATTATAATGATTATGGTTTGCTTAAACCAGAAGCCAGTGCCGAAACATAATATCTTGCAAAAGCAACAAACATCAGGAGCAACGGGTTGGCCAGCAAGCCGGCCAGCAGCGCGATTGTCAATTCCGGGCTTTGCCCGGAGCCCCAGGCTAAATCAGCGGAAGGAGCGAAATTCAATCCAAGCGCTTTGTATATATTATGCGCCAGCGAAACTGAGAAGTTATCGAGCCTTGTCAGGCTGCTTAAAAACATCACTAAATAAAGCCCCAGAAATATCAATGCGTAAGGCAGCAAAAACAAGTGAATTTTTGCTATGCCTATTTTTATTGACTGCTTGACCGACTTAATGCCAGGATCAGACATGAACAAAGAGTATAAGATGTTTGTCAGGTAAAATGCTGCTAATGCCGCTGCAGCCATGAACTGCAATGCAAAATCAATTTCAACAATCCATGAAATCAGGAAAAATACCGCAAACCAGAATCCAAGCCATACAAGGTTAAGCCCGAGGAATTTTGAGAGCAGCTTTAAGCTTATTTTTGCCTTGATAGTTTTTGCCCATATTATCCCCTTCAATATGCTTGCCAGGAAAATTATTGCTACCAAAAGCATGACAAATGAAAACACCACAACATAATAAAACATCTGGGTGTCTTTTGACAATTGCTGTATAGCGGCAGGGCTGAAATCCGGCTGCAGGTTTATTGAATTAATCTTTTCTGTTATGCGCGTAATCCATAAAATAACTAAGTAGCCTGAAGCAATATAGAACAAAAAGTCCAAAATGATGATAAAAAGAATGTCTTGGTTAATGTTCTTAAAAGAAGTTTTTAAGATTTCATAATTCCATGTTAGAAAGCCTTGTTTCTTGGTTTTTTGCATTTTAAATATCTAGCAGCTTCAGATTGCTTATTTTTGAAAAGTGCTTCTTATTAAATGTTGCTAAAGTGCAGTTGTTGGCCATTGCAGAAGAAGCTATAAGAACATCCCTAAAGTCAATAATAGCGCCTTTTGATTTAAGCTCCTTATAAATATTACTCGCTTGTATGGCGCTATTGCCGTCAAATGATATTAAGCTGGCATTTGCTAAGAAATTAGCAATTTTATCCAAATTATCAAGTCTCAGATAAAGCTCAAAAACTGTAACAGAAACAACAAAAATCTCCGAATCGAAAATCAAACTGCGAAGTCTTTCAGCTCTTGACTCGCCATTTATGATGCCAATGCAGACATCAGTGTCTAGGCATATCTTTTCTGCCATCTGCGCCATCCTGCATTTACCTCTTTTCTTAACCTGCCATATTCCTTGTCGCCTTTAAGAACTCCAAAATGCTTCCACAAGTCACGCCCTGTTTTTTTCTCTTTCTTGCTGATTAGCTCCACTATAACCTCGCTAAAGCTCTTATCTTCCTTAGTTTTCAATTTTTTCAGCTCTTCGTACACCGCATTTGAAACCATCAAAGTTTTTGCCATAATCTATATATGTATATGAATATATATAAATATTGCGTTTTTTATCAAATTCAGAAGTCATTCAGCTCAGCATCGAAAGTCCATCTTAATTGTTGCTCTGCTTGATTTCTTATTTTTTGGCTCGCCTGAAGCTTTTTGAATCACATAAGAATACTTCATTGTTGTCAAAATTTTAATTTTTTTAAACTTTCCTTCTTAGTTTGTCATAGTCTTCTCTGCTAAGTTTAATTTGTTTCAACATTTCGGTAAGCAAACCTTTGCCCAATTCCTCATCTCCATGGACTGTGACAACCGTTAATCTTCCATCCGGATGCTTGTATCTTGCATGACTGCCAACTTGATGTATTTTTACGAATCCCAGCTTTTCCAGAATCTTGCAAAATTTTCTGCCAGAAATAGGCACGAGCTTAGCCATTCACAATTGTACCTCGACTTGCTGCAAGCCAACAAATTTCATTTGATGAAGTTCTTCTTTATCAGCCTCTAAACAAACTTGTATAGCCTCTTTAATTCTTTCCATTGCCTGCTGCACAGTTTTTCCTTGGGTATAGCAACCAGGAATGTCTGGAACTTTAGCTACAAAAATTCCATCTTCGTCCTGCTCTATCAGCACCGTAAAATTTCTAATTTTCTTTTCCATATAATTTTTATTTGTTTATTTTGTATATAAAACTTTCCCTTAAAAGTCATTCAGCTCAGCATCAGAGCCCTGCGGAGCCGCTGCGCCCTGCCTAGGCAATGCTGCCGGCTCGCCGCTTGACGTTGGGATAGTATTGCACAATGTCCACCATGTGCCTGCGTATTTCTGGCTTCCGTCATCAGCTGTCCATGTTATCGAGATTTTTTTATTTTCATCCAGCTTCCATTTCAACGGTATTTCCTTAAAGATTAGGCATACTGCGCTATAGGAATTTTTTGTTTCCTTTACTATTGCAGTTGAGCCCATCCTGCCAAATGCCTCGCCTCTGCCTAAATGTATGTTGCGCTTGAACAAAGGCACAAAATTGTTGCTTGACAATGAAGATGACAATGACTCTGACTCCCGGACAATTATCGCGTTGAAAGTCATGTTCTCAGGCGCCCTCATGTCTTCCTTGTAATCGCCGTTTCTTACGTTAAATGTTATCTTGTAGATGTAGGCAGTTTCGTCGCTCAGGTTTAATATAGGCTGGGTTCTTGTTGCTTCTATGTGGGCAGCGATTTGCGCCAATCCTTGCGGAGTTTCAGCATAAGCAACGCCCTCGCTTTTGCCCTCAATGTCTTTCTCGCATATCTCGCTTATCCAGTATTCGCTTCCAAGGTATAATTTTGAGAAAGCCTCATCAACATCTTGCCTCCATCTCATCAAGTCCTTGTCGTCCATGAACAATGTTGCGTAATACCTTAATCCCCTGAACTGGGTGAATACCCTTTCAACATTTGCGAAGAATTTTCTGTATTTCTCCCTCGAAGCCTCTTTTCTTTCCTCTTCATAAAGCTCATTTTTTAGGTCATTTGCCTTGTCAAGCTGGCCTTCGACTTTGGCTTCTTCAAACTGCTTTTCTATTTCCTTGTCTGAAACAAATGGGCTTCTTACATATTTCCCATTTGCGTCCCGAATGTAAATTTCGCCGTCTTTGTAATATTTTTTACCGGTATATGCAGAAATGCTTTTGCCATCCGCATTCGTATTTTCACTAAGCCTAAATCCGCTAATTTCCTGATATCTTTCATCATCCGGCTCGCCTAAATTCCATGAATCAGTGCCTACTTTTATTTCAGTGATATATGGGCTCTTTCTGAAATCAGGAGGATTGCCGTATTTGACTGTGACTTCTTGGTAGTCTTCTGCTTTTGATTTCTGTAATTCCTCCTGAAATTTTTTTTCTACTTTGTTATCCCCTTCAAATGGGCTTTCCTGATATTTTCCCTTTGCATCTTTTATGTAAATCTTCCCGTTTTTATAGTATTTTACATCATGCCCTGTATCTTTTTGTATGCCCTCTCCTTCAATTGCTCTGTAGCCTTCTTTGTCTGGTGCGCCCAAAGTCCATCCACTCTGCACTATTTCGTCTATAGCCTGGCCCTTTGCGGATTTCAATCTTGAAGATGTTTCCAAAACTTCCCTGTTGGCAGTATTGAGTTTAATGCTGTCGTATTGCCCTTGAAGTTGGCCTGTAGCATCGTCCTTGGCGCAACCAGTTGCATCCTTGCATGTTGTCTGTGTTGTCACGCCTTCGCTAGTTTTTGTGATTAATGTTTTAACTTTGCCTTTGCTGACTCTTTCTTCGAGCTCTGTTGTGCCGTCTGGCTTTATTGTAATTGATTTTTTACCGTCTGAGCTGGTTAGAATCCTCGCGGTAATCTCCTGTGGTTCACGCTCTTGAGAATCTTGAAGTTTTTTCTCTTTGTTTATCTTATTGCTCCTTATAGCAATTGATACTAACCCTTCAGGAACATTTTGAGGTAAAATTAATTCGCTATCGTCTGCTCTAATTAAAACTAGATTGTTTTCTCTCTTTTCCATCCTTTCAACATCAGCTGGAATGATAATAACCGGATCAGTATCCGGGTTTCCATAATTTACAAAACCTGCTAGAGGTCCGCTAATTGTGTTAGTCCGTTCATCATAACTATAACCTTTTGGTAAACTAATTAATAGTGTCCCATCTCCTCTAAATATTTGTGTTTCTGTATCATCGCGATTTATTCTGCCTACTTCTGCTAGGTTAATTTTGTTTGGATAATCATATACACTTTGAGTGCTTTGCCTATCAACTCTTCCAATGCCAAACTCCCTTATCCTATCGATTTCCCAATCACTAAACTCTTCAGGCACTTTAGTATCTTCTCCAACAATAAATACTCGACGTTCGCCGTCAACAATAAGTTTATCATAGCTCCATCTATTTACAAAACCTATTGGAACACCCTTATCATCAAGCCCCCTATTTAGTCTATATGCATATCCATAATATTTTTTAGTTTCTTCGCTTTTTATATTATCAAGCTCAGGACGAAAAATATAAATCTGATCCAAAAGATTAGTCCCTGATAAATCTGGAGATTCATCTAAGTTTGTTATTCCTAAATTGGTGTAGTATAATCCATTTTTTTCCAAATCCATTAACCTTTTATCTTGTTCCGACATAGGTGTTGGCGGAACTGACGGCTCTCTTGGCGGTGGCTGAGGCTGTTGTACCTTACGAACAGATGCAGATGCAGTCTGCAAATTAATCCCGAAATTGACAGCTTCTGTCAAAATAGAATCCAATGCGGAAGTTGCTGAATATACATCAGATACTGTATTTTCATTAGGATCAAAACTTTCAGAATCTATCCCCAGCTCATTCAATGTTTTGGCATTTATAGTTTTCCCATTAATTGTTATTTTTGATTCGCTGTCCTTGGGCCCTTCAACCCTCAATGAGATGGTTTTTCCGTCTTTTTGCTTCAACGTTCTCTCAATAGACCTTGAAGTTAATTTTCCGTCAGCAGAGCCGTCATCTTCTATTTTTTGGATTGTTCTTGAGTTCATAGTTACATCATCATCCGTGAAAGTTCCTGTTGTAGTTGTAGTGGTAAATTTGCCTTCATACTTAAAGTCAGTAATGCTATACCCGTCAGAATAATAGTTAATTTCTCTTGAGGGCTTGCTGGACCTGCTGTCGGCAAAAATCATGGCAGTCGAGGAAGGACCAGTTCCGCTTCCTGTCGAAAGCTCCACAACTCTCTTGTCTGTAAGCGGGATTCTGCTGCCGCCATCGTAATTTTTCCAATCGATTAGTCTTTCTATTTCCGGAGCAGCTGTAATTGCATCAGAAACTCTTTCACCTATCTTCAAGCCTGTTTGCTTGCCTGCTTCATCAAAAGTTCTTGTAATTGCTATTTTATTATTTTGGATGGCTTTAAAATCTGTTTGAGACGTTTTTTTATCGTCAACATATTTTGTTATGCCGCCTGTCTTTGTGTCATAAACTGTTTTATCATTGCCAATTACAATTTCCACCCTGTTTGAAGACGCAAAAACTCTTCCATTATTTTTTCTTGCATTAGCTATAACATCTCCCAATTCCTTTATTTTTGCATCCGGCATTTCTTTGACAGAAACTCCTATCGCTCCTTGCTCGGTATTAATAGTAAGAATATTTTCACCTTGCTGGGTGCCTTGTACCTGAACCAATGGTGTGCCGCTGCTAGACACTATTTTGCTTTCAGGCTCATAGGCAAAGTTTTCGTAGGATATAGCATTAGTCCTGGGGTTATAAACAGCAAACTTTCCATCACTTTGTTCGTCTATGCCTATGACTTTTCCTTGGTGATAAACATACTCCTTTCCACCAATCTCATATTGATTTCCTTCGATATGGGTGACTTCCAAACGACTTCCCTGCGGCGCTGTAAACCTGACATTGTTTATATTCGCATTTCGACCGCCTGGGACTAGATAATCAGTGTTGCCATTATCCCTCTTAACAATAGTCACTCCATTGCTTACAGCCAGTTTTCCATTGGTAATTAAATCCATAATAGATTCTTCATCATCAGGAGTTAATTGATTATAATCACTTTTGGTAATAAATTTTATTTGTTCCTCCGTTAGGTGCTTATTGCCGAATTGGTATGTAACAGGCTGTCCTGCGGCTCCCTGGGCTGCAGCGCCAGAAGTTGTGCGAATTGTGTCCCTTTTCACTGATACGACTGTGTTATCTAGATTAACAACCGTTATACGCACGTAATTGGTATCGCTTATAGGAATAGTTTCTGTTACTTGATTGCCATTGAAAGAGAATCTGGCGTTTGGATTGCTATTGATTGATGCAACCATTCTTCGTGTTATATCATTCACTGGCGTTATTGTCTCTTTTGCCGTTGCGCTAACACTTTCTGCCAAGCTTTCCCATGCTCCATATTTTTTAGTAGTAGGAGTTAATTTTCCAGCAGATGCATCGTACGTTGATATCAGGTATCTGCCTTGGCTTACATACACATATTCATTGTTATATCCGGTATAAATGTAATCAGCGCCGTTTTGGCTCTGAACAAATTTAGGAAGTGTTGGTTGTTGTTGTGACTCTGTTCTCTGTCCTCTATCAAGTTGAGTTATTGCTAATGAAAGAGGCTGTCCTGGAGGAGCTTGACTCTGCATCCCGCTAATAGCTTCAAAACCAGTTGCCTCGCCAGTAATCAAATTTGCAGGTTCAGGAGTTTCATCAGAGTGTTCAATTTCAGCAGATTCAGGCTTTTTCTCAGTAAATTCAATCTTTCCATTACCATCTACTACAGCCAATCCATTCAAATTTGGCGGATTTTTAATCTTTAAGTTTAAAGAGGCATAAGAGTCAAAGCTTTCAAGATAAAATACATGGCCATTTCTGATTTCATACCACCCTTCATTCAAGTATTTTAATTCGTTTAAATCATTGATTTCTTTTATTGAAAGCGCCAGCCTGCTCAAACCAATTGAATTTTCCTGTATTACATTTGCTGTTATGCTGCCTTCATAGAACAGGCTTCCCACTAGTATTGAGGATAATATAATAACAATTGTCGCTAAACTGACAATTCCTTTTGCTGTTTTGTTATGTAATATCTTGTTCATTTTTGGACGAAAGGTTTATATATTCGGTTTAATATGATATTACTATGAAAAACCCAAAAAACATGACTACTAATGAACTCATTGATTTGGCTGATGAAATTAAAAAAGGAATGGGAAACCTCCTTTTGAAAGACTACAAAAAGCTTAAGGAGTCTTTCAAATCTGTTCTGGCGAAGTGATTTTAATAGCCCTAAGGCCGTATTTTGACAGTATCTCATTTATCTCCTCCTCCTTGTTTTTAAGATGAACTTTATTAAATGTAATCAACAGAGCATCCCTCAAAGAACTTACTAATATTAATGTTACATCCTCTTCCTTTATTCCAATTTCAATAAAACTTCCGAATAACTCTTCAAAGTCAATTTTTTTAGAGACAATTTCCTCTATGATCTGCAACCTATCAATCAGCTCGTCTGAATTTTTTGAGTAAAATTCTTCAATCCTGATTCTTAATTTCTCATGTTTCCATTTTCTCACCAATTCAAGGAGCAAAGTTGGCGTAATCAGGTGAAATGCCTTCTTCGCAACGCTAATTATAAACTTTCTGGATATCTCCCCATTTCTGCCTTTGTCCCATTTTGCTACTGTAACTACATCTAAATCAATTATAATTTTCCTTTTTACTTCTAATTTTTTGCTCATTTTGCAGTTTTGTTATATAATATTTTTTTATTCATTTTGGACGAAAGGTTTATATATTATAATTGCCAAATTATCCTTATGAAAGCTAAAAAACCTAAAAAAATGACTACTAAGGAATTGATAGAGCTGGCTAATGAGGTTAAAAGAGGCATGACTAAAAAATTTTTGAAGGACATGGAAAGGATTAGGAAAACTGACAAACTTATGACTAAAAAAACTATATCTAAAAATGAAGCAATTATGATAGCCGACAAAGTAAAAAGTGGCATGTCTATTAAAGTAATGGAAGACCTTGAAGAGCTTAAAAAAGCCAGGTCTAAAGTTCTGATGGCTGAACAATCCTAATGGCATTGATTCCATTTCTCCTTAACACCTCATTTATTTCTTTCTCTTTTGACTTAAGATGCTTTCTATTGAAAGTGACCAAAAAATCTATATCAAAAATACCAACTATAATAACCAATACTATATCTTCTTCCTTAACTCCAATATTCAATAATTCTATAAACAATTTTTTATAATCCACATCCATCTCCTCAGTTTTATCGGCAATATTCTGTGCAGTAACAATTTGGAATGAATATTTTTCATAGAAGCTGGCTATCTCCTCTGCAAGTTTCCTATAATTCCATTTTGATAAATGCTCAAGGATTATGTAAGGTGTTATCATAGCAAATTCATTTCCTTTTATTTTTTCCAAAAGTTTCATCTCGTCTTTTTTGTCCCAAATTGCTACAGTCACAACGTCCAAATCCATCATTATTGTTTTCTTCATTTTAGTTGTTTCCTGAACTCATGTTGCGCCTGACGAACCAGAGCTTGAAGATGTGCCAGAGCCTGACGAGCTTGCAGAGCCAGAGCTTGTTCCGCTTCGCGGCTGAGCCTGCTGAGTTTCTTCTTCGCTTTCTTCCTCTTCATCTTCCCCTAAATCGAGCCTTGAGCAGTAATCCTGCCTTATCTTGAAGCCTTCCTTGTAGATGCCCTGCACATTTTCCAAGACCTCGCCAACTTTTGAGGACAGCTTGATAACTTCGCATGTAACAAATGCTACCTTCGAAGCTGGCGGCCCTGTAAAGCATTCCTGCTTGCATGCAGCTCCTACACTTAAAGCCAAGCCAGCGCCTAATGCTGAAAATGGGTTTGACAATGCGTCTTTTATTATTCCAGTAAAAAAGTCGACTACCGCTGTGTAGGGTATTAGCGCGAAAACTTCTCCCCACAGATACTTGCATTCTGCGTAATTCTTCAAATCCTCGCATGCCTGAGGAGACATCCCATCTTGGGCAACTGCATTTTCCATGCAATCTGCATACAGGCATTTTATCTGCCTGTATTTTTCCAGTCCGGAGATTACCCCAGGAACGCATGCAAAAACAAATGCTGTGCCAAGGTTATTTGTCGGGTCCATGTAGCCAGCCAGACCTGTCCTTGTGCCTCCAATCATTGGCTGCTCTGAGCTAAACCCTTTCTGCTTTCCAGCAAGCACTTCTCCCAGCGGAAGCTTGTTGATTTGAGCAGAAATCCATTCCTGGTATTTTCCCATTATCCCTGGAGCCCATTGGCAGTTGACAAACTTGCAGAATTTAAGGATGCCATTTTCAGTTTTCTTTCCTGCGCCAGCCTTGGCAGCTCCAGTGTAAGCCTTGCCGGCCTCGTCTTCTGCAGTTTGCTGGCCCAAGCATGTAGAAGTGGCTTGCGCATGAAGCCCCGGCGCTGCAGGCGCCCCAATGACGCTACTTGCTGCCGCATCCGCAGTTGCCTTTTCTATTGCGGTGATAATCGAAAAGATTGTAACAAAATTATATATTACTCCAATAATCTGGCAAAGCTTCCTGGCATAAAACATAACTTTATTGAGGCTACCAATGACTTTCAATGTTTCCTTAGCCTCTTTCTTAGCCCCGTTTATCCTGTTTTGTACTCCTTCATCAAACTGGCCAAGGGGAAAATTGTAAAGCTTTATGCTGATTTCAGCAGACTCGGTTTCAGGATTTTTTGTTATTTTGTTGTTGATTCTGGATATAATGTTGAAATTGCAGGTTAATTTTGCCTCACCAATGCTAAATGCGTCTTTCTTGAGCGTTATCTTCAAAAATGGCTCTGTGCTGCCCCTTTCTGTGTTGAAGCTTTCAACGCTTTGTATTATTGGATGGGAAGGCTTGCAGCTCGAAAGTGTTGCAGGAGTTATAACCAATGTCTCGAGCCTTTCGAATTTTTTCTCCAGCTTTACCCTACAGTACATCCTTTGATTGATTAAAGTGCCAAGCTGCCTGTCTATGGAAGTAGGCGAGCATTCTACAGAATTGCCCCAGAAATCGGGATTTTCGGTTGTGTCCAGCTCTATGACTGTTAATGATTTTTCAGAAATTGCCTCGTTTCCAGCCGGGTCTGTGAAAGTGAATTTTATTGTGCTGGTTCCTCCGGCAGTTATCGCATCTGTAAGCCAGGTGCACTGCTGCTTATTTTCCTCAAGCCTTTTGCATGCTCCAGCAACCTTTGATGTCCTCAACACAAACCTTGAGAAATCAGCAAATGCTGTAATATCATGCTCTTCGGTTATATTAGCTTCAACTGCAATCTTGTCCTCGACCTTGAATAGGTCCTTGTCAATTTCGCTTAAGCTGCCCACAGGCGTCAGGCTTATGCCAGTAACAACTGGAGGAGTTCCGTCAACAATAATCTCCAAAGGCTTGGATTCCGGCGAAGGATTATTCAGCAAATCTATAGTGTCTGACTCGATAGACAACAAAACTTTTTCAGCAGAGCCAAAATCAATGTTTTGCCATTTGCATACCCAATTAGATTCCTTTTTGCAGCTCACGGCTGGAAATTTTGCATCGCCGGCGTGCAAGAAAACCTCGCTAGCGCTGAGGCTTGTGGATTCAGTTAATGTTACAGTCACGTCATTTCCATTTGGCTTTGCAAAAACTTTTCCGTCTTTTGTTATTCCTGTAGTAATTGACTGCACAACTGGCCCCTTGTCATCCAAAGCCAGCGACTTGCTTATTGTTGCTGTTGCCTTGTTGCCTGTACGGTCTATTGCTGTTATTGTAATGGATCTTGAGGAGCCTGTCGAAGTCGAAGATTGTGTTTTTGTCTCGGTTGAAGTTTTTGAGGAATCCGATGTTTTTGTGGATGTTGAAGATTGTGAAGTCGCGCTTGTTTGGGCTGTTGTTTCAGCTGATGATGTTTCGGTCTGGCTTGAAGCTGTATCAGACGCTGCAGCTCCGGTAATTGCGCTGCCCGCCGTTCCAGGGTTCAAATTAATTGCCCATTTGCACCTGTGGGTTTCACTGTCAAGCAGCTGGCATAATCCTTTGGCATTTTTTACTGAAGGGTTTAAGGCGGTAAAATCCCCGGTAACACTATTTGGATCAAGGTCATTTGCCGATATGTCCACAAAGACTTCGACAGGCACGCTGAAAGGCGAATAGGAGCTTAAGGCAATGCCTCTCCTGGTAATCAATAAGGTTTCAGCAATGATTGTCGGAGGGGTTGAATCCAAAGTAAATTCAACAGAGACCTCAGCAGAAGCCTGCCCAAATTTGTCAGTGGCTTTGACAGTGAGCTTATTCAAGCCGTCTTTGAATTTCTTAGCCTCTAATGTCAGCTTGTCCTTAACGCTGCATTCTGCCGTTTTAGGATCTATTGCCTGCTTGAATGAGCCATCTGATGACAAAAACTCTATGATTTTTATGCCCGAGCATTTGCCTGCACACAAGGCATCGCTGCAGGCCGAATCAGCAACCTCGTAATCCACTATAATGTTCTCAGCTCCCGAGAATGTTTTTTTGGAGATGGACAGCTGGACAGTCGGGGGCTGGCTGTCTATAATAACAACTCCGGGCTTTGAATCCTCAATCTGCTTTTTTGAAGCGTCCTTGTACAAGGTGATTGCAAACTGAAACGGCTTGGCGCCAAAATCCTGCTTGCCCGATGATGGGTATTTCAAATTGCATGCTACAGCGCCATTGGAGGGGGTTGTGCACTTGTCGAATTTGATTGCTGTGCCTAAATAAAGATGGTCCTTGGTTATGTTTGTTATCTCGCTCGACGCTTCAACAGCAAAATCAAGCGCATCATTTGGCCTGGCAAGCCCTTCAACTCCATCAGCCCCCTTGACTGTTATTTTATTTATCCCGGCATAAACACTAGTTGTGTAAAATGGAATAGTCATGACCAAAGCTGCCAAAAATGACGCAATAAGCTGCAGATATTTTTCCTCTCTCATTTTCTGTTGTTTATCCTGATTTTATTATGCATTACAATGTAATCGTGCATCAGTATGGAGTCTGAATCATGAATCCTGTATTTTTTAATTTCACAAGCCTCTGAAAATTTTCTTACAGTCATCCTGGCGATTTTTATCAAGTCCATTTTATTCGAATGCAGGCTGCAAATTAACCGAATAGTTAGTTGAATATTCTTCGAGCTTTGAAAGCTGGTCTATATCCTCGACTTTTCTTTCTGCCTCAGGCACATCGGACAATGCAATGGCCACAGCATATACTACAAGTGTATCTTTCTGCAAGTCCTCAGAGGTAACTGTGAAATTAAGCTTCAAGCCACCTTCCGGGAATTTTTCTTCCCCGGGAGTTGCGCCCTCGCCAAAATCTATTTTTGGAACAGTGTAGCATTCTTTGCCTGTAAACAAGTCCAATACAACTCCTTTGCTCACGCACCTTTCCTCTTCCGGAATTACTATCCTTTCATTCTGCACCAAGGTCATGTCAGCAAAATACCTGCCCGGCGCTATTTCAATCTGGCTTTGGCTTGGCTGTAGGCCCTCATAGCTTGCAAATGAGGAAAACTCAAGCTCATTTTCATCGCCGTATCTTGTCAGGCTCACGACAGCCTGCTCCTTATCGGTTAAGTCCGCGGCTGAATCGGCAAACTGCCATCCCTGCGGATTTTTTACGACATTTTTCTTTTTCACAACGATATTTTTTGCGAGGATTTGGTGGATCTCCGCATCAAAAGAATCGTCAGCTTCTATTCTCGGGTCAAATTCGACGGCCTTGCCGATGTAATTTTCCTTGATTAAATTCACAACGCCTCCAACCCCGACAGGGAACTGCTCAACAACCAAGCCGTCTTCATTGGTCGAGCCGATAAAGCAGCTCTCGCCTGCCAAAGTGTAAAGCACCTGCGCATCCTTGACCGGAAGCTTTGTTGCGCTGTCCAGAACATTGACAGTTACCCTTCCGCTTGTCCTTATGTCGCAAAGCTGGGTTCTTTCTGATAATGCCAGCATTTCCAATTGTGTAAAATTGCCTTCAATCTGCCTGTTGTTCCTTATGTTGCCTTCCAGGAAGAAATTAAATGTGTATCCTTCGCCGTTAAGGGCAAAAGGATCCTTAACCTCGACCAAAACAGGATATGAAATATCATAGTCAAAGTCATAGTCCTGTATCCAGAAAAATGAAAGGAGGCTGTTTGCAGAGGAAGGAACGCATCTTTCTCCTTTGCAGTTCATATCAAAATAAACCGGCCAGAAATCCAGGTATGTGAAATAAGCCCCTATATTCTCAAAAGAACTGTTGGCTACTGGCAGAATTGTTGAGTCATAAAGGCTTTGCTTAAGATCCGACTCAAACAAGTTCCTGTCGTAGTTATACGTGCCATCAACCTGGAATAATTGGATGTAAGTTGAGAGCAATCCTGTAATCCTGTTCTTTATTTCGGATTTCTGCCAGCTCACCGAACTGCCGAACTTGAACTGCAGGTCAGACATAGGAGGCAGCTTTTCCTTGCTTATCCCAGAAAATGAAACTATTAGGTTGAGGACGTGCTTTTCCAGGTAGTTGTGCTTCATCTCAAGGTTGGTTATCTTAGTAGCAAGCTCGTAAACTTTTTCCAGGTTTACCGGAATTGTTGCCCCAAATTGGCTTATGCTTGTTTTGGAGTTTTGAGACTGAACTTCAATAGGATATTCAACTAAAACAGCAACATCATTAGAAGCAATTGCAACATCAGACTTAATTTTGCCTTTCTCGGTTACAATGTATCCTTGGCTCCTGAACGGCTCAAAATTATTGATGCAATCGGCAAGCTCCGCATCAACATACCTTTCAAGCTGCTTCTCGATGGAATTTTCTGTTTGCCTCAAATCCGGCCTTTTGGAAGCAAATTCGCAGTTGCCATTGCAGTTGTTTGAGGACTTCAAATACCACCAGTACGGGATTTTCAATTCTGAGTCCCTTGTAAATGAAACTGCATCGCTTTCCGTGGGGTTTTGATTTATGGAAAAGGATTCCTTGCTCAACGTCTTGTTTGTCAGGCTTATATAACCCCCTTGCTTTCCTATTATTCTTAGTCCTTCAACGCTTGTTGAATAGACACATTCATCTACATAGCTTCTTACAGGATCAAATTCCGTTGGAATCTGCTCCCTTATGATTTGGGTTTTTGGCTCGCTTATTTGCCTAGTTTCCCTTGTTGCATAGAAGAAAATCGCCCCTCCGACTATTATCATCAGTCCGATTACCATAAAGATTGCAACCTGGGCTTTCTTGTTTTGATATTTACTTCTCATTCTTATCCATCTCGTTCAGCTCTTTTTGTATCAGGTTCAGGTCATAGAGTTTTTGTTCCATCAATTCCCTGGCAAGCATGGATTTCTTCTTGCCGAGTTTTTTTGAAACTTTCTCTAGAATATCATTAATTTCTTTAGATACTGTAATGCGAATTTGTATACTCATTTTTATCTTAGTATAGACTTTATGTAGCCTAAG
>JACQSQ010000019.1 GCA_016211245.1 Candidatus Woesearchaeota archaeon
ATAAAAAATATAAGGCATGAATTCGAGAAGGAATTGTTCCAGTTCCAGCTCCTCAAATCCCAGATGCAGCGCACTATAATACAAAAATTTGAGGAAGAGCTGGATAAGGAGCTCAAGATTCAGATGGAAGCTTTGAAAAATGATGCAAAGGAGCATAATGAAATTAAGCAGGGCATAAAATATGTGACAATGCAGCTGAATAATTTAAGCGACGAGGTAAGCAAATTCATGCTCATAAGCAGAAGCATAAGGAAAGAGGATTTTGAGCTGACGAAATTTGCCAACCAGCTGCTTGGGCTTGACAAGGAAAAGCTGGAATTGATGAGGAAGATAGATGCCCTTGAAAGGCTGGTTTCAAAAATAAGAAGAAGGGAATTGGTAAGATAATTATTTTTTCTTTAGCTTGAATTTTTCCACTTCAATCTTATTGTTTTTCTTCTTCATAATCTGCAGCTCAACCTCCCCCAAGGGCCTCTTTCTTTTCACAGAAAGGCTTTTTCCAAAATCTGCCGCAAAATCTTTCTTGTAGCGGTAATTAAAGAAAGCCACGATAATCATGCTTATTGCAGCCCCTGTTACAGCCAATGCCATGTCCTTGTGGGCATCCCAAATGTCACCCTGAGTTCCGAGGTAAGCCATTCCCAAGTCTCCCCCGAATACCAAAGCTACCGCCCATTCTATCAGCTCATAAGCCATGCTGAAAGCGGCTGTGACATCAAAAGGAAGGTAATAAGCCCAGAACCCCTTTACATAAGCTATCCTCATGAATACTTCCCTAATTGGATAGGCCAAAAGCAGGCCGAAGCTGAAATGGACCAGCCTGTCGTAGTGGTTTCTTGAAAACCCAAATAATTCATTTATGCTTATCCCAAACAATGCCTGAGACCATTTATTATATGGGACTTCTGCATAAGTGTAATGGGCGCCTATAGAGTGAAGCACCATAAAAACAAAAATTAAAGTATAAGACAAATGGCTTAATGGAAATTTTCTGTATGTCAATACAAGGATAGGTATAAATATGAAAGTCAATGCGCTTTCCAATATAAAATCGCCAGGATAGACAGGATTTAGGGCAGTCAATGCCTATATTACAATGAATACCAGCAAGAGCGCAAGAGGGTATTTTTTGCTGTAAAACCATTTCATTAATATATAATTTAGACATTTTGTTTAAATAGATTTCTAATTGCACCAAAAAATAAACAAAAATATTATAAAAAGCAGTTCAAAACAACATTATTATGGAAATTGACAGAAAGCTTCTTGAGCATGTAGCCGAAGTGGCAAGATTAAAGCTCACAGAAAAGGAAACGGAGCGATTTCTGCCGCAGATGAAGGAGTTATTGGAATATTTTTCACAATTGAAGGACATAGATACAGATAACATAAAGCCTAGCTTCCAGCCTGTAGAGATGAAAAATGCCATGAGGGAAGACAATGAAAAAGAATGCTTGTCGCAGGATGATGCATTGTCATTGACCGAGCATAAGAAAGACGGCTACTTTAAAGGCCCGAGAGCTGTATGAAAAAAATAATATTTGCAGCAGTATTGCTGCTGCTTATTTCAGCCGCTTGCGTAAACAAGGTAAAAACAGGTGAAAAACCGAAAATGAAAATAATAGTCATTGAAACAGAAAAAGGAACCATAAAAGCTGAGTTGTATACTGAGAAAGCGCCCATCACTGCAAAAAATTTCATTGAATTGGCAAATGCGGGATTCTATAATGGGTTAAGCTTCCACAGGGTCGAGCCGGGCTTTGTGGTGCAGGGAGGAGACCCAAAAGGAGACGGCACAGGAGGCTCGGGAAAGAATATACCGCTTGAAATACACAATGAGCTAAGGCATGTTGAGGGAGCGCTTGGAATGGCACGCTCTCAAGATCCAAACAGCGCAAGCTCGCAGTTCTACATAACCCTTGCGCCAGCGCATTTTCTTGACGAAAACTATGCTGTTTTTGGCAAAGTGATATCTGGGATGGATGTTGCAAAGAAAATACAAGCAGGAGACAAGATGAATAAAGTTTACATAACGGACAAGTAAAATTAAATGACAATTCAAAATTTTATAAGCCAGATAAAGAATAATGAAATCGACATAGTTGAGCATACTCAAAAGGTTATTGAAGAATGCAAGAAGCTAAACCAGGAATACCGTTATTTTAATACAATTTCCGAAGAGCTGGCTTTGAAGCAGGCAAATGAAATAAAAAAATCTGTCAAAAACGATGATAAAAATATTAAAAATAAAAAATTATTTGGGGTTGCTATTTCCGTAAAAGATGCCATATGCGTAAAGGGCGTTGAGAGCACTGCCGGCTCAAGAATCTTAGAAGGCTACAAGCCGCTTTTTGACGCGACTGCAATAGCCAAGGTAAAAGAGGAAGGCGGAATCATTATAGGAAAGACTTCGCAGGATGAATTCGGGTTTGGGGCATTCTCGGTAAATTCCGGCTTCAAAATTCCAAAAAACCCTTTTGACAAGGAAAGAAGCTGCGGCGGCAGCAGCGGAGGAGCTGCGGGACTAAGCCAGAAGCTCGATAATCATATAGCGCTTGGCGAGTCCACGGGAGGCTCGATTGTGGAGCCGTCATCATTCTGCGGCGTTTTCGGATTATGCCCGACTTACGGGCTGGTTTCAAGATACGGGCTCATAGACTTTGGAAATTCCCTTGACAAGATAGGGCCAATAGGGAAAACTGCCGAAGATGTCTCGATTCTTCTTGGCGTGATATCGGGGCACGACCCATGCGACAGCACATCCTCGCATAAGGAAAAGGAAGATTATTCCAATTTCAGGAAATCGTGCAAGGGAATGAAGGTAGGCATAATAAAGGAAGCGTTTACAGGCGAAGTCCAGGAAGAGGTTTCAGAAAAAATCAATCATGGCATTGACAAGCTCAGGGATGAAGGCGCTGAAGCTGAGGAAATTTCGCTTGAGCTGCCGATAAAATACGGGATTGCAACATATTACATGATTGCGACATCAGAGGCGAGCACAAACCTTGCAAAACTTTGCGGGATGAGATACGGCGCTTCTGAAAAACTGGAGGGCAGCTTTAACGAGTATTTCACAAAAGTAAGGAGTGAAAATTTCGGGACAGAGGCAAAAAGAAGAATAATACTGGGAACATTTGCGAGGATGGCGGGGTATAGGGATGCATTTTACATAAAGGCAATGAAAGTCAGAACTATAATGATTAGTGAATACAAGAAAGCCTTCAAGAGGTTTGATGCATTGGTAAGCCCGACAGCGCCAATGCTGCCGCCCAAGTTTTCCGAGATTGAGAAATTGACGCCTTTGCAGCATTACCTGGCTGATGTAATGACAGTATCGCCAAATGTTGCAGGATTGCCGCATCTGAATGTTCCAGTCGGATATTCGAACGGACTGCCTGTGGGAATGCTGCTGACAGGCGACCATCTGCAGGAAAAAAAATTGTTGCAGCTTGGAAGTGTGTTTGAGAGATAAAAAATGAAAAAATTCACTAGCAGTATTATCATTGGGCTTGAAGTGCACGCGGAACTATCCACAAACACAAAACTATTCTGCGGCTGCCCGACAAAAGGAAGCAATGAGCCGAATACAAGAACTTGCGTTACGTGCCTTGGCCATCCAGGTAGCAAGCCTGTACTGAACAAGAAAGCTGTTGAGTTTGCGCTGAAGCTATGCCTTGCATTAAACTGCGAGATTTCTCCTGAATTAATTTTCTCAAGAAAATCTTATTTCTATCCGGATATGGCAAAGAACTACCAGATTTCGCAATATGAGATTCCTTTGGGGGAAAGGGGAAGATTAAGGTTAGGCGATGGAAATGAAATTGGAATAACCAGAGTGCATATGGAAGAGGATCCTGCATCATTAGTGCATCCCGCGGGCATGAAAGAATCCGCATATGTTTTGGTGGATTACAACAGGAGCGGAAATCCTTTGGTTGAGATTGTAACAGAGCCGGATTTGACAAGCCCTGATGAGGCAAGGGATTTCATGAAGCAGCTGATAACAGTCCTTGATTATCTTGAAATTTTTGATATTAACAATGGAATAATAAAAGCCGATGCTAATGTTTCCATTAAAGAAAGCGGTTATACAAGGATTGAAATAAAGAATATAACTGGTTTTAAAGAGATTGAAAGGGCGTTAATGTATGAGGTGAATAGGCAACAAAACGAAATAAAAAATAATAAAAAAATTCATCAGGAGACAAGGGCCTGGGATTCCGAAAGAGGGATAACTTTTTCATTGAGAAAGAAAGAGACAGAAGAGGATTATGGATATATAATTGACACTGACCTTGTTGTTACAGAAATCACAGGTAAATGGCTAAGTGAAATAAAGAAGCACATGCCTGAGCTTGCGCAAGACAAGGTGAAAAAATTCGTTGATAAGCACAAAATAAAAAAAGATGATGCAGAGATAATTGCAGCTGACAAGCAGTTGGCTGAGATGTTTGAGAAGGTTGCAAAGCACGTGAATCCTGAATTGGCTGCAAAATGGATTAGAAGAGAATTAATCAGGGTATTAAATTATAATAAAAAAGAGCTAAAGGAAGTTAGCCTCACTGAAAAACATTTAGTTGATTTGCTAAAATTGATTGAACAAAGGAAAATTACAGATAATATCGGCCAGCAGATTATTGAAAAATTGGTTGAAAATCCCTTTGATGTCAATGAATATGTCAAAAAAGAAAAATTAGAGGCAGTTTCTGATGTTTTAGAACTTGAGAAGTACTGCAAGGAAGCTATTGCCGAGAATCCAAAGGCAGTTGAGGATTACAAGAAAGGGGAAGCGAAGGCTTTGAATTTTATCATAGGAAGTGTGATGCGGAAGTCAAAAGGTAAAGCTACGCCTAAAGAGGTTAATGAGATAATTTTGAGGTTGATAAAAAAATAGTATCTTTTTTAAAATTTTATCTGATTTTGATAATTGCCCTATTGTTCAGCATAACACTTTTTTGCGGTTCGCTTTTGCTCAGCCTAAGTTTTCTTAATCAAAAACTTCGCAAAAAACGCGTTAAATGCACTTTTTCTGCGCCCCTTCGATTACTACTTCTCTTGTGAGAAAGAAAGACTAACGGATAA
>JACQSQ010000020.1 GCA_016211245.1 Candidatus Woesearchaeota archaeon
GTGTATATAATGGCAATTGCAACAATCACAAACAAATAGTTGACATAGATGGTGATGGTTATCCAGAAAGATGCGTTGCTCAGTCTCCAGGCGAGTGGATAGAAGATGTTGAGATCTATTGCAGCAATGGCTTAGATGATGATTTCGACTTATTAACAGACTGTGAAGACCCGGATTGCGGAGGAACAATAAGCGGAACAATAAGAAACGAAAATAACCAACCAATCTCTTTAGCTGATGTAAGTTTAAAGATAGACATAACCACAGTGCAATCAGCCATTACAGACATATCTGGCACATATTCTATAAGTATAGGATGTGGAACATACAACCTTATAGCTGCTCATTCAGATTATGCGCCTCAAACAAAAAGTGATATTAGCTTAGGTGGCGGCCAGCAGCTAACTGTTGACTTCAATATGGTATTAGGAACCTCATGCGAAGACGACTGCACATTTGCAGCTGACAACATTGTGCATGCTTCATGCGATGGTAGAAGTGGATGCAATTTTTATGATGATATTGCGAAGCAAGTTTGTGACTTAAGCCAGCCAGGTTGGGTAAGAGATTATAATACTAATAATTATATTGTTTGCGCTGAAGGAACTCCGCAGCCAAAAGCAAATATACAAGCCAGCGTAACTTGCTCAAGCGGCACCTTAGTTAAGATGACAAGAATTGTAGTTTACAAAGGCAAGCCAGTCAAGCTTGTTGTTGCAACCTGCGGATAAACATGAAAACCAAAAATAAGTTTAAGGTTGATGAAATAACGCTTGTGCTAATTGTAGCTGTAATAGCTTTGATTGTGAGTTTCTACGATAATTCTGCAAATGCTGACACAATAGACGCGCAGAAAATAACAGCTTTGATTTTGGATGATCATGAGATAAGTTTTGCAAACAACGGCATAATAGACGAAAATAAGCTCAAGGAAATTAAAAATATGGACTACATCAAATTAAAAAGTTCTATCGGCGCCAAAAAAGATTTCTGTGTTTTCATTGAAGATGACAAAGGAAATATAATTCTTGCTAAGGGCTCTTCAAAATTGAGCAAAGATGGCTTGTACTGCACAGAATGACATCTGATTTATATAGGTGGTTTAAATTTCAATAAAAGCCCAATCATGGTCTATAGACGTTGCCTTAGGCGTTGCTGTTTTTATTGTAGCCATCTTTATATTTTATGGCTTGCTTTACTCCAATCCGACAAATATTGTCAAGGAGTTAAAAGACGAAGCCTCGACAGTCATTAAGCAGGTTGCTGCCGAGGACGCAAATCTTAAAATCGTAGACAACAGCGAGATAAATGAAAGCAGGATAGGGCATTTAAAGAACATAGATTATGAACAGCTAAAAAGACTGCTAAGGGTTGACAGTGATTTCTGTATTTATATCGAGGACGAAAATGGCAATATTATGCTGATAAATGACAGCTATAAAGGTGTTGGAGGTCCAATAATAGAGATCAGCGGCACTCCGTGCAGTCAGACATGAGAACTCTTTCGTGCTACATACATAGCTATACTCGAAGACAAAAGTTATTAGACAATTGTTGTCTTCTCGTAATAAGCAAATGATATGATTATGCCTAAAAATTTGTGTCATTTGATATAATGGGGGAATTAAAGATAAATGGAGCTTACAACACATCAGGGCTTGGTATTAATTGGACTCGGTAATGTAGGTTCAAGTGTTTTAGAACATCTTATTGCTGATAATCATGGGTATAGCACCATTGTTGTTGCAGATAGCCATGATGTAGTTTCTGAATTATTTAATCCAAACGGAATAGGAAAAATTCTTGATGCAAAAAGAAATGGGATAGGCCTTGCTTCTTTAGACTCTAGATTAGACGATTCGGATAAATTGCCAGAATATATCTTTCCCGGGGATATAGTGATTAACGCTATGCCAACAAGATTTTCTAATCCCTCTATCCATGAAGAAAGAGATGCAAGTGTATCAAACGATTTAGCTGCGCTTAGTAAAGGGGCTCATGTAGTTGCTGCGCATAAGTCTGCATTTGGAGCGCAACATATTTATCAAGAGGTGGTTGATTGCGCTGCCTTAAATAATGCTGTATATGTTCCGGCCGGAGCAGTAATGGGGCCAACTAGAGTTGCTGAAGTATTAAGCTGGCTAAAACAAAACAACGTGGCAGTAGCCGCAGCACAAGGCGTGGTTAATGGAACGTCAAACTTTATGCTATCAAGAATGTTTTTTGATGAAAAAAATTTTGATGCAGCTTTGAATGAAGCAGTTCGTCTTGGATATGCAGATGGAGATGGCAGGGATGATATCCAAGGTCGTGATGCGCTAAGCAAAATGAAAGCTGTTGCTCTTATTCAAGGCAAGTATAGTCATTCTGGAGGACAATTGTATGGATTGCTTGATGACAAAAGTGATTTGCCATCCCAATATAGAAGGATGGTTGAATGGAATTCTCCACTTGGAATTGAAGGAATTACCGTTGAACTTCTGCAAGAATTAAAACGCGATGGCAAAACAGTTAGACTTGTAGGTGCTTATGACAATACAACAGGAAGTGTGCTGGTTGGTCCCGTAGTCCTGCCACTTGACCACCCATTTGCAGGCTTAAGGGGAACAGAAAACATGATGATATTATATTTAGATGGTGAAGTTCAAATGGCAGATTTACTGCAGGAAGTGTACAGGAAATCTACTCCCATCCAAAGAGATGATGGGAATTTTATGGACTACCTTGTCCAGAATGAATACAATGTTGCTACACCCGGGGGCGGCAAGAAAGCAGGTTTTGACGTTCATCTTAGATACGACCCGACAACGAACCAATTAATAATACAAGGTCCTGGTGCAGGCAGCCCAGAAACAGCTCATGCTTTGTTGGAGGCTGCAGATAGTATAAAGCTTAAGATTATCCAGAACAGAATACGAAAAAGCAACACAGATTTCGTCTATCTAAGATGATAGGTTATTCACAAATACCCTTTCGCCTTCAATAACTCAGCATTCAAAATTCCGCCGCCTGCTGCTCCTCTAACTGTATTGTGGCTTAAGCCGACAAATCTCCACTGCAGGACATTGCATTCCCTTAATCTTCCGATAGTCACCGCCATTCCTTTGTCATTGTCCCTGTCAAGCCTTGTCTGCGGCCTGTTGGCTTCTTCCCTGTAGATTATCGGCTGCTCTGGCGCGAACGGCAGCTTTAATTCCTGAGGAACTCCTCTAAAATTTTTCCATGATTTCAAAATTTCTTCTCTGCTTGGTTTTTTCTCAAACTCAACAGATACACAAGCCATATGCCCGTCTATGGTGTTAACTCTGTTGCAATGTGCGGATATTTCAAATGATTCGTCGTAAACAAACTTATTGCCATCTATCTTTCCAAGTATTTTCCTTGGCTCTTTTTCTGATTTTTCCTCTTCGCCTTTTATAAGTGGAATGACATTGTCAATTATGTCGAATGAAGAGACTCCCGGATGACCTGCTCCTGAGACAGCCTGCATTGTTGTGATTACCGCTTTTCTTAATTTGAATTTGCCATGCAATGCATACAACGGAGCCAAGTAACTCTGCAATGAGCAGTTCGGCTTTACAACGATAAAACCCTTCTTCCAGCCGCGATTTTTTCTTTGTATTGGTATAATATCTACATGGCTGGCATTTATTTCAGGAATAAGCATAGGGACGTCGCTTGTGTGCCTGTGGGTGGACGCATTTGACAGGACTGGTATTCCGGCTTCCGCATATTTCTCCTCCCATTCCTTTGCAATATCAGAATCAAGGGCTGAAAAAACAAAATCGCAGTTCCTCTTTGAGTTTTCAACATCTGTTATTGAGCAAACCTTCAGGTCTTTGGCATTTTGCGGGATATCCTTCTTCATATGCCATCTTCCTGCAACAGCATCGGAATATTTCTTGCCCGCAGATGCAGGGCTTGCAATCAAATGGCTCGCTTCAAACCATGGATGCCCCTCCAACAGGAACACATAGTTCTGGCCTATCATTCCTGTTGCCCCCAATACTCCGACTCTTAGTTTTTTCATCTAATCACCAAAATATTCCCTGTGCAGCACCTGGACTGCTTTTGCAGCATCTTTGCTGTCAACGATGAATGTTATATTAATCTCCGAGGCACCCTGGGAAATCATTTCTATATTTATATTGTTCTTTCCCATTGCAGTGAATGTCCTGCCTGCCAGCCCTGTCATGTGCCTCATTCCCTCCCCAACAACGCAGACAATAGACTTGTTTTTGGAAATTTCGACACTGGAGAATTCCCTGAGCTCTTTTACTATATCGTCTATGTCTTCATCATCGTCCAGAGTGAGTGATACGCTGACTTCCGAGGTTGAAATCACATCAATGCTCTTCCTGAATTTGTCGAAAATATAGAATATTCTTGCCATGAACCCGTGGCTGCCAAGCATCCTGCTTGAATCGACGCTTATCAGCGTAGTATTGTTCTTGCACGCAATTGCTTTCACAGTCTCCTTGCTTTTTACTGCTTTGTTGACTATGGTGGTTCCTTTGCCTTTCGGATTAAATGAATTCAGCACCCGCACCGGTATGTTTTTTTTCATGGCCGGGAGTATTGTCTTGGGATGCAGCACTTTTGCGCCAAAATATGCCAGCTCAGATGCTTCCGCAAACGAGACTGCATACAATGTCCTTGCCCTAGGCACGATTTTTGGATCAGTGGACATCATTCCATCAACATCCGTCCAGATTTGTATCTCTTCTGCATCTATTGCCGCACCTATGACCGCTGCGCTGAAATCAGAGCCGCCTCTTCCAAGAGTTGTGATTTCTCCTTCCTCTGTTTTTCCTATGAAGCCGGTTACAACAGGCACGACGCTAAGCTTTTTTATTTTGCCTTTCAGGCTTGCATAGGCAACATCAAGCGGCTCTGCGTTCCCGAATTCAGAGTCGGTAAGAAAACCTAGTTCCCACGAGTCAAAGGACTTTGCTTTAACTCCAATCTTGCTCAGCTGGGCTGCAACTATCTTGGATGACATCTGCTCCCCGAATGACTGGAAATGGTCCATGGTTTTTTCGTCGTTATTCCTGTTTTTCAATGTTTCATCGGCTAATTGGCGTAAATCCCTAAAATCCTGCTCAAGCAGGCGCCTGTCCAGCCTCAATTCTCCGATAATTTTGTCATGGGTTTCTCCAATAAGCTTTAATGTTTCAGCAGCATGGTCAGTTGAGCATTCTTTTGCGAGCCTTATAAGGCCATCGGTTATTTTTGCCACGGCTGACACCACGATTATAGGCTTTCTTTTTAGGTTTGACTTTATTATATTGCAGGTGTTCCTTATCCTATCTGCACTTCCAACCGAAGTTCCGCCGAATTTCATGATTATCATTTTAGATTTTCCTTTATCCTTCTTGCGGCTTCTTTTGTCTCATCCAGAGTTGGAACCAAGGCAAACCTGACATAATCATTGCCCGGGTTGAGGCCATTAAAGTTGCTTGAAATCCATTCGCCGGGCGTAACAACTACGGCAATTTTTTTGTCCAATAGTCTTTTCGCAAATTCGACTGATGTCGATCTGTCAGGAGTCTTTTGCCATATGTAAAGCGTTGCTGCAGGACTGCAGTTTTCCAATCCTGTTGATGAAAGTGATTTGACCAGTATGTCCCTTTTCTTCTTGTAATCGCTCCTCATTTTTTCGACATGCGCTTCATCACTTAATGCGGCAATGGCAGCGTCCTGCACGAATGTCGGGGTTCCAGAGTCTATATTGGGCTTTAATTTCTTGAAAGCAGCTATTATATTTTCATCTCCCGCAATCCATCCAATCCTGTAGCCTGTCATCGCGCTTCTTTTTGACAGCGACTGGAATGCAACAGCGCCTTCTTTTGAATACTCCAAAATTGAATGCGGTTTCTCATCAAAATAGATTTCACTATAGCATTCATCGCTTGCTAGGATTATGTCATTGTCATGCCCGAAATCTATAGCCTCCTTTAGGAATGCCTCGGTTGCAACAGCCCCTGTCGGATTATTGGGGTAATTCACCCACATTATCCTGGCTTTTTTCACAATATCTTTCGGAATCCTATTTAAGTCCATCAAAAAATTATTTTCCCTTGTAAGCGGGGCAAAATAAGTCCTGCCGCCTGCAAACAAAGTTCCCTTTTCATAAGGAGGGTACCCGGGATTTGGCGAAATAACATAATCTCCGCTGTTCAGAAATGCCTGCGGGAAATTGAATACTGCCTCTTTTGCGCCTATTGTTGAAGAGATTTCTCTGATAAGATCCAGATTAATTCCAAATCTTTTCTTGCTCCATTTTGCAACTTCCTGCCGGTATTCCTCGCTTCCGTTGTAGCTTGGATACCCTAAGCTTTTCCTTGCATCCACTGCCTTCTTTATCGCATTCCTTATTATCTCGGGCGTAGGCTCTTTTGGGTCTCCGACTCCGAAATCTATGGGGGCTATGCCCGCAGCCTTCAATTTGGCAACCTCATTGTCCACTTCAGCAAAGGCATAGTTCGGTATGCTTGCAAGTTTTTCCGAAATTTGGATTTTCATTTTAGTCACTTGAATTTTTTTGCCCCATTAAAGTCCAAGGTCGCAAAATAATCGGATATGGTTTCTGCCCTGCGTATTTTCACCACGCTTCCGTCATGTCTCAGCAGCAATTCAGCAGATCTTAATTTTCCGTTATAATTAAACCCCATGGCAAATCCATGCGCTCCTGTGTCGTGGATAACTAGCAAGTCTCCCGGAGCTATTTCCGGCAATTTCCTGTTTATTGCAAATTTGTCATTGTTTTCACATAAGGATCCGGTGACATCGTATAAATGATTTTTCGGGGCATTTTCTTTGCCAAGCACAGTGATATGATGATAAGCGCCATACATTCCAGGCCTCATCAGGTTGGCCATAGACGCATCTGTACCCACATAATCTTTGTATATGTGCTTGACATGCCTGACTCTGGTGGCCAAATAGCCATAAGGCCCTGTTATTACCCTGCCGCATTCTGTAAATATGCCTAAAGGATGTAAATTGTTTCCCACTATTATCTTGTTATAAGATTCCCTTACTCCTTCTGCAATCCTTTCATATGATACTGGCTTGTCTTCTGGCCTGTAGGGGATTCCTATTCCTCCCCCAAGATTAACAAATTCAATTTTTATTCCGGCTTTTTTGTGCACTTCAACTGCAAGCTCGAACATCATTCTGGCTGTTTCTATGAAGTAGCTTTCATGCAGTTCATTTGAAATCACCATAGTATGCATGCCAAATCTTTTTGCGCCTTTTTTCTTTAATATCCTATAGGCTTCGACCATTTGCTCCCTTGTCAATCCGTATTTTGCCTCCTCTGGTTTTCCAATTATTCCATTTCCTTTTCTTGCAGGGCCGGGGTTATAGCGCAAACATACCAAATCAGGGATTCCTGCATGCTTCTCCAAATACTCAATATGGCTTATATCATCCAAGTTTATTATTGCTCCAAGTTTTCTTGCTTTCAAAAATTCTTCAGCTGGAGTGTCATTGGAGCTGAACATTATTTCCTCATCCTTGAAGCCCATTCTCTCTGCCATCTCAAGCTCTGCCAAAGAGCTGCAATCCACTCCAAGCCCTTCCTGCTTTAGTATTTTCAGTATGTACGGGTTTGGTGTTGCTTTTACGGCAAAAAACTGCCTGAATCCCTGCAATATGCCGAATACTTTGAGAAAATTTCTTGCATTCTGCCTTATAGCATTTTCATCGTATATGTGAAAAGGCGTCGGATATTTTTTTATTATCTCCACTATTTTCTCTTTTCCAAAAGGAAGTAGTTTATCTGCCATCTTACAACAGTTTCAAATCAGACAGAATGCTTCTTAATTTCTCCTTATTCTCAGCCTTCATCTCGCACATTGGCAGCCTATAAGATTCCTCAATCATGCCCTTCATCGCCAACGCAGCTTTTATCGGTATTGGATTTGTTTCTATGAAAATTCCCTTGAACAAGGGCAATAAATGATAATGAAGTTTTTTTGCATTTTCAAAATCGCCATTCAAAGCATATTCAGTTAGTTGGTGCATCTCTTTCGGGATTATGTTGCTCGCAACTGAGATTACGCCTTTTCCTCCTAGTGCCATCAATGGCAAGGTCAGATTGTCATCGCCGGACAAAACTGTAAAAGTTTTGGGCAAAGCGCTTATGACATCCATCATTTGCCCTACGTTTCCGGATGCCTCCTTTACAGCAACAATATTTGAATGCTCTTTTGCAAGCCTTGCAAGAGTTGCTGTTTCCATGTTTATTCCGGTTCTTCCCTGTATATTATAGATTACTATGGGGATTTCTACAGCATTGGCAATTGAGCTGAAGTGCCTGAATAATCCTTCCTGGGTAGGCTTGTTGTAGTAGGGGCATACCTGAAGGGATGCATTAGCTCCCATTTCCTCAGCCTTTTTAGTCATTTCAACTGCATGATGGGTTGAATTGCTGCCTGTGCCTGCGATAACCGGCACTTTTCCGCCTGCAGCGCCTATAACAATTTCTATTACTTTCTGATGCTCTTCATGGCTTAAAGTGGGGCTTTCCCCAGTAGTGCCGCATGGCACCAGCCCGTCAATATTATTTTTTATTTGAAATTCGACTAAATTTCTCAATGCCTCTTCGCCTACTTCTCCATTTTTTAAGAATGGTGTTACAATCGCAGTTATTGCTCCTTTAAACATAGTTATTCATCTCCAATTAGTTCATTCATCATATCGCTAATGCTATAAAGCCCTTTTTTATTCTGAATCCATTGCGCAGCCATTATGGCGCCTATGGCAAACCCCTCCCGGTTTCTGGCAGTGTGTTTCAGCTCAATCGTGTCTGCGCTGCTGTCAAATCCAACAACATGCGTTCCGGGAATGAAGCCAGACCTTACGGACGCAAATGGGACATGTTTTTTTCTTTTTATATTTCTCAGCAGAATCTGCTCTATTGATTTTGCAGTCCCGCTCGGGCTGTCAAGCTTCTTGCTGTGGTGCAGCTCATACCCGTAAACATCGTAATCCTCAATGTTATTTATCATTCTTGCGGCATTTTCTATAATTTTAAAAAACACATTAACGCCTATGGAAAAATTAGGGGCATAGATAAGCCCAATATTGCTCTTATCAACAATGCTTCTTGCTTCATCCAGATTATTGCCCCATCCTGTTGTCCCAACAACAATATTTTTTTCAAATTTCGAAATTTGTTTTAGGTTGCCAATCACCGCATCAGGCATTGTAAAGTCAATGCACACGTCCACATTTTCCATTGATTGCGCGTTTATCTCTCTATGGGTTGCATTTCTTTCAGTCGGATCAATAATTGAAGCTACAGTGATTCCCCTGGCATTCGCAATCTTTTCAACTTCATGTCCCATCTTCCCATATCCGACAATCGCAATTTTCATTTTTAGGCCCCAAGCACTCGATTAAAGCAATAAGATCACTTGTACAGGAGTCCAGGCGTTAAACTGGAAAAGCCTACAGAGCAACCTATATAAGAATCCGCATATCCAGTTTCCGAAGCGCTTATTTCGTCCATTTTTGCCCAGAAACATTTATATAGTATATAAACATTATGTTATTAAAATAACAAATGGTAACGGTAAGCCACCTGGTTAAAAAAATAGTAAGCGAGCAGCCTTTTGTGGAAGAGGGATTAGGCCGCGGAATCATCAGCGTGGCAAATCTTGCAGAGCAGATTCATCCCAAGATAGAGCAGGAGCTGGGCAAAAAAATAAAGCTGCCTGCTGTCGTGATGGCATTAAGAAGGCACTCCGAGCAAATATCCGGCCATATGCAATCCACTAAAAAGTTTGATTATACGGGGGAATTGCTGATGAAAACAAATATAGCAGACTTTACCTTTGTCAAGTCTCCGGCGCTGCTTACAAAGCTAAGGACAGTCCATAATCTGGTAAACTTTGAAAGGGGGGATACCCTGAACATAATACTTGGCAATAACGAGGTCAGCATAATAATAAACGAAAAGCACATGCAAAAATTGGTGCAGTTTTTGGCAGGAGAGAAGGTATTGAACAAAGAAAAAGACTTGGTTTCCTTGACAATAGTTTTCACAAAGGACGATTTCACCCACACTCCGGGGATAATATTCAACGCGGTCAGAAAGCTTGCCTGGAACAACATCAACATTTATGAGATTGTCTCGACAATGACTGAGTTAACATTTATCCTGCATAAGAAAGATTCCATGAAAGCATATGATGTTCTGCAGGAAATGGTTGCCAAGTCATGATTTCATTAAGGCATCAAGCATTTGCCCCCATTCCTCTTCGTTAAACGCCCCTATTGTCCTGTAAGCAATAGTCCCGTTCTTTCCGATGGCATATTTAGTGGTTGTTTTTGTTATTCCATAATCGATCAGTATTTGCTCCTGCCCCGGCGCAAAATGCATGCCATTAAGCTGCGGATATTTCTTTTTGTATTCAGCCAATTCAAGAACGTCCTCGCTTAAATCAAGGCTTATGGATATAAAAGTCAGGTTGTTTTCGTAATTATTATAAATCTTTGACAGGGCTGAGTAATCCTCTGCGCAGTAAGGGCACCATGTTGCCATGAAATAGATTATAACTGGATTTTTCTGCGCAAGCAAATCGCTTAGTCTAATGACCTTTCCTTCTGTCGTGACAACAGTAAAGCCAGGGGGAATTTCCCCGATTCGCGTGCCGATAACCTTGATTTGGCTTAAGTCCTGCTTCTCTGACTTTGTTTTAAGCTCGAGATTGCCAGTAACTTTATTTTCAGAACAGCCGGCAATAAGAACAATTAATATCAACATCAAAAATAATTTTGTTTTCATTTTGTAACTTCGCTCAATCTTTATTATTAAATCTTTCTTATTTTACTCAAAAATCATTTCATAAATCACATTAAAATAGGATTCAACCATAAAATTATGATTCATGCTTTCTAAACTATAGGTTCTACAAGCACTGGACACTGGACATCTCCCGACGTGCAGTATTTAAACTAAATCATTTACATAGTCTCACATCCAGTATTATGGTGATTTAAATGAAATTCGATTTATCAGAAATAAAATTAAGCAGAAAAGATGTGAAAAGAGGGTTAAGATTTCCAGAAGAAATGAATGAAAAGCTTGCTGAAGATATAGGAATAATGATTGGAGATGGATGTATCGGTTCTTATAAGAATAATAACCTAACTAATAATTTTATCAGTGTTGACGGGAATTCCTTAACTGATCAGGATTACCTGCTAAGGTACGTTTCAAATTTGAAATCCAACCTTTACAATTTGAATTTTAATTCATTATTTAAGAAAAACAGAAATGAAATGAGAATTCAATTGAATTCGCAAGGTCTTGTACAATTCTACACTAAAGTCATTGGACTACCATTAGGTAAAAAGATTAATATCGGAATTCCCCAATGCATTTGGAAGAATGATAATTTCATTAAGGCATGTTTGAGAGGAATAATGGATACTGATAGTTCTTTTCAAATAAAGATGAGAAAATATCCAGTAATTAAGTTAGCCACGGCAAGCCAGAATCTAGTAGATGATTGTAAAAAAGCATTTGAGATAATAGGCATTGAAACTAGCACAAAAACAAATTGCACCAGTATACATTCTGTTACAAAACGCCCCTACATAACAAATTACTTATATTTAAGTGGGAGAGAAAAATTCAAAAAGTATATGGAAAATATAGGATTTAGTAATCAAAATAATCTTCAAAGGTATTATTTATGGAAGAGTAATGATTTTTGTCCAAGACCTTACAATAGAAAAGTGGGCCCAGTGGGATTTCAA
>JACQSQ010000021.1 GCA_016211245.1 Candidatus Woesearchaeota archaeon
CATTACTGCATTTATATATTGCATAAAACTATCGCTTCCATATTCGTCATAAAACATATCTTTGTATTTTTCATCATACTCTTTCTCTGTAAAAATATTTTCCTGAAAAGCCTGCTTTAGTATGCTCTCTTTTTGCAAATTCATCTTGTAATTGATTCTTTGCAGAATTTTCATTCCAATAGGCTTAGGCAAACTTAACAATTTTTTAATTAGTTTTGGTTCTATCTCTACAAAGTTTTTATGCTCATCTTTTTTATCCATATTCTTACAATCTCCTAAAAAACTCGAACTTATTCAGCTGTAAAATTATCAGCATTAGAATAACGGCAATCAGCATCATCAAATAGTATCCAAACCCAATAGACAATCCTACAGCGGCAACTGCCCATACAGAAGCAGCAGTTGTCAGGCCATGAACTTCGTCTTTTGCCTTGAAAATGGTGCCGGCGCCCAAAAATCCAATGCCGGTTGCAATTCCTGCTATGATTCTTGCAGCCTCCCATGGAAGCTGCTCAATTGTAATCAGGGCAAACAACGCGGAGCCAAGCGAAACCAGCATATGTGTCCTGACTCCGGCCGGCTTGTGGACAACTTCTCTTTCAAGCCCGATTAAGCCCCCCGCCACAGTCGCAAGAACAAGCCTCAAAATAATTTCAGTGTACTCTGTCATCTTACTTAAACTTTAGCTGCCAGTCTGTTGGCGCGTAAGTCATTGAAATCAGGGCAGCAATAAACATCAGTGTGAAGAACAAAACCAATGTAAATCCCCATCTGGCAGATTTTTCATACACATAAAATGCTGAAATCAGAAACCCAACAATGCTTGTGAGCATGTAGCCTCCTGACAAAGGCGCTACATTGAATTTTTCTTCCATAATGCCACCTCTTTTTTAGTCTAGCAAATAGCCCAAATTTCCTTCATTGTCAATGTGTATTTTCCTGTTTTTCTGGCTCTCGCTGATGTAACTTAGTTTAGCTATTGGTGGTTTTGAACTGTCATCGAGCCAGTAAACCACCCCATCAGTATCAAGATAATAGTTGCCTGAAGCAAGCGTTCTCAACGAGTTTACATTATCATAAACCAGTAAATTTTGATTGACATAGGTTGCATCCTGCTCATAAACAGCAAGCCCTGTCAAGTTTGAATCTTCGCTCAAAAAGGCAATAGAAAAGATTGCCATGGAAAAAACTACGACAAGCAGGGCAAAACTGAAATGCTCCCCTCTTTTGTTTTTGGCCATTTTCAAGGTATTTTTATACTAATTGCGATTAAATTATTTAAACTTAACTATTTAGCCCCTAAGCATGAATCTGTCTATGCTGTTTCTGGCCTTTTCCCTTCTCATTTGATGCTCCTTCAAAAAAGAGCTTATAACCTCAATGGTTATTTTCTTTAACTCCCCTGTCAGCATCCTGCCGCTCTTGTAATCGTCATAGACCTGTTTCAGCCTCTTTGAGTCTTCCAGAAAGTAAGTGAGATATTGGTAAGAAACATCAATGTCAGGATTTCCGCCTTCTTTTCTGTGCTGCTCCACGGTCTCTTTTCCTCCGGAAAACGCATATTTGTTTATTTTCTCATTGACCTGCTCGGGCTTGTCTGTTGCGAATATGGTTGTCTTGTCTATGGATGACGACATCTTGCCTTCCCTGTGCATTCCCTGCAATCCGGGAAGGAACCTGCACAAAATAGTGGCTGTTTTTGGATACCCCAATTTTGGCGCAACGTCATTTGTCATGAAGAAGTGGGGCTGCTGGTCTATGGCGCATGGTATCAGGCAGTAAGTCGGCTTGCCTTCCATTATAGAGGGCAAAAATGCAGGCACTGACTGCATTGATGTATAAAATATTTCTCCCAGGTTGTTTGAGTCAGTAAAGCCGAATGTGGATTTTGCGGTCGACAATGTTATCTTCTTTGCAACCCTGCATGCGTGCTTGTACATCACATTGGCGTATTCTGTGTCCAAAAATATACTTGTCTTCTTCGGGTCGAAGCCTACTGCAATAATATCCAATATGTTCTCGTATGCCCATCTTCTGGTATCGTCCAAAGTCAGGTTTTCATTGAACAGGAATTTCTCTTCATCCGGAATCTGGAATAAAAGTGTTGCTCCAAACTTGTCCTGCAGCCACTTGCAGAAAATCCATGGAATTAAATGGCCAAGGTGGACAGGGCCTGAAGGGGCCCTTCCTGTATAAAGGTAGAACTTGTTTCCTTTTTGTGACTGCTCGAGAACTGTGTCAAAGTAAGTGTGAGCGAAGAATATTTTTCTTTTAAGGAAGTAATGGAGCTCACCTGTTTGCTTCTCCATCTTTTTTAATAATTTGTCATCTAAAGACTTTACTCCAAACTCTTTGATGAGCTTGTCATAGTCTATCTCTCCGGAAACTTCCCATGGGGTTACTGTGTATTTTGGCATTTTATTAAAATAAATTCAACTTTTTATAAATGTTATTATGATAGTATTATAAGCACAGCGCCTGCGAGCATCACAGCGCTGCCAATAATGGCTGATTTAAAATTCTTTTCTTTAAAGAGGAAAAATCCTATCAAAACGCTGAACATTATGCTTGTCCTTTTTAAGGATATAATATATGAAATCAGCGTGTATTTAACCGCGATAGCGTATGTAACCGTCATTGCCGCAGTCGATAATCCGATTATTATGAGATAATTGATTTTTCTCTTTATAGATTTTGAGTTTTTTGCGAACCTGCTGAAACAAAATGGCAAAATGACGATCGATGAAACAAGATATTCCATAAAGGTGAAATAAGCGGGATTGGACATCAGTATTCCTATCTTGCTTATAGTTGCACTTATGCTGAACAAGAACGCGACAATTAACATATAAAAAATGCCCCTGTTGTTAAAAATTTCCTTGAACGGCTCTAAATAGCCCTTTCTCATCGATGCAATGTTCAGAATATAAGAGCCAGCAACCACAATAAGCACCCCTATTAATCCAGAAATATTAGGCAGTTCGTTCAGGAAAAAATACGACACAAAAAGCAGAAATACCGGAGAGAAATTCAGCATAGGTATGGCAACAGACATGTCTGATGTTTCCAGCGATCTAATCAATAGGTACATTCCAGCAAAAAGTATCAAAATATCAATTGACAGAATAAAGTAAAAGGAAGGTTTTACCTTGGGAATTTCATAAAACAGGAACATGGCTAAAATGAACGGCAGGGCCATCAAATACCTTGCAGCCAAAGTCAGTATAGTGTCAAACTTGCCTAATTTCTTGATTGCGGCAAAAGAAATTGCATCTCCAAGACCTGACAAAACAGACAAAATAGCCCATATCATTTTATTGCTTTAAACTATTAATTATTTCATTTATAGCCTGCACTCTGTCTTTCTTTCCAAATATGGAGGTTCCTGCTACAAACACGTTTGCGCCCTCATCATAGGCAATCCTTGCGGTTATCGAGTTTATGCCGCCATCAATCTCTATGTCAATATTCGTTTTCAAATGTCTAAGTTCCCTAATTTTTGATAATGTCTCTGCTATAAATTTTTGGCCAGCCCATCCTGGCTCGACTGTCATTATCAAAACCATGTCAACCATGTCAAGGTAAGGCTTTATTGCATCGAGGGAAGTTTTCGGCTTTATTGAAATGGCTGCATTTATCTTGTTTTTTTTGATAAACTCAAGCTGACGCATTGGATTTTTGCAGGCTTCTTCATGAATTGTTATAGAAAAGGCTCCTGCATCTATGAAACCTTTAATGTAGGAATCGCTCGGCTCATGCACCATGAGATGCACATCCAAAGGCACTTTTGTCCTTATTGTTTTAACAAAATTGGCATCAACTGTCGTTGGCTGGACAAAAATGCCGTCCATTATATCAACATGTATCAAATCAGAATACTTTTCAACTTCTTTTATTTCCTCATTTATCTTGGACTTGTCAGCCGATAATATTGAAGGCGCAATCTTTATTCTTGGCATTTTTAAATGGTAAATAGTCTAGGTTTAAAATTATTTTGAAAATAACTCATTGATTATTTTTAAAGCGACTTCCCTCTTCTTAGGAAAGGCTGCAATGCTCATTTTTAGGTGAAAACACTTGCCAGATTCAGTTAATTCAATTTTATTTTTTTCAGTCCATTCTTCTTTGTCAAATCTTATGAAAAAGTCAAGATCATCATCAAGTCTTGATTCCGCTTGCTGGATTATGACTCCTTTTTGAACTTCGTCAAGGTTACTGAGAACAAAATCAAGGAACTGGTTGATAAGATTTGTCTTTGTAAGCATCACTTCGTATATTTCTATCTTTGACTCATTAAAGCCTGTTGCATTTCTTTTAATAATATCAACTTTGTTCTCTTCCAGATTGAAAGGAAAAAGCCTCAAAAAGGCTTCTAGAACATTATTGCTATTTTCATTCTCATGGGAAAAAACGCTTAATTTTGCAGAATGAGCATATTTCATTTAAGTCAATGCAATTTTTCAAGGGAACTCATTATATTCCATATCTGTGTCCTTGTATAAGACTGCAAATTGACGTCACTTGATATCTCATCCAGCTCGTTCAGTGCCTTGTTTATTTTTATTGACGTCTCTGTTTCAGCCCTCAGAGTGGCAAGAATGCCCTGTATCTGGCTCCTGACGTTTCTAGGCACAGTCGCATCTTCCTGGAGCTCGCTTAGGCTGCTCACCACGACATCCAGTTCGCTCATTTGCTGCGCCATTTTCATGTTCAATCTTCCTTCTTGATTTTCTTTAGAATTTCTGACTGAAGCTTGGATGCCTTCTCCCTAACCTGGGATTCCTGCTTCTCCATTGTTTTTATCCTGAGCTCCAGCATCTCCTTCTTGGACTGCAAGTCAGCCTTTAGCTCATTTTTGTCTGACTCCACCATTATGTTGCCGACAATCTTATAAGCCTTTTCGGTGTTTTGGAGCTCGCTCAATGCCGACTCTGTCTCTACCAGTTGCATTTGGAACTGCTGCTTTTGCCCCAGAAAGCTTTGAAGGCTCTGCTCGTACATCTGGAGCTGGCTTATTTTCTGCTCTGTCTCTTTTGAAACTTCCATTTTATCATGATGCTACTTGGATTTAATCTTCGTTGTCACGCTTCTCGGCTTGAATAGTATCTTGCTCCCGCAATACGGGCACCTTATCCTCTTTCTCAGGTAATCCATGGAAACCTTCTTGTTGCAGTCAAAACATTTGTATTCTGCCATCACTCATCAACCTCTGCTTCCCCAGCCTGCTCTTCAGCTGCCTGAGGCTCTTCCAGTTCCTCTTCGGCTTCTTTAGTGACTATCTTTCTGGTAACTGAATATGCTTTTCCGGTAAATTTTGCTTCGCATTTCCTGCACTGCCAAATTCCAAGGGCAACCCTTTTTACTGCGACTTTGCTGCAGTAAGGGCACTTGTGGAGCTTTCTCTGCTCGGTCTCGACTTTGGAGAATTTCAGCTTTGTCTTTCTCCCGTATCTTGTGCCAAACCTTTTGGCCGATCCCAGCCCTTCTCGCCTTTCTTCTGATTTCATTTTAAAGATTTTTATTTTTTATTTTCATTACGATTGCATTATTTTAAACTTTAAATCCCGCGACCCATGCGATTGCTCTACGAGCTTCAATGGGTGATTTGCACGCGAGCTTGTGAGCGAGCGTGCTCGCAAGCATTTACCCGCTAACATCAGTCTTTTGCAGTGCAACGGGTCACCTTTTATAGTTTTACTGTGCGAGGTCGTTTTCGGGAATAATTATTAATTTTTTAAATTGTAGTTATTTCGTTATTGTTTTTGTCCGTTATTTTGAATGTTTCTTTAATGTAGTTCGTATATTGAAACTTTATTCCTAAAGTGGGGCTGCCCGGACTTTCAGCAACTTTGCAATTGC
>JACQSQ010000022.1 GCA_016211245.1 Candidatus Woesearchaeota archaeon
AAAAACAAGTGCCCTTTCAAACCACACCTTTTAAGGCTTCAAAGTTCAAGGAACTTTGATAGTCATCAAAAATCTATGATTTTTGAGATGTGGTGGCACATTGTTTTTTTGATTTTGAAAAATGAAAATCGTGATGATTACCAACCTTTAATGCACCAGAGAATTATGGGTGCGCAAAATAAAAGGTTTTTTCCCTGCTCTCATACCTGCAATACCCAAACCCGACGAAATGGTATATTGAATCCTTTTTTGGCTTAACATCAGAAAGCCCGAAGACAACAGATGCGTCAGGCATAACAACCTTTATGTTTTTCACGCTTTCCCCTGCCTTTCTTTCTTTCTTTTCGTTCATTTCCTGCTTGCTGGTTTCAGCTTCGCCTTCTGCTTTCATTCCCGTTTTTTCTATTTTTTTAAAATGCACCTGAATTGCCTTCTCATGCACTATCTTCCTGTTTAAAGCATAAAGGATATCTACAGGAATGGCAATATCGCTCTGGTTTAAGCCAATGCTTTCAACAAACTGCCTTATTGCCTCTGGCTGCATCCCCCTTTTTCTCAGGCTTTGCACGCTCCATGTCCTTGGGTCATCCCAGCCTGAAAACTGCCCTGATTTTACCTCATGCTGAGCCTTGCTCTTGCTTATCTTCGCGCCTATTCCCTCAATCCTGACAAGCCCTGCGTGCAGCAGCTCGGGGTGCTTCCACCCAAAGATGTCCCAGATATATTTTTCCATCTCGCTTTCCATCATTAAGTCCTTTCCCCTTATGATATGCGTAATGCCGAGCAGGCGGTCATCTATCGCCCAGGAGAAATCAAGCAAAGGCCAGACCCTGTATTTGTTTCCAACTCTTGGATGCTCTCTTTCAGATATTCTGAAGAGAACGCGGTCGCGGAAAGCAGGGTTTGGGTGCTTCATGTCTGTTTTTATTCTTAAGGTGCATTCACCCTCCCTTGCGCTGAACATTGTCTTCCACCTGTCAAGCTGCTTGGCAACAGAGTAACTCCTGCATTCGCATTCTATTCCTCTTGCACGGTTGTACCTTAAGGTTTCCTGATTGCATGAGCAGACATATGCCCTACCCATCTTTATCAGCTTCTCAGCATATTCATAATAAATCTTCAGCCTGTCTGACTTGTAGATTATCGGCTTTTCATATTTTATGCCAAGCCAGTCAAATGCCTCCGGAATCATCTTGTATGCCTCTTTTACAAGCTGTTTCTGCTCACTTCCTATTGTGTCATCCATCACAAGAATCAGCCTTCCGTTGTATTTTTCTGCATATAGCGCATTAAGAACATAGGTTTTTGCATTCCCAAGGTGCAGCGCGCCTGATGGGTATGGCGCAAGCCTCATCACAGGCCTGCCTTTTACATTAGGCAGCTCCTGCAAGCCCTCTCTTTCCTTCCGGTGGCTTATCAAGCCCTCAATCTGCTCATGCTCATTTTTCTGCTCATCCACAGAAAGCGAATTGACATTCCTGACTATTTTTTTAATCTCTCCAACTGCCTGCCCTGCATCCTCCTTCTTCATGCCCTCGTGAAACAAGGCGCTTATCACTGCCCCCTCTACTGCCTTTCCGCCATGCTCAATTGCATTCTTCAGGGCATAAGCCCTCGCCTTTTTTGTAAGTTTCTCTTCCATCTCTTTTTTTAACTGATTATATAAATTATCAAATGCTGATTAATAAAACTTTACCTTCCAAACCTTCTGTCCCTTTCTGCGTAATCATTGATTGCATTAACCAAATCTGCCTTTTCAAACTCAGGCCACATCTTGTCCACAAAACAGAGTTCTGCATAATCTCCTTGGTAAAGCAGAAACCCTGAAATCCTTTTTTCCCCGCCTGTCCTGATAATCAAGTCAGGCTTGCTGTTGAGGTAAAGATGCTGGGAAAAAACATCTTCATTAATGCTGTTGATGTCAATCTCTCCCCTGCTTGCCTTGTCTGCAATCTTCCTGGCAGCATCTATTATCTCTGCCCTTCCGCCATACGCCATGGCAAAATTAATAATATGCCTGCTGTATCTCTCTGTTTTTTTCATGACTTTCTGCATGATGTCCTGCAAATCCTGAGGCAAGAGCCCTAATCTTCCAATAAAGTTTATTCTTATTTCATCTTTGTCAATTCTTTCGTCAAAAAGAAGCTTGTTAAACTCGCTCCTGAATATCTGCATGAGGCAATCAAATTCCTCTTTTGGGCGGCTGAGGTTTTCAAGCGAGAAGGCGTAAAGCGTAAGCTCTTTTATATCAAGCTCGCGGCACCACTCAAAAAGCTTTTCAACCTTTTTTGCACCCCATTCATGCCCTTTCCACGGCTTCAGCATCAGGCGTTTTGCAAACCTGCGGTTGCCGTCAAGGATAATCCCGATATGCTTAGGAACCATGCATAGCCAAGAAAAAATATATTAATAAACCTTATGAATTTGGAAATTTATGTAGTATCCCGTTAATATTTCCTAACGATATATTAACTTGATTCTTCATTTTCTCATTTTCCTTATGAAAGCCTGTGATGGTGTTTCGAGTTCATCGAAGTTCAAGGATCTATGTGGCTTAACATCATTATACCAATTCATAAATTCTTCCTTTCTTTTAAATGCTTCTCTATTTCTGTCATAGCAATCAAACCACTTTTCCATCTTTCCATTGCTCTGTGGATGCCTGACTTTGCAAAGTATCTGCTTTACTCCTTTTGATTTCAAGTAGTCTCTGAATCTGGATTCAGCATCGATAAAATTGGTTGTAAATGTAGAGCCATGGTCGCTTATGCACTGTTTTATTGGGCCATGTTTTAATGCTTCTTCCATCCCTTTGATTGAGTTATTTAAGGATTCTTTTTCATCCTCAATCAATGCGAGCAGTTTTCTGCTTGCATCATCTTCAACACCAAATACCCAATTTCCCTTGAAATAATGCCAGTCTATGTGCACAGCAGTTAAGCTGTGCCTTCTCTCATAAAACTTCCAGTTTCTCTTTCTAATGTCCCTCTTATCCTTCTTTTTTGCATAGCCAAGGTAAACCAGAATCTGATGAATTCTATTGTGGCCTATGTGCTTTTTACAGTCTCTGTCTATGCACCTTTCAAGAGTGTCTGCTGACACTCTGTATTTTTCAAAAGCTTTCTTTACAAGAATAATCTCCCATTCTTCAAAGGGTTTCCGAGGACGGCCATTATACTTTCCTATGTCTGGAATCTCTCCTGTTTTATCAAATGCCTCCTTCACTTGATAGACTCTTCTTACAGAAATCTTTGCAACTTTCCTTGCTTGATAAGCTGTTTTTCCATCAGCTAGCCTTCTAAGTGTCTCTGTTAGCTTAGATCTGCTTAATTTCATAGGGCTAACTACAACAGCCTTATGAAATAGTTTCGGGATAACACA
>JACQSQ010000023.1 GCA_016211245.1 Candidatus Woesearchaeota archaeon
AAAAAAATACAGAAAAAATGCGGCAGTGACGCAAAAATCATAATTGATGCCCCTTTGCTGATTGAGACAAATCTGAAAAATTATGCTGAAAAGATTGTCGTGGTTAAATCCGATAAAAAAAATTTAGTTAAGAGGTTGAGCAAAAAATATTCTCAAGAACAAATAGAAAGGATTTTAAAGGCGCAAATGCCTCTTAAAGAGAAGCTTAGACACGCTGATTTTGTGGTGGAGAATAATAAAGGAATGGCGCATCTTGAAAGGCAGGTTAAAGAGATTGTTAAAAAATTGAAATGAAAACCGCAGTCTATCCTGGGACATTTGATCCTGTAACGTACGGGCATACAGACATTATAGAGAGGGCGCTGAAAATATTTGACAAGCTCTACATTGTAGTTGCCGACAATCCTCAGAAAGCTGCTACGTTCACAAAAAATGAAAGGGTAGCGATGCTGAAAGACTCCCTGAAAAAGCACAACAGCAGTATTGAGGTTGAATATTATGACGGGCTGCTGCTGGATTATGTCAAAAGCAAAAAATCAAGCGTAATCGTCCGGGGGCTAAGGGCTATTTCTGATTTTGAATTTGAGTTTTCAAGGGCGCTGCTGAGCAGGGAGCTTGAAAAATACATAGAAACCATTTTCCTGATGACAAAGGATGATTATGCTTTCCTGAGCTCAAGCATAGTGAAGGAGATTGCAATGTTTCATGGCTCTGTCAGAGGATTTGTTCCGGAAGTTGTTGAAAGGAAGCTGAAGGAAAAGTTTAGGAAATAGCATATGCCGGCATTCTCCAAAGGCAAAAATTGGCTTAAGCCGACTTCGGCGATAATAAGTCAATTGAGCTGACTCCCCTGAAAGCTGAGTTAAACACGTCTAAAAGCACGAATGGATTGAGGCTCCATCTGCCATAAACTATTGCGTCATTTACAGGCCTAATGCTAAGTATTGGCGCATAAAGCATGACTGCATAAGCTGCTGTTGTAACGGCTTGGCGGCCATAAACTCCACAAAAATAATTTGCCCTGGAAGCGGAAAATCCGCCAAGATCTTGAAAATTTAGAGGTATGCCTCTTCCGCCATATGCAAAAATAACCTTATCTACAAGGCCCTCATCAACCCACTGATAAGTTCTTAAGCCGTAATGCTGGTAGCTCTCAAATAATACCCTGCCATAGCCTGCCAATCTAGGATCCCTCAATAATTCCTCGATAGTTACAGCAGCCTTGCTCCTTGGTAAGGGCTTATCTTTTCTAAATTCCTCGAAAAACGGATGGATAATGACAAGATTTTCGCCTTTTATAACTCCGCTTGTATTTGTTCTGGCATGCTCATTGGCGAAATTGACAAAGTCTGCCCACCAGCCTTCATTCTTTGATAAAACAGGCCCGTCAGAAGACCACAGGAATACTGGAGGGTCTTTTTTTAATAGCTCCCGGAATTCAGAAAAATCGCGGTTCATGCAAAGTGGAAACGCTCGTGCCTTAAAAATCTTGTTTTTGTAAATTTGTGCCTACTGATAAAACTTGCTAAAATCCTCTTCGTGCATCCTTCTTTTCGGCTCTTTCTCATGTATGATCCTCTGCTTCACAAGCCTGGCTGTGTAGCCGGCTATGGTGTTTCTCATCTTTGCCGAAGCGACAGTTGTATATTTCTCCACAAGCCCCTTGTTTTTTTCAAACTCAGAAGTAAATTCGTCGCTATGCACTTTCACAAGCCTATGCGCAATGCCCTTGACAAGCTTGGTTTTTATTCTTCCCATAATTACTCCAGCTTTGTCTGGTCAAACGGCTTGGCGGCAGTTTCATTTTTCATAGTGCCGGGCAATGGGCGCTTAACCTGTATTGGAATCAGGCCCTGCCTGAATTCAAGCTTTGCTATCTCCACGGGATTGTAATTGAGCTTCTTAAGGTCATCGTCATTCAGCTTGACCATAAAAGGTGCGCCTTGTGAAATTTGCAATGCTCTTGCCCCGATTATCCTTGCCTGCTCGTATTTTGTATAATCTTCCATCTTGACTTTAAAAATTATTCCTCGTCCCATTCCTGGTCTTCATCATCGTCCTCGTTGAAAAACATCTTCATGGCGTTCACCCCGCTTAAAGCACTTCATCGTCGCTGTCTATAAGGCTTTCCCCGCAAGACGGGCATTCAACCTCCCCTTCCTCAATAATGGTGCCACAACCCGGACATTCCTTTTGCTCATAGTCCATTTTTTCACCTCTTAGGAGTTTTTATTGTGGCTTTATAAGATGTTCGGCTTGAAATAACAAGGGAATATTTAAAGCTATCGGATGCAACCTTAAAATAATCACCAAAAGCCAAACAAAAACTTTATAACATACCATCTTTCAATATTTTCTTATGAACAGGTTCAAAGAGGAGATAGCAAAGTTTCTGAAAAAAGAGGCCAATCTTGAAAGCATAGAATTAGAAGTCCCTCCAAACCCAGAGATGGGTGATTATGCGTTCCCATGTTTTGTTCTGGCAAAAGAGTGGAAAAAAGCACCGAATGAAATAGCAAAGGAATTAGAAGCAAAATTCGAGCCAACCAAATTAGTCAATGAAGCGAAATCCATTGGTCCATATTTAAATTTTTTTGTAAATAAAAATAAGATAGCGGAAGAAACTATAAAAGAAATCCTGAAGCAAAAAGACAAGTACGGCTCATCAGGCATGGGAAAATCCTACAGGAGCAAAGTTTCTGGGGAACTCAAAAATGAAAAATTTTTGAGTAGTAAAAAAATAATTCTCGAGCACACAAGCATAAATCCCAATGCATCCCCACATGTCGGAAGGGCAAGAAATGCCTTGATTGGAGATTCCTTAGTAAGAATCTTGAGATTCCAAGGCTATAAAGTTGAAGTGCACTATTTTGTAAATGATGTCGGCAAGCAGATCGCGATGCTGGTGCTGGGGGCGGAAGGCAGGAAGGATATTGCTTTTGATGATTTGCTGAAAATCTATATAGATATAAACAAAAAAATCGCGGAAAACCCTGAACTGGAAAAGGACGTCTTGGAATTGCTGAACAAATTAGAAAAAAATGACAAAGAAACAAGAAAGAAGTTCGAGAACGTGGTAAGAATATGCATAGATGGCCAAACCAAAATCCTGGCAGAGCTGGGAATAAAGTATGACATATTCGATTATGAGTCAAAATATCTCTGGAGCAGGGAAACCGGGAAAACGCTGAAAAGGCTGGAAAAAACAGGAAAATTATTCATTGACGGCTTCAATAGGTGGGTTTTGGACCAGAAGGGCTATGGATTGGGAGTCAAAGTTCCCGTTCTGGTGCTGACCAGAAATGATGGCACGTCCCTTTATCCGCTCAGGGACATAGCTTATGCAATTGAATTGACAAAAAAAGGAGATTATTATGTAATCCTGGGCGAAGACCAAAAATTATACAATCAGCAGATAAACGCGGCTTTAAAGGAGCTGGGGATATACCAGAGAAAACCATTATACTACTCTTTTGTCCTATTGCAGGAAGGCAAGATGTCCACAAGAAAAGGGAATCTGGTTTTATTGGAAGATTTCATGCGAGAGGCGCTGCAGAAATCAAGCGATGAATTGAGGAAAAGATATGGTAAAACCAATGAAGTATCAGCTAAAGCAATCGCTTATGGCGCTGTGAAATACGGAATCCTGAAAGTGAGCCCAGAAAAAAACGTGAATTTCAGCTGGGAAAATGCGCTGTCATTTGAAGGCGAGACCTCCCCTTATATACAATACGCCTATGCAAGAATAAGCAGCATACTGGCCAAGGCTAATGTAAATCCAAAGGCAGACTTGAGCTTATTAAAGGAAAAAGAAGAGATTGAACTGATAAAATTATTGTCAAATTTTCCTGAGATGGTTTTAAAGGCGACGAATGAGCTAAGGCCTCATTTAATTTCATCCTACCTGTACACTTTGGCGCAGAAATTCAATGAGTACTATCACGCACATAATATCCTTAAAGCAGACGAAAAGACAAAAGACGCAAGGCTGCTGCTAATATCTGCCGTGAGACAGGTTCTGAAAAATGGACTAAATTTATTGGGCATTGGCGTATTAGAGAAAATGTAATTTTTTAAATTTACTAAAAACGATATTTCTTAGTTTCCTGAAGAACCCGCCTCTTGAGGTTGCAATGCCTTGATTTGCCTGAAGGTGCTTTTAACATCATTCGCATTTCCAGCGTATCCAAGGATTCTCCCTAATCTATAGGCAGCCTGCGTATTAGCTAATAAAATATCACCTGTTCTCTTAAGCGCAATTCCATCTTGTCTTAAAGAATCTATAAGGGTATTAGGATCAGGATTCGGTTCATCTCTAAATCTTAACATATAACCATCAACAACTCCTTCTGCGAAATAAGCTTCTATCATGAGCTGGAGAGTTTTGGGTGATGTCTTTGATCTTGCAGAAGCTGAAAATCCTATGACAGCTATTCCAAGATTCCTCTCTGCTCCTCTAATTTCTTCTTTCAGTGCTTGGTAATCACCTCTTGAAAATGCAAAACTACCCTCTTCACCAGTATCTAAGGCTCTCTCTAAAGTTTGATAGTGCAGGTCTGCATCCTCTCGCAATTCTCTTAGCATAGTTTCATTAAACATCTTTAAAGGCTATCTGGAGTAATTTATAAACGTTTCTATTATGTTACTACTAAAAAATTAATATCAATTAAGACAAAAATTTATATTCAAGCGACTTATAGGCAATTCAAAAATGGTCCATTATCAAATAACTGCATTGGTATTCCTCATTGCCGTGTCTGCCATGTCCGCAATGGCAGAAGCCGCATTATTATCAGTGAATAAATTCAAGGTGCGGCACTGGATTGAGAAGAAGAAAATCGGGGCTGTTTATGTAAAAAAACTGAAAGATGAGCCGGTTTTTCTGCTGTCCACGCTGCTTATAACAAATAATATAGTCAATACTGCGGCCGCTGCCATAATCACGTCCATGGCAATAGGATATTTCCATAATAATGCCTTAGCCATAGCAACCGGAATAGGCGCTTTCCTCATTCTTGTCTTCGGGGATATAGTCCCAAAATCAATAGGCGCAAACAATAATGAGCTGATTTCACCCCTGATAGCGCCTTTTGTATGGTATACGGGAGTAGCGATTTATCCTCTGATTAAAATGCTGGGTTTTCTCGTTAAAGGCATAAATCTCCTGATTGGCTCGAAAAAATCACCAAGCCTGACAAAGGAAGAGCTGAGAAGCATAATCAAATTCAGCGAGGAGGAAGGCTCAATAAAAGCAACGGAAAAAAAGCTTATACAGAGAGTTTTTGAATTCGGGAGTACGGCAGTCTCTGATGTGATGACCAGAAAAAAAAGCATGGTAATGGTCGAGTCTGAAATGAAGATACGGGATGTCCTGCAGCTGTCCACGGCAAAAATTTACTCCAGATTCCCAGTTTACGAAAAAAACAAGGACTCCATTGTAGGGATAATGTACCTGAAAGATGCGCTTCACTACGCAAAGGACGGGAAACTGGACATTCCCGTGAAGGAGGCGATGAAAAAGCCTTTCTTTGTTTTTGAGAACAAAAGGCTGGATTCAATGCTGAGGCTGTTCCAGGCAAGAAAAGAGCACATGGCTGTTGTCATAAACAACAAAGCGCAGGTAGTCGGATTAGTCACCATAGAAAATATTCTTGAAGAGATTGTCGGCGAGATTGTTGATGAAAGCGACAGGATAAACCCCAGCATTATGCAGATTGCAAAAAACGAATGGACTGCAAAGGGAAATGCCGAGATTGACGACCTCAATTCCAAGACAGGGCTTCAGATAAAAGAATCAGATTATGACAGCCTGGACAGCTTCGCTTCCACATCACTTGGAAGGTCCCCTGAGGCCGGGGACGAAATTCCATATAAAGATTTTAAGATTATCATAGAAGAAGTGCAGGGCAGGAAAATAGCATTGGCCAAGATCATAAAAGTGAAGCAATAAGAGGAAGCCGTATAGCCTGAAGCGCCTAAGAACGGAAGTGGGTGAGGGTTTCGACCATTGGGATAACTTTGGGACGGCGATAGATAATTCTTTTGAATAAGTTTAAATATTGGATAATTTGATTTTCATTTATGGCCCTGTGATGTAACGGACAGCATAATCGGCTTCGGTTTCAAAGGAAAAAGAAACCGGTTCGTCTGGGTTCGAATTGCGGAATCGCAAGATACGCACGCATTTCCCAGCAGGGTCATAATTTTCCTATAAGCTTTATAAAAACAGTCTTTTTTCCTAAGAAAATTTAGTTCAATGAAAGTAAAACCTGATTTGATGGAACTGCTTTTTGGCAATGCTCTGGATGAGATGATTATTGCAGTTATGAGTGGCGAAAGGTCTAGTTCTGTCCCTGAGGCGAGAAAAATTCTGGATTCAATACATCACCAAGAAACAAAAAAGATAGTTGCAAGCCTAAGAGGCCAGATGGCAAGAGGCGTATCAGAACCCAAGTACGACTTATTCCGGGATGGATTCCAAAGAGGGAGCGATTTGGAACTTTACCTTCAATCTGAAAATAATTCAAGAAGCCATGGTAATGCGTTCTTTTTTTCCGGAACTTCGTATCACAATGGAATTTACCATGCCGTCGCAAGATTATTGGAGATTGCCCATCCCAATTATAAATGGCAGGATATAAGGATGGGCGGATACATTATTTTTAAGAGAGCTGACCTCCTTAAATGACAAAGTTTTTATTAATGGCGCATTATAATATTCTTATGGATCACCCGATTGTCGATAAAATCCTGAAAGAAGGCATAAGGTCTGTTAACTTGTCAATGCTTGACGAAAAGTCAAGAAAAAGCATACTGACTGATGTCGGGGAAAAGCTTTACAGGCAGGGCAAGCTTATAGAAGCTATTGATATCCTGGAAAAGGCTGGCGACATTGAAAGATTGAAAAAATTAGGAGATTTATTCGCATCAGAAGGCAAGTTCGAGCTGGCAGCTTTATGCTTTATACCGACAAAAGACAAGGACAGATTGAACAATATTGCAGTCAGGTGCATTGAGCTAAAGAACTACAAACTGGCTGCGGCAGCATATGATGCAACCGGCAACAAGCCCATGGCAGACTTCATGAGGCAGAATTTTGGCTAAAATGATCCTGAAAAAAAGATGGGGCTTCGGGCTTGGGACTTTGTTCAGCCTGATAGTTATCTATTTCATATACCTTTATTCAAGGGAAAAAGGCTGGGCTTTGCTTGCATTTCTGTCAAAATGGTACCTGGTAATAATAGGAATCCTTATTGCCTTGCCGTTATTAATAATAGTCTTGGTATTGCTGTTTTCTATGCTGATGTTTTTGATGGCGAGCATTAAGATTAAAATGTCCGGAAGGGCCAATAAGAAGCACAAGAAACCTGATGGGTATATAAATGCAGAGTACGAGGTAAAGGAGTGATAAAAAAGAATATTCAAATTTCAATAGCCATATTGTCAGCGTTGCTTGTTGTTGGAGGCCTGATTTTTTATTTTAATTACAGCCTGAATATCGCCAGGCAGGATTATAGCGAAAAAATAGCGGGATTGAGCCAAAAAACAGAAGATGACTTTAAAGCGGTGAAATCGGACATAAGCAGCCTAAGTTCGAATATTTCTGCGCAGCTGGCCCTCCTCAATAATGCGTTTGACAGCTTCAAAAAGCAAAATGAGCAGGATCTGAAAACCCTGTCAAGCTTGATTGAGCAGATAGAGAAGCAAAGCAATATAAGGCTGGATGAGCTGAAAGGCGAGGTAAAAAACATCAGGATAAAAAGCGCCGACTTTTCCGCAATTGTTGATGATGTGCTAAGATCCGTCGTCAGCATAAGCACGGACAAGGGGCAGGGAAGCGGCGTCATCATAGACCCAAAAGGGTATATCATCACAAACATACATGTGATAAATGGGGCATCGGCAATAAAAGTCCACACATACTCTGATGACAAGTATGATGTCAATGAAATTGCCGGGTACGACTTAAACGCGGACATAGTCGTGCTCAAAATTGATGCTTCAGACCTGAAAGGCCTGAATTTTGGCGACTCTGACGGCTTGAAAGTCGGGGAAAAAGTCATTGCCGCTGGAAATCCTGCAGGATTGTCATTCACAGTCACAGAGGGAATCATAAGCGCGTTTAGAACATTTAACAGCCTGGATTACCTGCAGATAGATGTTCCAATCAATCCCGGCAATTCAGGCGGTCCTTTGGTGAACACAAAAGGAGAAATAGTGGGAATAAACAATTTCAAAGTTGGCGGATTCGAAAGCCTTGGATTTGCAATATCGTCAAATGATGTGCGGAGCGTGGCAAGCAAAGCCATATCAGATTATGAAGCAAAGCAAAAACAATAAAATTTAAATAGGAATAATGAAAAAAATCCGGCATGGCTGCGAAAAAAGAGGAAAGTGAAAAAAACATAGCATGGTTTTACTATGTCTCGATTATCATAGCATTTCTGTTTACCACTTACATTTCGATATATGCCGCAATCCATTTTGAGGACATCCGATTCATGAATCTTGCATTGGTTTTCCTGTTCTTTACCATAACCTCGTTCTTTCTGATTTCAATGGTCTATTTCTACGCTGAAAGGCTGGGTTATCACAGATGGGCCCCAATGTTATTTTTTGCGGGAATCATATTCCTCATTTTCTATGCATACACCGCCACTGACGCCTCGAAAATCGTGAAGTACTCGATTATTTACACCATAATCGTCATGGGATTTTCTGTTTTTGTGCTGTTGTTCAGACAAAAAGCTTCTGAAAAAGCAGCCTTAAAAAAACAGCCTGCCGGGCTAAAATTTAAACGAGATTAAAACCTGACAAGACTATTGCTGAAAGATGGAAAGACTGCTGGAATCATTCATAACTTTATTCGTGATAATGGACCCTATTGGAAATCTCCCGATTTTCATAGGCCTAACCAAGGGCATGCCGCTGATTGAGGTGAGGAAAAACGTAAACCGCTCTGTTTTTGTGGCAGGCCTGCTGCTTTTTATATTCCTGTTCTTCGGGATTGAAATATTTAATTTTTTCAGCATAAACCTGGACAGCTTCCAGATTGCCGGAGGCATAATCCTGCTGATAATGGGGATATTAAGCGTTTTTGGCATCATGCACAAATTCGCCAAGGCAAGCGGCAATGACCTAAGCGTTCCGATCGGCACGCCGCTTCTTACAGGCCCGGGCGTCATAACCACCGCCATACTACTTGCAAAGGAGAACGGGGAATACATAACAATGATTGCGGCAGCGCTGACAATAATCGCGACCTGGCTCATATTGCTGAACGCGTCAAGATTATACAAGATGCTTGGCGAGCACTGGACAACTATCATTTCAAGAGTGATGGGCATAATACTTACTGCTATAGCGGTTGAGTTCATATCAAAAGGCGTTGTTAATATACTTAGGCCTTTTATATAATCCAATATCTTTTTATTCTTGATATAACTCGCTTGAACAGTGGGGCTGTGGTGTAGCTTGGAAATTCCGGCTGCAGCAAAGCCGGCTTGAGCAATATCATTGGCCCTTGGGGCATTTTATTTGTCCAAAATGGGTCCGACCCCGGTCCGAATTGCATAAAAAATGCACGTATTTCCGGGCAGCCCCATTTACTCAACCTTAATATTATCCTCTTTTATAGTCTGCAGAACAAGCTTTGTCTCTGTCCTTTCAACAAATTCATAAGTTTGTATCTTTTTTAGGAAATTGTCCATCTGCCTTCTTGTCTTGAACCTTGCGAGAATAATTGCATCAAAAGCGCCTGTAACGTCATAAACCGCAAAGACATTCGGATGCACTGCAATCTTTTTCTCGACATCGAGCAGCCTGCCTTTTGAAATCCTGACTTCGATTATTACTTCTATGTCATAGCCGATTTTTTCGTAATTCAATCTCGCAGTATAATTTTTGACTATACTTTCCTTCTCCAATTTGTCGATATGGTGCATGACAGTGGCTACAGAAACCCCGATTTTTGCGGCAATCTGCCTTAATGAAAGCCTCGAGTCGTCAACGAGCACGTTTAATATTTTCCTGTCAATTTCTTCCAGTTCCATTTGTTCAGTTTTATATTAATTTTTATCAGAAAATTAAACAAATATTTAAAATTATCTAATTTATCTTATTTTTTGTTTAATTAAATCGACAATAAATATATAAACATTAACCAGACTCTCTTAATCCTAATTCTGATATAATAAAAGCAAATTGGGTATCGGGAATTTACAATTTTCGGAACCTCTTCGTATAACTCGGAGGTGTACAACATGAGCGCAACTGAAATCTTGGAAATGATTAAGAAGGAGCCTTCAAGAACTGTTAAGACGGAATTTGTGGAGAATCTGAAAAGAGACCTGGAAAGGGTAAAGTTTGTCGATTTGAAATTCACAGACATGCCGGGTTTATGGCAGCATTTTACCGTCCCCATAACTGAACTGTCTGAAAACTCCATAACAAACGGATTCGGATTTGATGGAAGCTCGATCAGGGGCTTTAAGGAAATAAACGAAAGCGACATGCTTCTGGTGCCTGATTTAAAGACAGGATTTACGGACCCTTTTTCATATGACACAGTGAGCATAATAGGGAGCGTCAAAGACCCGGAGACAGGCGAGATGTTTACAAGAGACCCAAGATACATAGCGCTGAAGGCAGAATCATACCTCAAAGAAACAGGAATTGCAGATGTAGCTTATATGGGGCCTGAACTTGAATTTTTCATATTTGACAGCATAAGATATGACCAAAAAGAAAATTTTGGCTACTACCACCTAGATTCCAGCGAAGGAAGCTGGAACACAGGAGCAGAAGCAAATGGAAGCCCAAATTTGGGGTACAAGCCAAGATACAAGGAAGGGTATTTTCCCGTTGCCCCCACTGACTCATTGCAGAACATAAGGAATGAGATTGTTGAGACTCTCATAAAATCCGGCATAAATGTGGAATGCCATCATCATGAAGTTGCCACTGCAGGCCAGTGCGAGATTGATATGGGCTATTCCCCCTTGCTGAGAATGGCAGACCAAGTCATGATGTACAAGTACATTGTCAAGAATGTTGCAAAAAAGAATGGAAAGACAGCAACCTTCATGCCGAAGCCATTGTTTAACGATAATGGCAGCGGAATGCATGTGCACCAAAGCTTATGGAAGTCAGGCAAAAACCTTTTTTATGACAAGGGTGGCTATGCATTGCTCAGCGACACAGCGAAACATTATATTGGGGGATTGCTTGAGCATGCTCCTGCACTGTGCGCTTTGATAGCCCCCACAACAAATTCTTACAAAAGACTTGTTCCGGGATTTGAAGCGCCAGTCAATTTAGTTTATTCAAAACGAAACAGAAGCGCTGCTGTCAGAATACCTATGTATTCGACAAGCGACAAGGCAAAAAGAGTGGAGTTCAGGACGCCTGATCCGGCATGCAATGTTTATCTTGCATTCTCTGCGATGCTGCTTGCTGGAATTGACGGCATAAAAAGAAAAATCGATCCTGGCGAGCCTATGGAGATGGACATCTATCATTTAAGCGGCGAAGAAGCAAAAAGGGTGAAGAGTGTGCCTGGCTCATTAGGAGAATCATTGAATGTTTTAGAGAACGACCATAAATTCCTATTGCAAGGCAACGTATTCACACAAGACATGATTGACACTTGGATTGACTACAAAAGGACAAAAGAAGTTGATCCTGTAAGGCTAAGGCCGCACCCGTGGGAATTCCACTTGTATTTTGATATATAATTTTTGAAATTTTAGTAGCTGACAAAAGTAATTGCTCATAATATTCAGCTACTAATATTAGAAAGACAAAACAATTTGAATCAATACTTTTGTCTTTCTCTATTTGTATTTCGTTTTTTGAATTTAATTAGATAAAAGAATATTTGTTGAAAAATCATTGAGGTGGACTATAATGAAAAAAATATTCGTGATACTTCCAGTTTTGTTTTTATTATTGGTTGCAGGCGCTTATGCTGCAGAATTAGACACAGGCGACATTGCATGGGTGGCATCAGCCGCCGCTTTGGTTATGCTGATGACTCCTGCTTTGGGATTTTTTTATGCCGGATTGGTAAGACAGAAAAATCTTGTATCAACTTTAGTGCAATGCCTTGCTATTTTTGCTGTTGTAAGCCTGGTTTGGGCTTTATGGGGCTATTCTCTTGCGTTTGGGCCAAGCGTTAACGGAGTTGTTGGAGACTTGTCAAATGTCGGGTTAAAAGGGGTAGGCGCAGAGCCAAATGACGGTTATGCCCCGACAATTCCAGAATCTTTGTTTTTCTTTTTTCAGCTAAAGTTTGCGGCTATAACGCCTGCTTTGATTATTGGAGCTTTTGCAGAAAGAATCAATTTTAAGTCATTGCTGATCTTTATCGTCTTATGGGCCACTTTGATTTATGCGCCAATCGCGCATTGGGTTTGGAATCCTGATGGTTGGCTTCGGGGATTAGGCGCAATTGACTTTGCCGGCGGAACTGTAGTGCACATAGCAGCAGGATTATCTGCATTGGCTGCCGCTTTGGTCATAGGAAGAAGGAAAGACGCCAAAAACGGAAATGAATTCAAGCCAAACAATGTGCCTTTTGTGATTTTGGGAGTTGCCTTATTATGGTTTGGATGGTTTGGATTTAATGCTGGAAGCGCTTTGGCGGCAAACGCTCTTGCAGTCTCTGCATTGGTTGTTACTAATACTGCTGCAGCCGCCGCCGCAATAAGCTGGATGGTCGTTGACTGGGTTAGAAAAGGAAAGCCATCTGCTGTCGGCTTGTCAATTGGCGCAGTTTGCGGATTGGTTGCAATTACTCCTGCATCTGGCTATGTTGGAGTGTTTGCTTCAATAGTTATTGGCTTGGTTGCTGGCGTTATTTCTAATTTAGTTGCTAATTGGCGCGCTTCAAGAACAAAGCTTGATGACAGTTTAGATGTGTTTGCTTGCCATGGAGTTAGTGGGGCATGGGGCGCATTAGCAACTGGGCTTTTTGCAACATTAACAATTAATTCAGCAGGCGCAAACGGCTTATTTTTCGGCAATCCAAAGCAATTGCTTATTCAATTTATTGCAGCAATTGTTGTCGCTGCCTATGCATTTGTCGGCTCTTGGATTTTATTAAAAGTAATGGGCAAATTCACTAACATAAGAGTAAGCCCTGAAGAGGAAAAGAAAGGTTTGGATGTTACGCAGCATGGAGAAGAGGCTTATGGATGATTTTTTTATTTATCTTATTACCCTTCTATAAACTGGAAATGTACCAGGCATATGTACATAATCGATTTTTTGATTTTCAAGTCCTTTGATTAATGCCGTTCTTCTGCCAGTCAAATCTAAGTCATTCATGCTAAATCTCGCAGTACTGCCGTCTGCGTCATTTATTGATTGTCGGTCGCGTGAAACCTCAAGTTGGAGCATAGGCGAGAATACTTTAGATTCGTCACGTATTAACCATGCATCCAATGTGTATTCCCCGTGCCTGATAAGAAAAGGTTGGTTTCTATCATAAATGACAAGAGGACCTTCCACTCTAAATTTGCGTAAATCTACCTTCCTTACTTCATTATCGGATCTTGGGTCTTTATACTCTTCTATCGCAAATTCCAATGATACACCAAAAATGTGCCCATCTAATTTTGCATTTGAACTTTTAAAAGTAAATACGCCTCTTCTGCCATATTCGGTGCTTGCATAACCGCCCGTATCTATGAAGAATTCATTCATGAGATAATAAGGATCAGCACTTAAATTGTCAGCAAGTTCTTGCAAAGAAGTTTCCAATTGTCCAAATGGCCATAGTTTTTGCCTCAACAATGATTGCAAATCCTTATTTCGCTTTAATTCAACTGCAGTTCCGGTGAAAGTATTTTCACTGGTTGATTGGTTTACAGATGTTGTAGTAGTATAATTTCCAATCGTTTCTTTAATTAGAACTTCCTGAGCTCCATCGTCATAACGCAGTCTAGCAATCAGTGGCTGTAAAGATTGTTCAATTTCAGTCGGAATTTGGGGTAAAGGGCTATTTTGATCGGGGTGAATTGAATTGGGCACGAGTCCAATTTGGAGCGCCCCCCATGCTCCAATCCCCTGTAGGAGATCTCTTCTGGAAATTTTTCTATCCATTTGAACAATTTTTTGAGAAAATGATTCTCTTTATAAACATTGAGTATAATTAAGTAGTAAATCAGCTAATTTGTAAAATTTCAACCAAAAAGTTTAGATATCTTATGTTTATCCTTACTCTTTATGAAACTCGTAATGTGCGCTGGAACTTTTGACACAATTCATCCTGGGCATTTGTATTATCTTTCTGAGGCGAAGAAATACGGAGATAAATTGGTTGTAGTTGTTGCACGAGACGATACATCACAAAAATTTAAGGGGAAAAAGCCAATTCACAACGAAAAAGAAAGGCTGGAGAATGTCAGAAGCTTGGAAATTGTCAATGAAGCTGTCCTGGGAAATAAAGGCAACATTTTTAACATAATTGAAGAAATAAAGCCTGATGTAATCTGCTTGGGCTATGACCAGAAAGTGCAGAAGCAGGAATTGGAAGATGAATTAAAAAAAAGAGGAATAAAGGCAGATGTTATAAGAATTGGAGCTTATATGCCAAATGTTTATAAGAGTTCGAAGATGAGAAAATAAATTTTTATCGATAGATTTTTAAACAATAAGATATAAAGTTTCATTATGCCTCAAAAATTTACGGTTATAATTGAAGAAGGGGAAGATGGTTATCTGATATCTGATGTGGTTGAATTGCCAGGATGCCATACACAAGGCAAGACTTTAGATGAATTATTAGAAAGAACAAAAGAAGCTATTTCTGTATATTTAAAGTCAACTAAAGATAAGGAAATTTATACTAAATTCATGGGAGTACAGCAGATAGAGGTGTGAGCCTTGTCTAAGCTGCCTCTTTTAAGCGCGCAGGAGTTATCTAAAATTCTAAAAAAGATGGGATTTGAATTAAAAAGGCAGCAGGGCAGTCACATGTTTTTTGAACACCCAGATGGAAGAACAACCATAATCCCAAATCACCCTAATGAGGATGTAGACAGGGGATTGTTAAACAAAATAGTCAAACACAACTTAAAAATGGAAAGAGAAGAGTTCATAAGGCTAGCAAAATAAAAAAATGAAAGAAATCTACTTAATCATTTTGTCAATAATCGGATTTGCAGTTTCTTTCTACATCTTCTACTCCAAAAAATACAACAAGCCATTGTACTGCCCCATCGGGGAAAACTGCGATGATGTCGTGAGAAGCAAGTACGGAAAAACATTTGGGGTTGAAAACACAATTCCCGGAATGGGTTATTATGTTCTGGTATCTGCTTATGCAACCGGAATGCTTTCAAACCAAAACGTATTTAAAGGAGTTGTGTTTTACTATTTAATAGTAGGTATGACTTTTGGGGCGGTTATGTTTTCGGCATACCTCACATATGTGCAGAAGTTCATACTAAAAAAATGGTGCTATTACTGCATTGTGTCGTCAATAGCGTCAATATTAATTTTGGGGGTGCTGATTTATGGCTAAGAAGAATAATAATATGGGCGAGTGGTCATTGGCTTTATTAAGAGTTATTTTGGGAGTTATATTTTTATATCATGGCTATCTGAAATTGTTTGTTCCGGGCGGTTTTATCGGCACAAAAGATTTTTTTGCGGCGATTGGAATTCCGTTGCCTGTTTATTCCGCACTGCTTGTTTCAGTTGTTGAATTTGCCGGCGGGATATTATTGGTTTTAGGAATTTTGTCAAGATGGTCATCAGTGCTTTTGCTTCTTGATATGATAGTGGCATTCTTTGTCGTGCACTTGAAGAACGGCTTTTTGGTGTCGAATGGAGGCTATGAATTTGTGCTTGTGCTTATAGCAGGGCTTGTTGTTGTTTTGGCAAGCGGAGCAGGAAAGCTTGCTTTGGGTAGCAGGTTTAAGAATAAGCATTTGCAGTGAAAACGATGATTACGGCACAACCTTATGCGGTTTCAACATTACGCGATTCAACTCCAATTGGTAAGATTTTACCAGTTCCGGCAGCTCAAACAGAATCGCTGGCAATTGATAGGGCAGGAACATTCCAGATAGCAACAATTGTTGTGAATTTACAAACACAAAGAAAAGATTATTTGATGCATTTGCCATACGCTAGTTATTCTGATCATCCAGCTTTTGCTAGTTACCATGGCCCTCCTCAAGTCATTGATGAAAGTGAAAGAATGTTTCATGCCACCGTCTTGGGAATGATAGAAGATAATGGAAAACAAAGATTGCTATATGCAAGTTCTGTCGAACCTTGGAATCCAGAAGAACCTTTATCAACTCCAAAAGTTAGATTAGTAAGTACAGTAAGCATAGATGACATAATAAAATATCAAGAACTTGTTCCAAAATAATAAAATATAATATCTTAGTTATACTTTACTATGAGCGTAGTGAGCGCATTCCATAGGTATAAGGAGCTATTTCTCGTATTAGCTGTTGATTTATATCCTTGATAACAATATTGCACCCATCATGCTTGTACTTAGCTTACCGCGTCTCTGATTACAGAGGAGACAAGAAAATTCTTTCAACGACAGAAGCTAGAATGTTTCTAATTGAAGATAAAGTAAGACTTGGAATTCGAGATAATGTCACCCTCATAATCGGCGAAAATGATGAGCTTAGAAAATATGATGCAGATGGAGTATGTGGAAGCAATAATGAAGGTGCTGTAATAGTTATTAATAGGTCCGATTTAACACGATTTGCGATAGCACATGAGATGCGCCACTACCACTTAGAGAGATGCCTACAAAGATTTTCCACTATCCAAGAAGCGACCAGAAGTATTGAGGATTTACATTCAATTGTGGAAAGAGAAACTGCTGAAATTCTTTCTAAAAGTGCTACAACAGCTTTGTGGCATCTAGTAAAGCTGACGCCGTCAATTTATTTAAATCTTGATAGGCATTACTTAGGTGAAATTAGAGCAAATGCTTATGCCAAATCAACACTAAAACAAAGATAAAACAATTCATCTCAGAAAGCTAAACAACCTTCTCGGCTTCTGGATTTCAATTCTTTCCTTGTCTTCCATCCTGTATTTATTCACAACAACATGCCCGCAGTAATTGTCGTCAAAGATTATTGACATGTCATCAACAACCAATTTTTTGCTAAATAAGGGGCAGTCGGTAACCAAAGTGTCTGCATAGCCTCCTTCAAAACCGATATGAAAGCCATACTTGACAGAATCTTTTTTCAATTGTGTAAAATTCTCTTTTGTTATCTTTTTGCCAAGCCAGTCCTTCAATCCGTCAGATGCAATCTGGGTTATCAATATTTCATAGCCTTTTTCAAGCATCTGCTCCATAACCAAATCATGGTCTTCTCCTGCATGAGCAGCAAATGCATCTACTTTTAATGGGCTTAAAGCGTTTTGTATGCTTTTCAATTGAGTTTCCTGCAAACCAGTTCCGCCCAAAACAACAGCATCAACTTTCATCCTTGACTGGTTTTTTTCTATGATTTCCCTGACTATATCAGCTTCCCTGACAGGATCAGCAATCCTGCACTTTACATAAAAATGAGGTATCTGCAGCATTTTTGCAAGCTCTTTGGTCTGCTCAACTGTAGCAAAATGATACAGGAAGCAGTCCTTTCTCGTCGGCTTCACAGAAATCAGATATTTGATGTCCCAGCCCTTTTCCTTGGCATGCTGTATAGCAAACGTTGAATCCTTACCGCCTGAATAGAGAACTGCTACATCCATGAAAAAAGTATGATTGTGCAATTTATAAATCTTTTCCCGCGTTATTTCTTCTCCGGCCAAGGAAACGGCTCTTCGCCTTCTTCCAAAGTCAAATTGCCCGCTATCTGCATCCTGCTTACCCTGCCGTCAAGGTATTCTTTCCAGACAATGATTTTGCCGTCCTGAACTTTTCCAATTATCGCATCGCTCACTGCTGTCCTGCTGCCTGTTTTTTTGTTAGTGGAGGCAAATTGCCACTCAACCGCAACATCATTGCCGTCAACTATTATTCTGTTTATGTAGATTTTTGTGTCCTTGAATGCGGCATTGTAATCCACTAAATCCCTGAGAGTTTCACTTTTGTTTAATCTTCTTCCAGGATAGGCAAAAACGAGGTCTTCATGCAACACATAATCCAATAGCCCGTAATCGCCCGTTTCCCAGGCTTTTGCATGCTGATAAACAAGATTTTGAATAGATTCGTTCTTTAAATTATTATCATCATTGGAAACGCATCCTATAACAATCAAGCTTAAAATAATCACGCCAGCGAAATTTAATACTTTCATTTTCAAGCTAAAACACCCACTTCCTTTAAATTTCTTTTTAATGTTTCCGCATTTTTATACTTGAATGCCTTTATTCCAATCATCCTTGCCATATAAACAAATTCCGGAATGTCATCGAAATAAGCGCAATTCCAGGGCATTGTTTTTGATTTTTTAACTGCATCCAGAAATATCATTGGATTCGGCTTTATCATTCCTGCTTTGTAGGACAAAACATATTCGTCAAATAAGTCTATTATCTTAAATCTTTTCCTTGCATATTCATACTGCCATTCATTTGTGTTTGACAACAAAACAAGCTTTACTTTTCCTTTGAGTGATTTTATTATTTTTTCAACCTCCGAATTTCTTGAGAAAATATCGCAATAGCATTTTTCAAAGTCCTTACGGGTTATATTTAGCTTTAAATATTTTACATATTTTTCATAAAATTGTTTTGGGGTTATCTCGCCTCTTTCAAATGCTTTTCTTGCAGAAGAATTTTTGTAATAATTTTTGACCTCGTCAAATGAGTATTTTCCACAGGAAGACCATTTTTTGAAAGTCGGAATCTCATCAAATTTTATGGTTACATTTCCCAAGTCAAAGATTACGCATTTAATCATAATTGCTGCTGAATATCATCTATTTAAAAAGATTTTTAAAGAATATTGGAATTATAACGCCAAAATGAATAATGTTAAAGGAGTATACAACAGAACAATCAGGGAAATTAGAGAATATTTCCAAAAAAATAACATCAAGAAAGCAGTTATAGGCTTAAGCGGCGGCATTGACTCTTCTCTAAGCGCAAAATTAGTTGCAGACGCAATAGGCAAGGAAAATGTTCATGGAATAATAATGCCTGTCAAGGGCTTAAGCTCAGATGAAAATATTAAAGATGCCGTTGATTTATGCGGGCTTATAGGGATAAGTTATTCAATAATATACATAAATGATTTCGTCAAAGATTTTGAAAAGCTTGAATGGCAGAGCAAAATCGCCAGAATGAACACTGCCTCGAGAATAAGGGCAGTCATTCTTTACCATTATGCCAACACGCATAATGCTTTAGTGATTGGAACTTCAAACAAGACAGAGATAATGCTCGGCTATTTTACAAAATACGGCGATGGCGCAGTTGACATCGAAGTCATCGGCAGCTTGTTCAAGACAGATGAATTGGAGCTTGCGCGCTTCCTGAAAATTCCTGAAAAGCTAATACAAAAAACACCAACTGCGGAGCTTTACCACGGGCAGACTGACGAGGATGAATTGGGCGTCACTTACATAGTGCTGGATAAGATTTTGAAACTTATTGAAAAGGGATTATCGGAACAGGACATTATTAAAAAAGGATTTGACAAAAAAATTGTAAGAAATATTATTGAAAAAATAAATCTGAGCAAGCACAAGAGAAGGATGCCTGAAGTGATAAAGGTTTCTTGAGATTGAATGGTGGAATGCCGTTACGAATAGGTTTAGGGGGATAAGATTATGCAGCGTTTTCGAAGTTAACTTCACGCAATACTCTTCCATCTAAACCTACTTCTCTAAAACCTCTATTATCTTCCACTATAACATAAGAAACAAGATTTCTATCATATAATGTAGCTGGCATAGACGCTTTGTTATATTCGACTGCCATTCCTATTAAATGTCCTTGTCTAACGCCTAATCTCGATAAAGCCCTTAAACCATAAATTGCTGTTGCTTTGTCTCTTGTCCTGCCTATAATTTCCTTAATGTCGCGTATGGCTTCATTCTCCTCTATAGCTTCGCCATTTCTAGCATATCTTGCACGAGATTCTATATTAGCAATCTGCTGGATAGGATCATTGTACGTTGGGAACACAATCGCCATAGCAGTCTTTTTATATCATTTATTAATAAATATTCATGTTAAAAATATTCCTAAAAGAATAATTATTTAAAATAATAATTTTCATTGTTTTTATTCCAATCAGAATAA
>JACQSQ010000024.1 GCA_016211245.1 Candidatus Woesearchaeota archaeon
GGAAATTAGTGCCGACAAAATGGTCGATTACGGCTACCGATGATATTATTGGAAAAAATTTGATAAATGAAATAAAGGATTTCAGTGAAATAAATTCTTATCACTCATTTTTTGGGAATTATCTTGGAAATTATTACCTAATCCTGATGTTCCCTGAAGTCTGGAGCTACGAACTGTTTGAGACTTATGTTCCAAAAGATTGGAATTTCAGCAGGGAGTTAAGATTTACAACAGATTACGAAAATAATTTTGGAAGAAAAGATTATGCATCAAATACCGTGGGCGGATATTATACAGTAAGGCTTGCAATTCTGGAAAAATTAAAAGAAATGAAAATGCAGGCTTCTGTTCTTGCCCTAAGATTCATAACAGATGAATATTCAATGCCTCTTGGGGTTTGGGTCACGCGCGAGGCGACAAGAAAAGCTGTGCTGCCCAAGCCAATCGAGTTTTCCTCAAAAGAGCTAATGCTCACCTATGCTAAAAATTTGATAAAGAAAAAATTCAATTACAATATCGACTATCTTCTGAATGCGAGCAGATTGTTTAAGAGTGTAAAGCACCAGACAAAACTGGCAAATTTCACTAAAAACAAAAACATTTAAATATGCGCGCTTATTACAAAGGCATAAATAAAATGGCTAACTATGATTTGAATAAAATTCCTGCATTGTCTTTGTTAGTTCTAAGTCTATTGCTTCTGCTGCTGTTATAAGCCCAAAAAGATAACATATTCTGTCTGGGCTTTTTCATTGTCGGTTAAATTCTAGAGTATGTTATGAAATGCACAAAAAAACATTCGGAATAAAAAATTTACAAAATCACAAATGAAAACAACAACATTAGACTCAGCAGTCAATATGCCATCTCCGGATTTTACGAGCATTATGACAGAACTCAATGCTACAGTAGCAAAAATTGCTGGTGAGAAGCCAAAGCAAACCGATATAAGAGCTTCATTAATGGATGATGGTTCGGCTATTGTCGTTGTAGGTTTAGCCTTCCCAAGTGGTGGAGTATACAAAGGGCTAGGTAGTGGTAGGGGTTATGATGCTGCATTACGTCTGGCATGTGAGGATATTAAAACTCAAATTCAAAAATCACCAATGGCAAATTATAATGACCCCACTGTTCAAACACGCTATGCTACAGCCACAGAAGTTTTAGAAGAAACTGGCTATGGGCACGGAGTTTAACTTTTATTTCAGTTTATTTTTCATCTCCTCCATCTCCCTCAAAAACCTCTTTATGGTTTTGACAATATGCTCGGGCTGTGTTTTTAAATTTTCAGAAACCTTGCCCAAAACATTCCCCTTGAACTCCTCTTTTATTCTTAATTCAAGCTCGTGAATTGCAACATCTTTTTTCTTTTCAATTGCTTTTTTGGCTAATTTCCATTTCTCAAACAATTCATTTACCCTGGAAGGCAATTGGCCTATATCAACTCCAAGCAGCCTTGCAGCTTCCTCCAAAATCTCTTTCTCCTGCTTCTTCTCTTTTTGTGCTGCCTCGCCTGCTGTGAAATACAGTCGGACTATTCCGTCAGAAATCTTTGCAGCTTTTAAAATTTTAATTTCACCTGCTTCTGAAGTGCTATGCAGGTGAGTTCCGCCGCATGCCTCAACATCAATTCCTTTTATGTTCACAATCCTCAGCATTTTTCCGGGAACTGCGCCGCCCTGGTAGATATTCATTCCATAAGTCTGCTCTGCCTCTGTCCTTGGAACAAATTTGCTCTCAACTTCTATGTTTTCCTTCACAAGCCTGTTGGCCTCTTTCTCAATCTCGTGCAGTTCCTCATCCGTAATGCTCTGGTAATGAGTCAGATCAATTGTTGCCTTATCTATGTCTTTTTTTGCGCCAGCCTGATTTATGTGATTTCCCAAAATCTTTCTTGCAGCGGCATTTATTATGTGAGTGGAAGTATGATGTTTTGCAAGCTGCAATCTTCTTTGTATGTCTATTTCTCCTGCAACTTCATCTCCTTCTTTGAAATCGGGTTTCTGGCTCAAAACATGGATAATAATATTTCCTTGCTTAAAGACATCAACAACATTCTGACCATCAAGAGTCCCCAAATCGTTAAGCTGTCCGCCGCTTGTGGGATAAAAATAAGTCTCGTCGAGAATAACCTGATTATCGATAATCTTCACAACTTTTGCTTTGAATTTATTTTTTTTGTAATTAGAATAGTACAGCGCTATTGTTTCCGGAATGCCTTCCAGATTCAGTTTCTCCTCTCTTTTTGTCGCATGCTCCTGCTCTTGCTTTTCATGCAATTCTGCCACTCTCGCATAAAAGTTTTCAGGAACAATTATTTTCTTGTCAAATTTCAAGGCTTCTTCTTTTACAACTTCAGGTGTTATTCCATAGCTGTCATACAAGACAAGTAATTTTTTATCATCAATCTCTTCCTTAACTAATTTTGATATCATGGAATTTGTTTTTTGCTTTGTTGCCTCATATTTCTGCTTCTCAACTTCCAAAATTTTTTCCACTTCATCAAGATTTTCCATAAGCTCCGGAAATAATTGCTCGAGATAATCTGCGTGCCACCTGCACAGGTCAGGCAAATAAATGTCCCATTTGTATCTGTCAATGAATGATAAAGCCCTTCTCAAAATCACCCTTAAATTATAGCCGCCGCCGACATTGCTGGGCAATGCCCCGTCACTTAAAGCAACCAGCAATGCCCTTGAATGCTCTGCAACAGAGTACAATGCAGCCAATTCCTGGATATGTTTTTTCAGCTCATTAACATCGTATCCTGTCTTGTTTGCTACATGCTTCCAGACTTTTTCTATATTTTCAACTTCATCAACATTCAGATAAGAGGAATAAGGCAAAAATCTCTGCATCATTTCATTGTTGACTTTGACTCCGGTAATTTCATACAATTTGTTTACAACTGTTGGAAATGTTGTTTCATAGCTTGTTGACTTGCCTTGCGTGAACCATGCATTTCTCTCATGCCCCATCCCCATGTCGAGCACTTTTAGATTCAGTTCCTTGTAGCCGCTTGGAGCCTGCTCAAACATCATGTAAACTTGATTGCCCAACTCCAGGCCTCTGGAAAAATATTCCATGCATGACCCGAAGTTTCCTCCGCCGGCCCACGCATCCTCATGAAATTTTATTTCATCATTTGGCAAGCCAAGCCCCTGCTTGAGCCAGTTATGGATATCAGTGAAATATTTTTCCTGATTCCAATCCTTTGGTTTCATGAAAGCGTGCTGCCCGATCATGACAAAACAGCAATAATGGGAGCCAGTGATGCCAACATTGTCTATGTCATTAAAACGCAATACAGGCTGAGGCACAACAAGCGGGTTTGCAGGAGGCTCTACTTCCCCAGAAACAACATAAGGCTGAAAATCATAAATGGAAGCTTGGACAAAGTCTGTGTCAGTTCTCCAGCGTGCAACCACAGGATACCTTTTTATCGGAGTATAGCCCAATCCCCTGAACATTCTGGAGAATTCCTTCCACAATTCGATATAATCCAGCTTCTTCTTTGCCGGCGTCTGGCCGATAAACCTGAAGCCGCCTGAGCATGAGGGGTTGCCGCAAATTTCCTCGCTTGTCGCTGACCAGAAATAAGTTCCGCAGTTTTTGCAGTGCTTCCTGCTGAATCCTTCTTTTTTCAGGACTGATGTGGCGTAATATTTATCGGGCTCTTTTGAAGCTTTAGCCTTGAAATCCTTTTTTACCTCTTTGTCTGTGTGCATATCTGGATAACAAATAATAATCTGTTAAAAACCTTTGGTTTTTGAGCAGTGAACTGCGAGAACTCGCCTCTCGCTCGCTCATCTCAGCGGAAATCGTAACTATTGATCATTAATTCTTGCGATTTCCGACATATTAAAATTTATTGGTTTTTCTATTCAGCAAAAAAGAGTAGAATTCACAAATTATTTTACACGGTCTTGTAAACCAAGTCGTGCTCTCTTACTGGCTCATCCACTTTCATGCCAATGGATATGCCGGGCTCCGCAATTTCAATTTTATCATGCTCTACCTGCATCGAGCTGATTCTTTGCATGAAATCGGTCGTATGCCCTTTTATATGCACGCTATCCCCGACTTTTATGCTGCCATCTGTAACCTCAACTACCGCAACGCTTATCTTCGGGAAGTAGTGGGTCACTCTGCCTACTTTCATTTCTTCTGGCATTATACCACCCCTATTTTAGGATTTTGAACTCTAAAGTATATAAATTTAGCGATATGTGGCAGCATAAATTTTTCCAAAACCTTTATATTCCATTGCTTATTGTCCAGAAGGGGGATTCAAAATTAAAAAAAACACGTTTCTGCTGAAAAATGGGCTTGCTGAGATGCTGAAGGGTGGCGTCATAATGGATGTTGTAACGGCAGAGCAGGCGAAGATAGCCGAGAAAGCAGGCGCTGCTGCAGTCATGGCCCTGGAGAGGGTTCCGGCGGATATAAGAAAGACCGGGGGCGTTGCAAGAATGGCTGACCCACTGAAAATAAAGGAGATAATGAATGTTGTTAGTATTCCCGTCATGGCCAAATGCAGGATTGGCCATATTGCAGAAGCAAGGGTTCTGGAAGCTCTGGGAGTCGATTATATTGATGAATCTGAAGTCCTGACACCGGCAGATGAAAAGCATGTGAACAAGCATGATTTTAAGGTTCCTTTTGTCTGCGGCTGCAGGAATCTCGGAGAAGCATTGCGAAGGATAAATGAAGGCGCTGCAATGATAAGGACAAAAGGAGAGGCTGGAACCGGAAACATAATCGAGGCAGTAAGACATATAAGGGCTGTGAAGGAAGAGACTGAAGCATTGCAGTCTATGAACCAAAAGCAATTAAATGAAAAGTCAAAAGAGCACAAAGTCCCTGTCGAATTATTAATTCAGGCAAAAAATCTCAAAAGATTGCCAGTGGTGAATTTTGCAGCAGGCGGTGTTGCAACCCCAGCTGACGCGGCATTAATGATGCTTTTGGGATGCGACGGTATTTTTGTAGGCTCCGGAATCTTCAAAAGCCAGAAGCCCTACGAAATGGCAAAGGCTGTTGTAGAGGCTACAACCAATTTCAACAATCCTAAATTGATAGCAAAAGTTTCAGAAGGATTGGGGGATGCAATGAAGGGCCTTGACATCAAGGAGCTGGATATCAGGCTGCAGGAAAGGGGAAATTAAAGATTTTTATTAATTTAAATTTATTGTTTATTTCATTTTTGAATCGCGCTCATTGTCAAGCGCAAGTGGAACAAAAACATTAAGCGCTAAATGCAATAAATAAAAAAATCAACAAAATGCCAAAAATAGGAGTTCTTGCCCTGCAGGGAGATTTCAGGGAGCACATTGAGATGCTAAAAAAATGCAAGATTGATGCTGCAGAAATCAGGCTCCCGGAAGACTTAAAAGATGTTGATGGCCTGATAATTCCCGGCGGTGAAAGCACAGTAATCGGAAATTTGATGCAGATACATTCTTTAGACAAGGAAATAATCAAAAAATACAAGATGGGAATGGCGATTTACGGCACATGCGCAGGCGCAATATTGTTGGCAAAGTATATTGCAGGAAGCAGCCAGCCAAGATTAAACCTATTGGATATTTCCGTTAAAAGAAATGACTACGGAAGGCAAATTGATAGTTTTGAAAGTGAGTTAAATATTGATGGAATAGGAAAGTTTAATGGAATTTTTATCAGGGCGCCCGTGATTAAAAAAGCCAGAAATGGAATTAAAGTTTTATCAAAGCTAGGCAACAAGCCCGTTTTGGTCAGGCAAAATAATATTTTGGCATCGACATTTCACCCTGAGCTGACTAACGATAAAAGAGTGCATGAGTATTTTATTGAGCTGGCTGATAAGACCTCATAAAGAATTAAGCCATTTAATAATGTGATTTATCAGTTCAGCCCTATAATTTCTATCTTCAAAAAAATGGTCCATTCCGCTTAATGGAATGAATTTGCTTTTTTTATTCAGCGCTGGCACAATCTTTTCTGAATTGGCTATTGGAACATCCTTGTCTCCTGTACCATGAACTACAAGAATTGGAACTTTTATTTTTTCTACTTCTTTCCTTATATCCCGGTAATTAGCCCTGTCATAAAAATATTGTTTATACACATTAAATGTTTTTCCCCATGCATTTAATTGCAGAAAACCTACTTTATTTAATTCCTCAATCTGCATTTCTGAAAATTTATTTGTTGTTGCATCTCTTTGGTCTGCATAAGCTGCAATATCCACAACAGATTTTGTAGAGCCATATTTTGCTTGGTGCAGCAAAACTTCAACTGCGCCTTGAGAATGGCCTATAAGACAAAAAATTTCATAATTTTTTCGTTTGAAATTATCAACAATCGATTTTATGTCTTCAATCTCCTTTGTTATTGTTGAATCCTCAAACTTTCCTTCACTTTTACCGTTTCCTGAAAAGTCAAACCTGAAAGCATTGAATCCGTTTGTTGCAAGTTTCTCGCACAATTCTGGATAGAAATGCTCGTCTTTAGAACAGACTCTGCCATGACAGACTATAACTAGCTTATTTGATTTTGACTCGTGGAGAATGCCAGCTAATTTTTCTCCATTTTTATTTTTTATAAATAGTCTTTTCACTTTATCTACAAAAACTTCTCAGCCGAAGCTACAAGGCTTTTTACATGCTCCACCGATTTTCTGAATAATTCTTTCTCGTCATCAGCAAGCTTCAGCTCGATAACTTTTTCTGCCCCATTCCTGCCCAGCTTAACAGGCACTCCTACAAAATACCCTCCAACACCGTATTCCTTATCGCAGTAAGCAGCGCATGGCAATATTCTTTTTTTGTCTTTTAGTATCGACTCAATCATTTCGGTAATGGCTGATGCCGGAGCAAAGCTGGTGGAGCCTGTTTTAAGCAGATTTATTATTTCCTCACCTCCCTTTCTTGTCCTTTCAATCAGGGCGTGCAGCCTTTCTTTGGGCAATAACTCGGATAAAGGAATGCCATTCACTGTGGAATATCTCGGCAATGGGACCATTGAATCCCCATGCCCCCCAAGCACCATTGCCTGCACATCCTCTACAGAAACATCAAGCTCTTTCGATGCAAATGTTCTGAATCTTGCAGAATCCAGAATGCCCGCCATCCCAATAACCCTGTGTTTTGGAAAATTGCTGGCCTTGGCGGCTATATGCACCATCGCGTCCAGCGGATTAGTTACAACAATCAAAATTGCGTTTGGAGAATGTCTCGCCGCATTTTGCGACGCCTCCTTTACAATTTTTGAGTTTACAGCAACTAGGTCATCTCTGGACATTCCGGGCTTTCTGGGCAGACCCGCAGTTATTATCACTATATCCGAGTTTTTTGTATCCTCGTAGTTAGTTGTTCCCATGACATCGGAGTCAAAGCCTTCTATCGGGCTCGACTCGAGCAGGTCCAGTGCCCTTCCCTGGGGAAGCCCGTCAACTACATCAACCAAAACAATGTCTCCAAGATCTTTGGAAGCAATCCACTGAGCTGTTGCCAGCCCTACTGCTCCTGACCCTATTATTGATATTTTTGATCTTGACATTATAACCCCTCCAAAAACTCCCTGTAATTATCGGAGTCTTTTATTTTTTCAATCAATTTCTTATCCGGCTCCTTCGGCTTTGTCATTTCCTCTGGAGATAGTATTCTGTTCAAATCAATTTCATCGATTAATTTATATTTTAAAACAACATCTTTTATTGTCTTATTATCTTTCAATGCTTCTTTCACAATCTTTGAAACAGCCCCATAGCCCAAGTAGGGATTTAATGCCGTTGCAATTGCCGTGCTCTTGTGAAGCAATTCAAGACATCTTTCCTCATTTGCCTTTATCCCGTCAATGCAGGATTCCCTGAACATCTTCAGGGCATTGGTCAGTAATTTCATTGATTGCAGGATGTTGTATGCGATGACCGGCCCCATCACATTCAGTTCAAGTATGGAGTATTGCGCTGCCAATTCAACGGCCTTGCTCTTGCCCATCACATCATAGCAGACCATTATGACGCATTCAGGAATGCTTGGGTTTATCTTGCCCGGCATTATTGAAGAGCCAGGCTCTACATCCGGCAGCATTATCTCTGAAATTCCGCCTTTTGGGCCGGAGTTCAAAATGCCGAGGTTGTTTGAAATCCTGTATAATGTTATGGCCAATGAGGTCAAAGTGCTGGAAAATGAAAAAAAGCAGTTGTAATTTTGAGTCAGCTCTATCATATTTTTTGTGCATTTCAAATCCAGGTTTGTCAATTCGCTCAATTTATTGACGATTGTTTCATGGAATTTAGGATGTGTTGTGATGCCTGTCCCTATAGCCGTTCCCCCTATCCCCAGCTCCCTGAGCCTTTCAGAAGCATCAATAATATAGAGTATATCTTTCGCAACAGAAACAGCATAAGCCTCAAATTCTTGTCCTAGCGTTACAGGAACAGCATCTTCCCAATGAGTTCTGCCGATTTTTAGGATATGCCAAAATTCTTCCGCTTTTTTTCTCAATGACCACTCAAATTTTCTTGCTTCTGCAATCAAGTCTCTTAATGAAAATAAAATTGCAATTCTGGTTGTTGTCGGAATGACATCATTTGTGCTTTGGGCCATATTGACATGGTTGTTTGGGTTGACAATGTATTGCCCAAGTTTTCCTCCAAGAATCTCTGTTGCCCTGTTGGCAATAATTTCATTGCAGTTCATGTTGAAAGGGGTTCCAGCCCCTGCCTGATATACATCAAGAACAAAAAAATCATCGAATTTTCCGGCAATAACTTCGTCTGCTGCCGTCAAGATTGCATTCCCGAGTTTTTCGTCCAGTTGCCTAAGCTGGATATTGGCCAGGGCAGCAGCTTTTTTTATGGCTGCCAGGGCAGCCAGAAATTCCTTTGGCGCTTTTATGCCGCTAATCTGAAAATTTGTCTTGGCTCTTTGCGTGAAAGCCCCGTAATAAGAATTAGCAGGGACTTTTACTTCGCCCATCACATCTTTCTCTGTTCTAAAAGGCACCTAACCACCCTTAAAAAGAGTTTGCGCATTATTTTATAAGGTTTTTGTATTTTCAACGCTTCCAATCGGTGCCGTTCAAAATCTCGGCAAAGCCTCGGTTTTGTCATCGGCTCAGCTTTGGATGGTGCATGTTGATTGCAAAATTCTATCTGGAACCTCGAATTTTGCTTAATGATTAAAGTTGAGTAGCTTCGCAAATTGATGGCAAAACTGACATTTTGAACGCTGCCCTTCCAATCACAAAATATATATAATAGTGCAAAGAATTATGATCCAGAGGTGATGGGGAGGAATAAGATGAAAACAATACTTTTAGTTTTAGCCATATTGTTACTAGTTCTATCGGCTTGCGCTGTGCAGCAGCAAGCAAGTGCAAACCAAAGCGTGGATAAGATGGATAAAAGCCAGGCAATGTCAGCAACTAAGGCATCTGGAGCTGCAACAGCAAAAACTGGGACTGCTGCTTCAGCAACAGGAAAAGTCACAGCAACTATTGCAAAATCGAATGCCACGAAAGCTGCCAAGGCAGAAAGCAAGATAACAGTTAAAAGGGTAGCCAACCAGACAAAGCCTGTTAGCCAGCCACAGCCGGCGCCGCAGCCTGAGCCTGTCCAACCGCAGTCAATCCAGCAGCAGCCGCAAAAATCCGAAGAGCCCAAAACCACTACGATAGTGGCCATCTTAGGCAAAGAAGGCTTTGACAAAACCGAGCTTGAAATATCCTCTGGCTCGACTGTAACTTGGGAAAACAATGATAAGATAGATGTAACTCTGACGATATTCATGGAAGGCAAATTTTACAAAAACAGCGAGTTGATAAAGCCAGGAGAAAGCTTTTCCATTGTGTTTGAAGAGAAAGGCAAGTTCGAGTACTGGGCTGTCGCTTACGGCATGAAAGCCGGCATTACGGTGACTTAGAATTTTTATTTATTTTTTTAATTATTATTTACCATTCTATATTCAAGACAGCCCTCTGCACAACTTCGCTTAATGCAGGGTGCACATGAACAGAATTTGAGATTGCATCAGCACTTAAATTATTTTTCATTGCAACAATGACCTCATGAATCAAAGTTGAGGCGTGTGTTCCCAAAATATGGCAACCTAAGATTTTCCTTGTTTTTCTGTCTGCAAAGATTTTTACAAAACCTTCTTCGTCCTGCAGCGCAAGCCCCATTCCAGAATTGATGTAGTCGTATCTTCCAGCAGCATAATCAATATTTTTTGCCTTTAAATCCTGCTCTCTTAGTCCAACCCCTGCAATCTGTGGAGAAGAAAAGATAGCATGAGGCATTGCGGAGTAGTCAACTTTTATTTTCTTGCCTCCTATTGTATTATAATAAGCATATTGTGCTTCTAAATTTGCGCTGTGCTTGAACAAGAATTTTCCAACTATGTCGCCTAAAGCCCATGTGTTTTTTGCAGTTGTTTCCAGGTATTGGTTTGTTTTAACAAAGCCTTTTTCATCAGTTTCAACATTTCCTTTTTGAACATCCAGAATGTCTGTATTTGGCGTCCTTCCAGTTGCAACAAGAATAACATCAGAAACTAATCTTTTATTTGATTTGGAATTTTGTGCCGTGACTATGAATTTTTTACCATTTTTTTTAACCTCTGTAGCTTGAAATCCAGTCAGAACCTTATATTTTTTCCTGAAAATCTCCGTGAATTTTTTTGAGATTTCCTCGTCTTCATTCGGCACTAAGAAGTTTCCTCTTTGGATTATATTAATTTTTGTCCCCAGAGCACCATAGAAATGGGCCAGCTCGGCAGCAATATATCCTCCTCCAAGGATTGTCATGGATTTTGGCTGCTTTCTCAATCTTAATGCTTCATCGCTTGTTATGAAATCAACATTCTTTAATCCATCTATGTTTGGAATTGTCGGCCTGGTTCCGGCAGCAATGACTATTTTTTCTCCTTTTATTATTTCTTTTCCGGCTTGCAATGTCCTTTCAGCAACAAATTTAGCTTCAACCTTAAACAAAGTAGTGTTTTTGTCTTCTTTAATTCCTTCCTCTATCTCCTTTGCATCCTTGTCAACAATATTTGATGCTCTTGACGTTATTTTTTCAAAATCAATAGAATTTATTTTTGAATTGATGCCAAATAATTTTGATTTTTTAATTGTCTCAGCAACATCGGCGCTGTGTATTATTATTTTAGATAGTATGCATCCCCTGTTCAAACAAGTTCCGCCCATCGGACCTTTCTCTACAACAGCGACTTTCATGCCTTTATCGGCTGCAGCAGATGACACATTCAATCCAGAGCCGGCGCCAATGACAATCAAATCAAAAGTTTGCATTTTAGCCAGTAATTGAAAAGGTTGTTTTTAAAGATTCCTAAATTAATCTCTTTGACATCAATATACACTGTATTTTAACACCTTGAAGGATTATGTAATGATTTTTTCTTATGGTTTTATAGCCATTGTTTTTGTAAAACTCCAGAGCTGTTATTGTCGAGCCTAATTTTAGCTTTTTAAAGCCATTATTTTTAGCGTATCTCTCGATGTATTCCAGTAGCCTTGTTCCAATACCTTTTTTATGAATGTTATGTTTGATGTACAATGAGCCAAGCTCCATTTCCTTAAGATTTAAAGAAGCTACTCCGGCAATCTTGCCATTATCCGTTGCAACAAAAATTAATTTATTGGAATTGTTTATGCTTTCTTTGATTTTTGTGGTCGTATTTGAATTCACCCAAACCTTTATTTGATTTTGAGAGTAATTTTTGCTATTTACAAGCCGAATAGTATCACACATTAGCCTGCTGATTCTTCGCGCATCCCTTAATCTTGCTTTTCGAATTTTCATCTAATCCCCTTTCGCCAATAACCCAGTCTTCTTTGATTTCCTAAAAGACCTCTCAAGGAAGAATGCCATTGCAACAAACAAAATAATGCTGGATATCAGGGAATAAGCCAATCCTGCCTTGTTTATCGGATCTCCATTTATCATTGCCCTCATCGCTTCAAAGACGTAGGTTGCAGGTATGGCTGCAGCTATTCTTGCCGCCCAATCCGGCAATGCAGACAGGGGATAGAATACGCATGCAAAAGGCGACAGCAAAAAAGTAACGCTCCATGCCATCACTTGTATTCTCTGCCCAAACCTAAAAATGAAAGCAGCCACAAATAGTCCAATGGCCCAGCCAAAAATAGTCAATAGCAATACTGAAAAGGCTATGAGCAATGGCGAAATGTCCAGTATGTTAAAGGAATAAAAAATCATTCCAACAGCCCACATAAGCACAAAAGTGGCCAAAGCCCTTAAAAATCCCATTATGATGATTGAAACCAAATGCTCGCTTAATTTTACAGGCGAGCTGAATAAATGGTATAAATTTCTGGACCAGAAATCTTCAAGCACGAAGACTGCAATATCCTGCGATGCCCGCCATACAAAAACCCACAATATTACACCTCCAAGAAGCATGCTCAGGACATTCACATCCGATAATTTTTGTATGAATAGCGCTGTAAATCCCCAAATAAACAAGTCCAGTATAGGCCAGTATATTATGTCAAACAGACGGTCTATTCTGTTGATGGTTATATAATAATATTTCAGCAATAATGCATTAATTCTGTGAAGCTTCATTTCCCCCTCGCTATTTTGATAAAAATATCGTCCAAAGTAGGGCCTTTAACATGCAGGTTGCTCAGCATAAAGCCCTTGTGGAATATTTTGCTGATTACTTTGTACATCTTGTCTTCCTCGGTTGTAACTTCAAACACTATGCTGTTGTCCTTCTCAAAAACAATATCAACCCCTTCTGTCTTCAGGAATTCCTTGAGCAGCTTGATATTTTTCTTGACTGCAATCTCGACAGTGTGTTTTTTGATTAATTTCTTAAGATTCGAGCTGGTGTCAATTCTTATAATTTTTCCATTTGACATGAAAGCTATCCTGCCGCACAGCTCCTCGACTTCGTACATATAATGGGACGTAAAAAGTATTGTGCAGTCATTCTTTTTCTGGTAATCCTTTATTATGCCCCTTGTCTTGTCCGCAATGTCAGGATCTAAACCTACGGTGCATTCATCCAAGAACAGGACTTTTGGATTATTTATAAGCCCCTTGCATAAAACTGCTCTTGTATTTTCGCCGGAGCTTAATCTTATTATCTTCCTGTCCGCAACATTTTTCAGCTCAAACATCTCCAGCAATTCGTCTATCTTATGCTCATAATTTTTAACTCCGTATAATTTCGCGTATACCCTTAAATTCTGCCTTATTGTAAGGACATCTGAAAGCCAGGAATATGCTGTTGCAACATTTGAGTTATTCTTCACATACTCCCAGTTTTTATCCGGATCAAAATCCAATATCTTTATGTTTCCGGAATCCTTTTCAAGCAATCCTGTGAGCATGTTGATTGTTGTTGATTTTCCGGCGCCATTTGGCCCAAGCAATCCGAAGATTTCCCCTTTTCGTACGCTGAATGATACATTATTTACTGCAGTTATTGCCTTTCCCCTTTCCTTGAACGCCTTTACAAGATTCTGGACTTCTATGTAATTCATAGCCTGCACCTAATAATAAGAATATAAATTATTATCGGATTATATCTCCCTTATCTCCAGAATTTCTGCGTCTTTCTTCGGGTTGGCGTCTGAAACTACCATGACCCTGTCTTCCTTGACCAGAAATTTTTTCTGCTTCAGGATGCCAATGGCCTTCTTGACCATAAGCTCAAAATTATCTTCAAATCTTATCAGGAACGGGAAAGTGCTCCAGTAAGCCATCATCTTTCTTCTCATTTCCCCGCTGTCAGTAAAAGCAAAAATGTCTACATTAGGCCTTCTTTTTGCCACCATGCTGAGCAGCCTGCCGGTTTTCGAGAATACAATTATGGCTTTTGCGTCGAGATTCTCTGCCCCTATGCACGCGCCAAAAGCTATTGCTTCTTTAACATCTTTTGTCTTGAAGCCGCTGCCCGGATTAAACTTAAGCCGCTTCTGGGTGTTTTTCGTTATAATGTGCATGGTCTTGACGCATTCAGCAGGATACTCTCCTTTTGTTGTCTCGCCTGAAAGCATTATGCAGTCGGCTTTTTCAAAAACGGCGTTTGCCACATCAGTAACCTCGGCCCTTGTAGGAATTGGGTTGTGTATCATGGACTCAAGAAGATGCGTGGCTATTATAACCGGCTTGCCCGCCTCAATGCATTTGTCAACCATCTGCTTCTGGACTATCGGAATATCTTCGATTGGAATTTCAACTCCCAAATCCCCTCTTGCCACCATAACTCCATCAGCTTCATTGACTATCTCGTCCATATTTTCAATCCCTTCCTGATCCTCGATTTTTGCTATGACCATGGCATTCGACCTAAGTGCCGCGAGCAGCTTCCTCATCTCAAGAATGTCCTCCTTTCTTCTGACGAATGACTGCGCCACAAAATCCATCCCGAGCTTTGCTCCAAGCCTCAAGTCCCCAATGTCTTTTTTTGTTACAGAAGGCAAATCAGTCCTTATGCCCGGCATGTTTATGCTTTTTGTCTTTCCCAAAGAGCCCCTGTTCAAAACCCTGCAATTGATATGGTACGGACCGACCTCCAAAACTTTCAGGGCAATAAGGCCGTTGTCAATCATTATAATGTCGTTCTTCTTTACCTTTTTTATCAGATTCTGGTAATCCACAAAAGTGTGCTTCTCTCCCTCTTGTATGTCGCAGGCGCTGCTCACAGCTATCTTAAACATGTCGCCAGCCTCCAGCCCGTATTCTGTCGCGCTAGTCCTTATTTCAGGCCCTTGGGTATCAAACATTATCCCTATAGAAAACTGCATGTTTTGGCTTACTTTCTTTATCCTGCCAACAACCCTGGAAGTCCATTCTGATGTGCCATGCGACATGTTTATCCTTGCAATATTCATGCCTGCCTCGGCAAGTTTTCTTATCATGCTCTCGCTTTCTGTTTTCGGGCCTATAGTGGCGATTATCTTTGTTCTTCTCATAAGCAGAAACTGAATAGTTGGGCATTTTTAAAGATATCGCACAATAAAAAAGAGGCAGTCATATGCCGAGAGTTTTCTTCAAGGCTTCCTTGTCATACCCCACAATGATTGTCCCGTTAACATCCGTAACAGGCACCCCAAATTGCCCGGATTTCTCAAACATCTCGTGTCTTGCCTTCTCATCCAGGCCCACATTCATTTCTTGGTATTTGATATTGTTTTGCTTCAGGAAATCTTTTGTTTTCATGCACCACGGGCAGGTGGCTGTCGTGTATATTTTAACATCGGGCTTTTTCGCTGTTTTTTTCGCAGATTTTTTAACCGTCATTATCACCTCACAAAAGATGCAAATGGGCATTTACCTAGTATAATAATTTTTCTTTTGGTAAGGACTATATGCTCCAGCTAAGATAAATTATCAATGTATAAAAAAGCACCCCTGCTATGAAATAAAACGGCTTCTCTGCCTTGTCGCTGGGCAGGCTCTCCCTTATCACAATATAGAGCAAAGTTCCAGTCATGAAAGAGATTGTCAGTCCAAAAACAGAGGCAAAAAAGTCTATCAAATAAATGCCGGCAATGGCGCCTGCAACTGGAGCCATAGAATATGCCACTTTTGATATGCTGCTCTTGAATTTAATCTCCTGCGGCAATATTTCCGCGATTATGTACAGCAAAAAGGGCACGAAAAAAAGCAATGTTTGCTTGAGCCCTTTAGCAGCAAAAATGACAAGCACAGTCCCTATAAGAAAATTATAAACAAAAAAATACGCAACATGCAGTGTTTTATGGTAAGAAGTCATATTCCTCATCCTGCCCATGCTTTTGTACACGTATTGCTCTATCAGGTTTAACGATACAAATCCTAATAGCGCGAACAGGAAAAGCTTTCTGCCGCTTATCAGGGCATTTGAAGATATTTCCGGAAACAGGTGAAGGATGATGTAAGCTATCGCAACTCCTGCGGAAAAAGACACTATCTTTTGGTTGGTCCTTAATTTTTTTGAGAATATATGCTCCGTAACATAATCCGAGAAGCTAAGGATTCCGGCTAATACTATAGATAAGATATGAAAACTCATTTCAACCTCTTTTAATCAGAATAGCTGCTGAAGTATGTTTATTTAAATCTTGTCATTGAATGGTATTGGTAAATCATCAGGTGGTAAGTAAAGGGTGGTAAGAAGCGGGGTTGGAGTGAACCCCTAAAAGTAGACAAATAGTTATGAGATACCCAACATACAAAAAACGAGTGAGGTGTCAAAATGGGTTCACGAAGAAGGTTTACAAAAGAGTTCAAGCAGTCGGTTGTTGAGCAGCTAGATTTCTAGTTCTCCGGCTGAGATTTGCAGGGAGCAGGATATCCATCTGAATATGCTGCATCGCTGGAAGAAAGAGCACGAGTCAGACCCTCATGGAGCTTTCAAGGGCAACGGAAAATTATGGAAGCAAGAAGCAAAAATCGCTCAGTATGAGCGATTGATAGGCCAGCTCTATGTTGAGATTGACCTCTTAAAAAAAAGAACAGGACACTTGAGACAATTGAGGGCAGAAGAGCTAAGCATGAGGAAGTATACAAAATGATAGAAGCAACTTCTCTCCCAAAAGAAAAGGCTTGCAAAGCCTTTGAGGTTAGCAAACAAAGCTTCTACAAATGGAAAACGCGGGAGCCCCCACCAAACTCTGGTAATAAAGCGCTGGAAGTTATGCAACAGATTGCTCTTGAGTTTACAAAATATGGCTATAGAAGAATGACAAAGGAGCTACATCGCCAGGGCCAGGAAATCAATCATAAGAAAGTATATCGCATGATGAAAGAGAATAATCTTCTCGTCAGAAGAAAGAAGTTCAGGCCGATAATCACTCAGTCTGGTCATGGGCTGAAAGTTTATCCAAATCTTGCAAAAGGTTTGGTTGTTGCGAGACTCAATCAGCTTTGGGTTTCGGACATCACGTACATCTATCTGCCTCTTGGATTTGCATATCTTGCAGCAATATTAGACATTTTCAGCAGAAAATGTGTTGGATGGTGCATGGGGATTAACATTGATGCTCAGTTGACGCTCGATGCGCTGAATATGGCAATTGCTTCAAGACAGCATCTGGGATTTACTGGAATGATTAATCATTCAGACAGGGGAGTGCAATATGCCTCTCAGGCGTACACTGATAGGCTCAAGGAACTTGGGATTACAATCAGCATGAGTGGAAAAGGAAATGCATATGATAACGCATTTGCAGAGAGTTTTATGAAAACTCTCAAAGTGGAGGAGGCGTATATCAAAGAATACAGGACATTTGAGGAAGCGTATGCAAACATCAAGCATTTTATTGATTTGGTTTACAATGAGAAGCGGCTGCATTCCCGTATTGGGTATGTGCCTCCAGCAGAGTTTGAAGCAGAGGTTTTAAATAAACCGTCTCTTAACTGACCGTAAACTTAATGGGGTTCACTCCAGTAGTACACTTAAACCACTTATCACAGATAAGGGAATTTTGTTGTTTAAATAGGATATATAAACTATATACAAATCACCACTTCTTAGTCACTAAAAACCGAAAGATTTAAATACTCTATAAATAGTAAATAGAATAAGTATAATATATCAAATAGGGATATGGCTGGAAAATGCCGAAAATAATCACGTTGGGGCTTAACGATAGAAATTTGGATTCTCAAAATAGAGGCAATCCTCTGGAAGAATCTGTTGCTGATGCAGACTCAAGTGCTTTTGCTGAAAAGGGAAGAGCTTACCATGGCATAAATTATCGCTGGCTGCTTCCCGTTGCTTTATTGGCGATACTAGCTGGATGCAGTAAGGGAAGCAATCCACCGCCAACAACTCCAACCCCTCCTGACAATGGCGGCGGAAATCCTCCTCCAACACAGAATAATTATTCTGCAAGAGGCAGATTTCTTGACGGAGGTACTGATGCGCCGTATAGTGGAAGCCCTGTTATGTTTGGCGGAGTGCAAGGAATGGTTGAGAGCGGAAATTGGGAAGTGAAGAACATATCTTCAGGACAAGGCGTATTAGTGGTTTTCCCTGAAAGCAATAATAATCTTGAGAGAAGGGCAAAAAGAAACGCAAGGGCCGGAGCAAATGATTACGGTGAAATTTATGGCTTTCCAAATGATATGACTCTTCTTACGAGGTTTAACGAAACTGGCAGGAGGAGTTTACGCAGTGTTGAAGGAGAAGGGCCTTCAATTGCTAACGGCACAATAAAATGGGCAGAAGTAGACGAGAATGGAAATCCTTTGCCTCCTCCAACAATAAATGTAGATGACCAAACGGTTTTGCCTTTGCTTAGCGTCAGAGGTACAGAAAGACAAACAAGATATACTGAAGTTCTTAATAGAACGTTAAGGGAATACATTCCCCTAGCAAATTCATATTTTCAAGGCGCACAAGTAATCAGGCATCCTACAAGTACCACTTTGCCTGCTGATGGAACTTCAAGAGCGCTTATAATCAGAGCTAATCCTGTACAGACTAGTTCTGGAGTTGGTGGGCAATTAGAAGTATATGTAAATAAGCAGAATAATGTTTATTCGTGCACATTTATAATTTACCCTAATGTATCAGGAACAGTCATTGTCCAGGACAGCATACAATGCGCATCAGGATTAATGAGTGACATTACAACAAACCAGGAAGCAGTTCGCAGTTTTTATAATGATAGTAAAAACAGTCCAGAGCCAGAAGATGGAATGCCTTTGGCTGACATTATTTTGGGAAAATTGCAGCGAAAAATGCGCGCTGGAACAAGAAGCCCTTGGGATGATTCACATTTGCCTGCATTAGATCCTGTTAGTGATGAAAACGTAGCTACTAGCATAAGCCAAGCCAACCCATATACCAAAATACCAAAAGACTATTTGTACAGGGAAAGACCAAAAATGAACTTCAACCTTGCCACAAACTTTTTTGCAGGACTTGGAAGAAGATAAAATATTCCTTTAACAAAACCAAAACATTTTAATACTAATTATTTAA